>CADDYT010000028.1 GCA_902810755.1 Chloroflexota bacterium
CTCCCCGCCTCACCCCACCCCCTGTCCCTACAGCATCCTTCATCCCGGATGAAGCATAGCGAGATGTCTATTTCTTCACAGGTTTTGCAGGCCGGGCGGGCAACGTGGCCTCGGCAGGCTGCTCTGGCGCGTTCAACTCGTCCTCGATCAGGTAGTCATCCTCTTCTTCCAGTTGCTGGTTCAGCCAGACCTGAGAACGATTTTCCCGCCTGCTCAGCGGGCGGCGGCGATCCACAACCTGGCGCTTGAACGGCTCGCGCTTTAAATCGACTCGCTTATCGCGGAGTTTCCCTCTCATGCTCTCACCTCCTCTCCTCCAGGATAGCAGCCAACTGCTTTCGGGCTTGTGTATGGAGCGGTAACAGGCTTTGCAAGCTGATACTCCCTTTCTTCTGTCTCAACTCGATGGCTCGGTGCATCGCGGGCGTTGCGTTTTTATCAACAGACACACCATCAAAAACAAAGGGAACGAACGACATATTACCTTTCCTGTACGTGCAGTAATCGTGTCTGGATGATGTCATGAGGAAGCCTTAAGGCATAGTCTGAGGGAGCCTGATGGGAAAAGAAAAGGCCCGGACGTGGAAATATCCGAGCAACAACACTGAGCGGAACGCGCGTATGAGCAACCTCAACGCTCAGATGCCGGTTGATGGATGAGTTCCACGACTGCGCAGGGACAGTGCCGCGCTTCCATTCCTGTTCACAGGGACTTGCAGCATTGAACTCACCCCCTTTACATAGCTGTCTGATCATAGCCGATCTCTGCTAACCAACGATAAATCTGCACAGAGTGTACCCGTTGCGCCGCAAAAAGTCAAGAGCTTTTTAGACCATTTACGCCCCTTCAGAGAAAACCCGGCAAAACTCGCCGCTTCTGCGATTGACAAACGTCGACGAACAGCTATAATAGCGGCGAAATATGTAGTCAGGGGGTCAGCAGAGCTATGAGCATTCTGCATACACCGCTATTTGCCTCACGGGCGCCACAGGTGCTGGGCGTGGGTTTTCACAATGTCGGCAGCGAAGGCGTGTTGCGCGCCTCGAACGAGGAAATGGTCAAATACGTGCAGCACTATTACGGAGAACGCTGTGGCCATCTCCCGCTGCATGCGAAGGCAATCCGCGTCCTCGTCAGCTTACCAACGAACGAAATTCGCGCCCAGTTGAGCTATCTCAGCTCGCTTTTCGGCAAAGAAGTTCTCCCGGTCACCTTTGATGATCTCAAACGCGAACGCGAGCAAACGCCTGAACTCGTGCCGCTGGTCGTGCCGTATATTAATGTGCCTGAAACTGAGATGCGACTGCGGCGGGAACTCAGCACGCAGGCCTGGGGCCTTCCGGCGACAATGACCCATATGCTGAAGAACAAAGCCAGCTTCTATCAACTGGCCGACGAGTTCGGCCTGGAAGGCTTTTATCCCCCCGATTACACCGTCGCCAGCATCCACCATGTCGCCGATGAGGCGGAACGGTTTCTGCGTCGCGTTGAGTATATCTACCGGCAGGCAGGTGTCGCGGAAGCCTATCCATCGGGAGTGATGCTGCGGGCAACCGAGGAAGATGGCAACTACGGCTGCTGCCTGGCCTACGAAAACGCCGGTCGCATCATCGTCGTGCAGGATGGAGACGCCGAACACGCCCACTACTATACCGACTGGCAGCAAGCCCTGACTGAAGCACAGGCGCACCTGGCCACCACTATGAACGTGCGGAAAGAAAGCAGGGTGGTCATCAGCCGCTACATCGACTTCGCCGACTCACCCGGCATGTCCGTCGTCATTTTAGAGGATCGGGTCGAGTCACTGGGCTGGAACGGGCAGTTACAGAAGCCCGGCAGTAAGGCATGCATCGGCACCAGCACGTATGTTCCTAAGAATGCCTATATGCGACAGATGCAGCAGGAGTATGAAGCACAAACGGCGGCGTTCTTTGAGGCGCTGTTACGGAAGACGGCGCAAAAGTGCGGCATAGAGTTTGCCTCTATCCGGGGAGTAGCCAATCTGGATATCATGATTCCGGGCGAACTGGAACGGCATTTGCAGAGCCGGAGAAAGCTGCCGCCGGGCAACTACCTGGCCGAGTGCAATCCGCGCTGGACTAACTATACGGATGCCATCATGACCGTGCTGGGCGCGAATCGCAAAGAGCAGACCATCGCGAACATGAAAGCGGCCATTGCGGCAGGCATCTGTACGATCGATAAACAACCCCTGCCCGCCGACGCCGACCCGCAGCAGGTCAGGGCATACATTGCCGAAAGAGATGCTGCCTTACAGCAGGAAGGGACGAGAATTATCTGCCGGATGGCGAAAAATCCGATGGGCCTGATCTTCGCCGGAGATACCGAAAGAGCGCAGCGTGAGGTTCATACCCTGCTTGCAGCATTCTCCACGGCAGAGGTATAACCGGCATAAGTGAAGGAGTATGCCTTGCAGAACCCTGTTGATCGCGGCATTTCGCCGGTTGCCACTGTGCTGGCGGGCGTGCAGTGGCTGTTTTTCATGTTCGCGAATATCGTGGTCATTCCGCTCTCCATTGGCTACGCATTTCACCAGCCGCCCGCCGTTGTCACCGCCTCGCTTGAGCGCGCATTCATCTATACCGGCATCGCCTGCGTCTTACAGGGAACGCTTGGACACCGGTTGCCCTTGATGGAAGGCTCGGCTGGCCTGTGGTGGGGCGTAATCTTGAGTCTCGCCGCCAGCGCCCAGGCGTCGGGTCAATCGCTGACGGCGCTGGGTGGGACGCTGGAAGTGGGCATCATCCTGAGCGGGTTCATCATCATCCTGCTCGGCGTGACGGGGCTGCATCGCTGGCTGCGCCTGCTCTTTCCGCCGCTTGTGACCAGCACCTTCTATTTCCTGTTAGGGGCGCAGTTGTGCGGCATATTTTTCAAGGGCATGCTCGGCCTCTCCACCGGAGCGCGCATCCAGCCGGGTATCGCGCTACTCTCTCTGGGCCTCGTCGTTCTGGTGCTGCTGCTGAGCATCTTCGGGCGCGGCCTGATCAGCAACCTCGCCATCTTGATTGGCATTATCGTCGGCTGGATTGCCTTCGTGCTGCTCTTTCCCGGCAATGCCGCTCTCCTGGCTCCCGCCGGGAATGCCATCTTCGCCATCCTGCCATGGGGTCCGCTCAGCCTCAACCCTGGCCTGCTCATCACCGTCGTGCTGACCGGGCTGATCAGTCTGAGCAACACCTTCGCGGCGCTGGAAGGCGCGAAAACGCTGTTCGAGCAGGACGTCACACCGGCGCAATACCGCCGCTCGCTGATCGTGACGGGCTTTAGCTCGCTCGTCTCCGGCCTCTTCGGCATCGTGCCATACGCGCCCTACGTCTCCTCGTTCGGCTTCCTGCGCACTACGCGCATCCTCAACCGCGCGCCCTTCCTGGTTGGCGCGGCCCTGTTCATCCTGCTCGGTCTGATCCCGCCGCTCGGCCAGTTGTTCGCCTCCCTGCCCGTGAGCGTGGGCGACGCCGTGCTGTTCGTGGCCTATCTGCAACTCTTCGGCTCCGGCCTGAGCCAGCTGGAAGGCATGAAATTCTCCTTCAAGACCATCTATCGCATCGCCCTGCCCGTGCTGCTCGGCCTCTCACTGTTCATCATCCCCTCCACCGCCTTCAGCACCATCCCCGACCTCGTGCGCTCCCTCGTCCAGAACGGCCTGGTCATGGGCATTCTGGTCGCGATGATCGTGCAGTTCGCGATCCCCTGGAAACGGTTTGGGAATCCTTAAGCCTCATAATCAAGCTCTGTCCCCGGCGGCAAGTTTGTGACGGCTAACACATCTGCGTTACCCGCATCGCTCAGCCCCGCTTCGATCAGGCAAACGGTGAGAGCAGCATTCTCCGCCAGTCGCGCGGCGATCACTGAACCGGCAGTTCCACCGCCGACAACGACATAATCATACCCTGTTTCCACCGGTTCAACCTCAGTTCTGGCCTTTACACTGGAATCTCTGATGCTCATAACTTTATCTTCCATATTTGCCCCCGGAGACAGGCGCCGGTTACAAAGATAGTTCAGATATGTTATACTATACGGGCAAATTGATAAGCTCGCTCTTTCATGTAACCCTGTTGGAGCAATTCGGGAGAAGGGAGAAGCATCCATGAGCGATAAATCTTTTCAATCAGAGGACAAAGATAGTGAAAAATCCATGCCAGCACGGTTGGAGAAAATCTTTGCACTGCTCGATAACCTATTTTTCATAGATGATCCTGCAACGCTCGTTGATACCGTAAATCAATTGCTTTCCCTCGGCGCGCCGGAGATCCTTCAGGAACATCTGGATGAAGTGCAAAACGCAGACGATGATCTGCTTATACCCGTCCTGAATGCAGCCCTGTCTCTGCTCCATGACGCGCAGACGCATGGGGTCAGAGCGGCTGCCATTCGTTATATAGACGAACGTCGACGGGTAATTGACGCGCTGGAGGCGCTGGAAGCCACTCTTGATTCCACCGAGTTTTACCGCATTTTAGAAGAGCAACAGCAACTCCTGCTCACCGATCTCTCGCTCACCTTTCTCACAGGCGCGTACTATGACATTCTGGAAGCAGAAGATGATCCTGTCGGGGCAGGGACGTTAAAACAACATATAGACCTGATAAAAGAGGCGAGAGTATGGGGCGTTTCTGTAGCCTGGGAACGCTCTTTAGCCGAAGAAGAAAAAATCATGGATGCGCTTGCTTTCCTCGACGAGGAAAACTCACACGAATCCTTCTTTCATATACTGGAGGAAAAACGCGAACTCCTGATTACAGACAAGGCGATCTGGCTCCTGCGATTGCACATTGAGCGGTTGCGCCAGCAGAAAGACCCTCTGGCCGATCATTATGAGATGTATGCATCGCTCTTACAGGATGCTTACACACACGGTCTGGAAGAGGTCTGGAAAAACTTCGTGGGCGTCGACAGGGTCATACAGGAACTCCAGGCTACAGAGGAGCTAGAAGAGATTCTCAAACTCCTGCAAAAACACGAGGATGTATTACGTTCTGAAGCAAGCTTGATTGTCACGCGCAGTTATATCGCCCGGGCAAAAGCTAGCGATAAACCGGAAGCTGTGCGTTATTTTGAACGCTGGTACCAGCTGCTCAAAGATGCCCGTGACTCTGGCATTACCGTCGCCTGGGGCAAATTTTACCATGATATGATTTTTGAAGCTTACGGGCAGCTAGCCTCTTCGGCAGATGACAGGATCAGCGATTGTACCGCCAGGCTTTCCCGCCTGCCGGTCGGAACGCTGAGCTGGGCCGATACACGGACGGAACGCGGTAGCATCTATTTCAGCCATGTGGTCAGCGAGCAGATGGATAAGGCCACTTTAGACCTGGCAATTGCCGACTTTCAGGCCGCGCTTCCCGTCTATAAGAAATACGGGAAGCTCGACCAGTATGCTGAAGCCCTGGAAAACCTGGGAACTGCTCTCATTTTTGCCCTGTTCTTGCAGCAAGCTGGAGAAGCATTTCTGAAACGTACCATTGCTGATTTAACCGTATCTCTTATTGGAACATACGATGATTTCTCCCCCTCCGCTCATACTCCCGTTCACAACCTGCACCAGCATCGCCAGCAGATATTAAACCTTTTTACAGAGGCTCTGACCCTTTATCAGCAACAGGGAAAACAGGACGATTGGGCAAGAACTTTACTCAAACGAGCGGGCATTTACCGCATAGGGGATCAGGTGAGCATCCAGGATATGTTGCTCGCCATCGATGATTACAGCGCGGCGCTGAACGTACTGAAAAAAGAAACCAGTCCTTATGAGTGGATGGGCGCAATAGGGAATCGCGGCGGTTGTTATATGCAAATCGGGGCAAGCGGTCGTGAGGGCTATTTCGAGAAGGCTATCGCCGATCTGCAGGCGGAGTTGACCGTTGCCACCCGCCAGGCTTCACCGGCTCTCTACCGCAAAACGCAGTTGTTTCTTTACCAGGCGTTTGAGCGGCTGGGAAGGTGGGAGGAAGCGTATGGCGCGATCAAAGAGGCTATCGCGGCGCAACACGATCTGCTGGCGATGAATCCTGTTGAGAGCGACCGGCTGAGCCTCATTTCAGATGTGGCCAACACGCAGGTCGAAATTTATGTGCGGGCCGCGCAGGTTCTCTCGCGCTTCAAGAGGCCCGCGCTACAGGAAGCAGCCTGCATGCTGGAACTGGGACGGGCGCAACTGCTACGCCTGACGCTGAGTCTTGATACTCTCGACCCCGCCCGCATTGCCGATCCCGCATCCAGGCGCCGGACCGAGAAATTTCTGGTGGCGTTGAAGACCTGGAAGCACCATCAGCAACAGGTGACGAGAGCCATATCATCAGCAAATACAAGACCTTTGCCAGCGCCTGGAAGCGCGCAAAAGCAGGAAGCGTTGCTTCAGCAGACAGAGGCCGATCACGCAGCCTTTTTAGAGACCATTGAAGCGATTCGCAGGTATGATGATCCTGATTTCATGACCCCGACCCCTGCCTTTGAGGATATCCAGCGCGCCCTTCCTGCGCCGGAGAGCGCGCTGGTATACCTGGCGGCAGGCGCGGAAAGCGGGCTGGCATTGCTGATTATCCGCGACAGAAAAGGGCAGGTGCAGACACAGTATATCCCGCTGCCGCAGCTCAAAAACAGGGCCGTGTCTGATCTGGTGGAAATGCATAGCAGAAAAGCTGTGCCGATCAAGCTGCAACAGGTTCTCTCGCAGCTGGGCCAGATGGGGCTGAATGATATCGTGCAGGTGCTGAGCTGGAGCGGCGTGAAAACGGTGCGGCTCATTCCCTTTGGCCTGCTCGGCCTCTTTCCTCTGCCTGCGATAGTGGTCCAGAACGGCCAGGGTCAGAGAAAACGCCTGGGCGACCTGTTTGAGGTCACGCTTGCCCCCAGTGCGCGCGCGGTAGAGGTGGCCGAGCAGCGCGCCGCGAAACTGAACCGCGCCACCCATCCCGATATCCTGCTGGGAGGCGGCATCGCAGGGCTGGCATACACGCGGGCAGAAATTGAAGCCATTCAACGCATCGCTATCCGCTGCGGGCAAGATGAAAGGCGCATTCGCTATTTGCGCTCGCAGGCCATCAGTAAAAACAGGGTCATCACGGCGCTGAAACAGTGCTGGTACGCCCACCTGGCGGTGCATGGCGTCTACCAGCCCGATCAGCCCCGGCGCTCGCACCTGCTGCTGGCAGACAAAGAAGACACGCGCGAGGAGCATTGCATCTTCCTGGGCGAGGCATTAGAGCGAAGGACGAGCGATGGAGGCATCGAGTTCGACCTGGAAGGCGTGCGTCTGCTCGTCCTCTCGGCCTGCGAAACGGCGGTGATTGATATCCGCCAGGCGCCTGATGAGGTCATGGGGCTGGCATCTGGCTTTTTGCAGGCGGGGGCAGCGGGCATCATCGCCTCACTGTGGGCTGTCGATGATCGCGCCACCTGTTTGCTGATGAGCCGCTTTGCCCAACTCTACCTCGACCCGCGACGCAGCCTCTCTCCCGCTCGCGCCCTCGCCGAGGCGCAACGCTGGCTGCGCGAAGAGGCGACAAACGCAGTCCTGATGACCTATGATCCTGCTGGAGCTGGTCACCCTGCTGTATCAACAGGCCCGGCGGCCAAAAGCGCGGGCGAGTATGCCGCCGCTTCCCGATTACGCAGCCTGCGTCTTGGCTATGAAAGCGGCCTGGCAGAAATACATACGGAGGCCGCCATGCGCGCCGCGGAGAACCCCCACGCGCTGCCATATGCCGACCCGTTCTACTGGGCGGCATTCGTCGTGACCGGGTGTTAAATACACCCCCTGCACATGCGAAAGGAGCTATAGCGGTGAATATGGATGAGATGGTGACGCTGAGCGACGAGCCGCTGCCAGAGACGCAGGCAACGATTACCTGTGATATCTTCAGCGAAGCATCAGAAGATGACCGCACCGTCCGCAGAAGAGAGGGTTTGCCGCAGAAAAAAGAACTGGAAGGCAAGATCACCCTTAACCCTGAACGATGCCTGATCTATTCCCTGCCGCCAACCGCTTATTCCACCGCTCAGGTCATCGCGCCCGATAGCACGCAGTGGGATATGTACCTCATCATCATCCCCTTTACCCTGCACAGGCCGCCAGAGGATCGCTATTACGAGGAAATGACCTTCTTTGTCGAGATGGCAGATCAGAGCGTAACCGCCTTCGATCTTTTCCCCAGGGATGTGAGCGCCAGCATAGAGGAAGAAGGGATGTACACGCTCTCGCCCCAGCTCACCGTCATTCCCGCGGACGCGAACATGAGGGCGGGAGGCAAGCAGATACGTTTCCCTCCGCTCTATCCGATTATTACCGCTTTCGGAAAGAACGAAAGCACGTTCTTCTGGACGTATGAAAAGTCGCCTGCGCAACAGAGGATAGCGCCAGGGACAAAGAACGTCCTGGCCATCTTGCAGGTGCCGCGCCAGACCGGCATGATAGAAGCAAAGATCAGCTACGAAATGGTTGTCGTCAAACACCTGCCGGGAAAATGGCGCTATACAGACGCGGCATCACACAAATACTACATCCGGTGGGATCTGAGTCAGGCACAGCAATTTTATGAGCCACTGGCAGCGCGGACGGTAGACGCAGACCAGCAGTTCTACGGGAAGAACAACGCGCAGCTACCTGTCAGGAAAGAACAAACGCCGCAAGAAGCTGCGCCAACGGAAAACGCGCTCTTTGATGTCTGTGTGATCTGCGCCCTGGCGGAGGAAGCGCGGGCCTTTATGCAGGAGGCAGCGCGGCTCTGCGGCGTCCAGTTTCAGCGAACCTTTGATAAGGAGCATAAGATTGATTACTACCACACACGCATCCACAATACGCTGGGAGAGCCGCTGACGATTCATGTCTCTTACTCCCCCGACACCGGCCCGCTGGAGGCCGCTCTGCACCTCAAACCGCTATTGAAGAAGTTTCGACCCCGCTTTGCCGCCATGACGGGCATCTGTGCAGGCGACAAAAAGCGCGTCAAGCTGGGCGATCTTATCGTAGCCGAGCGGGCATATGTCTACGATAGCGGCAAATTCATCATCGATGAACACGGAAACCGGAGACAGCTCCACGAGACGGATGTCTACCATGTCAGCCCGAAGATCAGGAACTTTATCGGCATGTTCGAGCAATGGAAATCGCTCGTTGAGCCGCCAGAACCCGCCTGCTACATTGGAGCCATAGCTTCAGGCAATGCCGTCCGTGACGATAACTTCTTCGATGAGGCGCAGTTTCCCGTGCGCGATACGCTGGCCCTTGATATGGAAGGGGCCGCATTCTACCGCACCGCAGAAGATTTCCCGGAGATGAGCGCCCTGCTGGTCAAAGGCATATCAGATTACGCCGACGGCAAAAAAGACGATTCCTTCCACGAGCGCGCCGCCACCGTTTCCGCGACCTACATACTCGCCTTCATCCAGCAATACGTCACCGCCGACCGTATGCCCCATATTCAAGCACAGGAATCATAAGATTACATGCAATCTCCACTACCATGCAACCATTTTTTGCCTACCGTATTAATAAAAAGAGAAGGCAGAGGGAATGGCATTTTCCAACCTGGCTCAGCCTATTGACAGGCAAGTCGATCTAACTTATACTGTATTCTGGTCGCAGAACAGATAAAACGGCCTTACTGCTTCGATTTCAATCGGAAGTATAGGTATTTTCAATCAACCAGATGCAAATGGCGGTTCGAGGTGAGCAAAGTAGTTCTGTATATTTCGTTACATTGAGGGAAGAGAAAGGACAGGAAGCCTTTTATGGACTTTGAAAAGGATCAGCCAGCCGGGACAGGGAACGCAGAAATGCCTGCTACTTCCGCCACTGGAAGCGAACGGCTGAACGGGGCAATCCCCGCTGCTGAAAGCGGCGAGAGCGCGCTTATGGCCCGGATGCAGCAGTTGATCGACGAGATGCGCCTGCTGCGCGAAGAGTTCGATACCAGACTGAAATATGATGCAAGCAAGGAGCGCCAGATCGATAGCCTGCATAGCGAACTCCAGGCGTATCGCGCCGGATTACACTTCAAGATTCTGCGGCCCGTCATTCTTGATCTTATTTCCATGCATGATGACCTGAGTCGCCTGCTTGAAAGTATGCCGCGCGAAGACGGGATGATCCCCCTGGCACAGGTCTTGAAGAATCTGGAATCGTTCCAGACGAGCCTCGAAGAAATCCTGCATCGCAATGGCGTCGAGGCATACAGCGTCGAGGGAGATGCTTTCGTTTCTGGCAGGCAACGGGCGCTGCAGGCCCTGGAAACGCCGGAGCCTGCCCTTGATAAACAGATTGCCCGTCGCGTCAGCAAAGGCTTTGAATATGAGGAAAAGGTACTACGCCCGGAACTGGTCGTAACGTATCGCGCAAAAGCGTAGCCGGAGGAGAAAAGCAGTGGCAAATACAGATATCGTCTTCGGTATTGATCTGGGAACAACGTATTCGTGTATCGCCTACGTCGATGAATATGGGAAGCCCGTTGTCATCCCCAACGTGGAAGGCGACCGTACCACGCCATCCGTCGTGCAATTTGAAGGCAGCAACCGCATCGTCGGCAAAGAGGCGAAGAATAACGCGGTTCTCTATCCCAACCAGGTGGTAGAGATGGTCAAACGCCACATGGGTACCTCTGACTGGGTGTTTACCTACGAAGGCGTCGATTACCGGCCAGAAGAAATCTCGTCCTATATCCTGCGCAAGCTGGTGGGCGATGCAGAGCAGTACCTGGGCCAGCCCATCAAAGAGGTCGTGATTACCTGCCCGGCCTATTTCGGGATCGCCCAGCGCGAGGCGACGGCGCGCGCCGGGCAGATCGCCGGACTAAACGTGCGCGAGGTGATTAACGAGCCGACAGCAGCGGCAATTATGTACGGCCTGCAGAGCGAGAAGGATCAGGTGGTGCTGGTCTTCGACCTCGGCGGCGGCACATTTGACATCACCGTCATCGAAATCAAAGGCGGAGCCATTACCGTTGTCGCCACCGGCGGCGACCACTACCTCGGCGGGCGCAACTGGGATGGCGCCATTGTGCAATATCTGGCTCAGGAATGGGTCAACGAGACCGGCTCTTCGGAAGACCCCACCGACTCCGCCGAGACGCAGCAAGACCTGTGGAACAAAGCAGAGAGCGCCAAACGCACGCTTTCGGCCCGCCAGGAGACAACCGTTCCCGTGATGCACGCCGGTGAGCGCGTCGGCGTCAAACTGACACGCGAGAAATTTGACGAATTGACGGCTGGCATGCTGGAGCGCGCCATCGAATATACGAAAACCACCATCGCTGAAGCGGCCAAACGCGGCTACAGCCACTACGACCAGATTCTGCTGGTCGGCGGCTCAACTAAGATGCCGCAGGTCGTCGAACGCCTGCAAAAGGAATTTCCCAACATCCCGCAGCGGTCTTTCGACCCCGACGAAGCGGTGGCGAAGGGCGCGGCCATCTACGGGCAGAAGTTGATGCTCGACGAAAAGATTCAGATCAAGATCGCGGAGATGACCGGTCAGGATGTTGAGGATGTCAACGCGGCACAGGTCCCCCAACAGGTCAAGGAACGCGCCCAGCAGGAGGTCGCGCGCGAAAGCGGGCTGCGCACCAGCGTGGTAGAGAAATTCAATGCCATCTCGGTGACCAATGTTTCCAGCCACTGCTTCGGCGTGATCGCTCTGAACCGCGCCGAACAGGAAATCATCGCCAACATGATTCTCGTGAATGACCCGCTGCCCTTTACCAAAACCGAAACATTTTATACTGTTCAGGCCAATCAGCAGGTGGTGGACGTTCAGGTCATGGAGAACAGCGTCTCAGAATATGAAGTCTCCGATATCACGCTGGGCGAAGAGATAGGCAATGCCACGCTGCACCTGCCGCCGCGCCTTCCGCTCCATGCCCCTATTGAAGTCACCTTCGAGCTGAACCAGGAAGGGCGCCTGCACGTGACTGCGCGCGAGGTAAGCAGTAACAGGTTGGTGGATGTCACCATTCAGATCAAACTGGGCATTCCTGAAGAGGAACTGGCGGCGGCGCAGGCCCGCGCCACCAGGCTGAGCGTCTCCTAAAATGGCATCCGCAACAGGAAGGAAGAGCCGGTGAACACTTTTGTCGGGATCGACCTGGGAACGACCTACTCTGCCGTTGCCTACATCGACAACGACGGCAAGCCGCAAATTATCCCGGATGAGGCAGGCAATCACCTGACCCCCTCGGTGGTCTCTTTCGAGGAGAACCGCGTGCTGGTGGGAGACGAAGCAAAGGAGCAGCAGGCGCTGGGGAAGAGGGAAGCCGTATCGTTCTTCAAACGCAGCATGGGCGACCCGAACTTTGTCCTCTCGTTCTACGGACAGAGTTATACCCCGATCGATCTCTCCTCGCTGGTGCTGGAACGCTTGAAGCAGCAGGCGGAACAGTTCTTCGGCGCGCCCGTGACCGACGCGGTAATCACCGTTCCCGCCTACTTCACCCATATCGAGCGCACAGCCACCATTGAAGCCGGACAAAAAATTGGCCTGCGCGTGCTGAAGATCATCAGCGAGCCAACGGCTGCCGCGCTGGCCTATGGGCTACGTCCGGGAGGCAGTCGCGAGCAGAAGGTGCTGGTCTATGATCTGGGCGGGGGAACCTTCGATATCTCGCTGGTCGCCATCTTGCAGGATGATCTGCGCGTGCTTGGCACCGACGGCGATCATAACCTGGGCGGCAAAGACTGGGATGATTGCCTGATCTCGTATGTCGCGCAGCAATTTGAGGAAGAGTTCGGCACCGAGTTGATCGGCGACGATTTCAATACCCTGCGCGTCCAGTCGGAACAGCTCAAACGCGCATTGTCGGTGCGCGACCAGGCCGATATCCGCGTGCATGCCGGTGGCAACAGCCAGACCTATACCGTCACGCGCGCGACCTTTGAGTCCCTGACCGGCCATCTGCTGGAACGCACGCGGACGCTGACGGAGCGGGTGTTACAGGATCAGAGGCTGGACTGGAACGATATCAGCGGCGTGCTGCTCGTGGGCGGCTCGACGCGCATGCCTATGGTGCGCGCACTCGTCGAGCGCATGTCGGGCAAGCAACCGATGGGCGGCGTCCATCCCGACGAAGCAGTGGCGCTGGGCGCCGCTATCCAGGCAGCGATGGAGATGGAGCAGGTCAGCGGCGCGAGCGCGCCGAAATACCGGCTGGCCGGACGCAAGACGACTACCGACGCCGTCGCCCACAGCCTCGGCATGATCGCCGAGAGCAGCGACCGCACCCGCTACATCAACAGCATCCTGATCGCGAAGAATCAGCCGATGCCTTCCGAGTGGACGCGGCCCTATGAGATGAATATGCGGCGCGGCGGCAATACAACGCTGGAGGTCTTCCTGACACAGGGGGAGAGCGATGACCCGCAGCAATGCGTCTACCTCGGCAAATACGTGTTTACCGACTTCCCGCCCGTCAGCACAAAGATCGCAATCATGGATATCACGTACCGCTACGATAAAAACGGGGTGGTGCAGATATCCGCAGTTGAGCGTTCCAGCGGCCAGCCGTTGAAGCTGACCGTCGAGCCGGTTCCATCTGACGTTCCGGCCCGTTTTGCCGGTCGCCCCATCGACCAGCAGGCGCGGGAACATATGACGGTCTATCTAGCCTTCGACCTCTCCGGCAGTATGAGCGGGGAGCCGCTGGCAAAAGCGCAGGAGGCCGCGGAGCAATTCATCAGCCAGTGTGACCTGACCACGACTTCGGTGGGGCTGATCTCGTTTTCGGATGCGGTGCGCGTCGAACAGGAGGCAACGCAGAATGCGAAAAACATCAGCCGCGCCATCCGCGACCTCTCCATCGGCAGGACAGGCTATGGCAACAGCGATCACCCGTTCAGAACGCTGTTCAATCACCTGAGCAAGGTCAAGGGAACGCGCTATGCGATTGTGCTGGCTGATGGCGTCTGGGCATGTCAGGGCGAGGCCATCAAAGAGGCCCGGCGCTGCCACCAGGCGGAAATTCAGGTCATCGCCATCGGCTTTGGCAGCGCGGATAGCGACTTCCTGGCGAAAATCGCGTCTTCGTCCGAACAGAGCTTCTTCACCGATCTCAACCGGCTCGGCGAGGCATTCAGCACGATTGCGCGAGAATTGACGGAGACGGGCGGCGAACTCCCAACCGGCAAGCGTTTTCGCCGGGGACGGTAGGGAGCAGCCGTTATCGATAAGCGCATCAGGAAAGAGCGCGAGGAAGAGGAAAAGGATTAGCACATGGCAGGTGAAGCAACTCGTCCTAATTTCTTTATACTGCTAGGTTTAGACCCGTCCACACCCGATGCCCCCTGGGAAGCGGCGTTAAAGACAAAAATCAGCGAATGGAGCCTCCAGAGTTCCGGTGTTGGCGCAAAGGCTATCGCCGCCCAGAAGAACCGCGAACTGGTGCCTGAAATCAGGAAAGTGATGGGAGATGACGCGGCGCGCAAAGCGGAGGCGGCTGCCGCGCTGAAGGAGCGGGCAGAGGGCGCGAAAGAGCGCATCGCCATCTTCGAGCAACAACTGCGGCTGGCGGAAGCGAAGGGGTACCTGGAAAAAGGCGAGTTCGACAAACTGGTCAACGACTTCAAAGACGTTCTCTCAGCAAAAGAGATCGAGAAACGGCTGAAGGTCGAGGTACGCGCCCCCGCCGCGCCCGGCGCAAAGGCCGCGCCAAAGCTCGATGCCTCCATGGCGAAGGAGATCAAGCAACGCCTTGAAGTCCTCAAGATCGAGGATCTCTATAAGCTGCTCGGCATGACTCCGAATACGCCCTCTGCCGAGCTGTGCCGGGCCGCCGATGAACTCTACCGGGCGATGACGATGAAGCATCCAAAAGATGCCGAAGTCACGGCCAAATCAGAACTGGCCGGCTATGCCAAAGATATTTTCCAGAGCGCCGACAAAAGACGGGCCTATGACGTGAGCCTGCGCCAGCAATCGCTGGACGTGCTGCTCAAGCAACTCGATGACAGCCTGAACCGTCTGAGCGATAAGACGCTGTACGCCGGGCAGGTACAGATTTTCCTCAAGCAGGCGGGCGAGAAAGGCTGGCCCAACCATGAGGCGCTGGAAAGGCTGACGGAACACGCGCGCCAGCGCAAGTGGTTTGTTGAAGTGCCGACGATTGAACTCAATCTTCAGCAGCAACGCTGCGGCAACTGTCAGGCCATTAACGAGAAGAAACGCCCATTTTGCTACAAGTGTAACAAACCGCTCAACATCCAGTGTCCCAACTGTGACCAGATCGTTCCGTCTGAGGAGGCCGGGTGCAGCCGCTGCGGCTTCCCGACCGGCAACGCCTTCTGGGTCGATGACGCGCTGGCCGAATGTGAGGGCCTGTTGAACCGGGGCGCGGTGAGTATCGCCGACGAGCGATTGAGTACCGTAGAACGCTCCTGGGCGCCTCGAAAGCCCGATGAACGGGCGCGGCGCATTCGCTCCTATCGCGAGAAAATCCAGGTATTCGCGCAAGAAGAGCAGAAGCGCGTCGAGGAACTACGCCAGATGGTCGACCAGCGTCGTTTCTATGCCGCGCAACGCTTCCTGGCGACGCTGCCAGCGCAGGCGGCAGACCAGGCGGCTTCACTTCAACGAATCGTGAGTGAGAACATTGCGCGCGTGCAGTCACTGGTGAAACAGGCGCAGTCTCCCGCGCTCGGCCCCGACCGGCAGGTAGACCTGTGTTTGCAGGCGCTGCAACTCTGTAGCGACTGCGACGAGGCGCGCGCCCTGCTGAAAACCATCCCGCCCGCGCCGCCAACGAATTTGCAGGCGCGGGTCAACGGCTCCGTCGTCAGCCTGAGCTGGAATCCGTCGCCCAGTCGCAACGCCAGCACGAAGATTGTGCGCAAAAGCGGTTCGCGTCCCGCTTCCGTGCGCGACGGCACGGTGATCGCGACGGTGACGGGCCATGTCTATGACGATGCGCAGCCGGAGACCGGCGTGCCGCTCTTCTATGCCGCCTTCGCCGCTTATGATGAGGTTGTCTCCGCTCAGGCCGCCGTGCTGGCTCAACCGCTGCTGATCACAGCGGACGTTTCGCGCATTGTCTCGCTGGTCAATGACCGGCAGGTTGAGCTGCAGTGGCAACTTCCCGCGCACGTGCATGACATTGTCGTGGTCAGGAAGGAGGGCAGCGCGCCGACATCTATGAATGATGGCACGCGCCTGTCGCTCACGAACCGCACGAAGCTGTTTGACGGCAACGTCCAGAACGGGCGCAGCTACTTCTATGGCGTCTACTGCCTCTTCCAGCATTACGATCATACGCTGGTCCCTTCGCGCGGCGTCTTCAAGGAGGTGCGACCGGAACAGCCACCCGCGCCGATTACGACGCTGGATATTCGGAGCGAGCGCAGGTCACAGGATTTTGTGGTTCACCTGAGCTGGCCTGCCCCGACAAAGGGAGAGGTCGTCATACTGAAATCGCAACAGCCCCTCGCCATCAGCGCCGGTGAGACCATTCCCGCACGCGATCTGCATACGCATGGCATCAGCCTGGCAGGGCGGGGGAACTTGTGCGACGACGCATTGAACAGGGCCGGAATTGTCTACTATACGCCGGTGGTGATCTTTCAGGAGAATGCCTATACCGGCAAAACGCATCGCTATGTCTGTATCGATGATGTCACCGATCTGGAAGTCGAGAATCTCGGCAGCGCGCTGCGCCTGCAATGGACGTGGCCGGGTAACTGCCAGGAAGCGATGGTCTGCTTCGACAGCGATCAATGGCCGGTGCCGGGTCAGGCCACCGCCAACGCCGTGCGCGTCTCCCGCGCCGAATACGACCGGCACGGGCATTACGATATTCGCGGCGCCAGCGGCAGCAATTACTATATCGCTGTCGCGGCAGTGGTCAGGCAGGGCAATGAAGAAATCATCGCCGCCGGGGCCAGGGTAGAGGCACAGCTGGCCTCCAAAGTCGTGCTGACCTATGAGATCAAGCAGGCGCGCGGGCTGTTTGGCCCGAAGCAGTCTACGCTCCACCTGTACGCGCGCACCCCCGGCCACCTGCCTTCGCTGCTGCTGGTCAGCAAGCAGGGGCGGTTGCCGGTGACAAAGACAGAGGGCAATGTCCTCCTCCGCCAGCCCGGACCGCTCTTTGTGAAAGATCATGTGGCCATTCCTCTCCCGGATACGGCCACGCCGCCCAGATCGTTCGTAAAGCTCTACCTTGAAGATGATCGTGACTACAACCGGGTGATTATCCAGCACCCTGCTGAAGATAAGTTGAGGCTATCCTGATGAGTCAGAAAATTATTTGCCCGTTTTGCTTCGCGTC
Organism: Chloroflexota bacterium; assembly: GCA_902810755.1. The sequence goes on from CADDYT010000028.1 coordinate 17,272, forward strand.
CTTCGGCCCGCAGGACATCCTGTTCCGCTGCGTGAATCCGCGCTGCAGCGGGATGGCGGAAGATGCCGTCTACGCCAGCGCGCGCGGCAACGCGCCGATCTTGATGGGGCGCGTGATGTCTGCCCCCAGGCGCGCCATGAGCTTCGGCGTGCCGCGCGTCTTAGAATGCGATGCCTGCAAGAAAGAGTCGCGCACGCGCCTGTGTCCGACGTGCCACTACGAGCTATCACACGATGTCGGCCAGATCGATCAGCGTATCGTGGCGATTATCGGGGGAAGCGCAACCGGCAAAAGCGTCTACATCGCCGCGCTCATCAACCGGCTGCAACATGAGGTGGGCGCGAATTTCGACTTCGGCGTCTCAATGGTCGGCGATAACACGCGCCAGCGATGGATGACCGACTTCTACCGCCCACTGTTCGAGAATAAAACGCTGCTGGCCGGCACGCAGTCCGCTATGGGCGACCAGCGCGTCAAAATTCCCCTCATCTTCCGGCTGACCATCAAACACGGCAATAACATCCGCGCCCTCAACATTAGCTTTTTCGATACCGCCGGTGAGGATATGGCCCGGCTGAAACTGGACCTGCTCTCGGTTGAGGCGCGCTATATCTGCCATGCCGATGGCATCATTGTGCTGCTTGATCCCTTGCAGATCGAGTCAATCCGCCAGCAATTGCCCGGCGCGAATTTGCCCACCGCCGACCCGATGGCGCGCCCGAATTTCATTGTCGAGCGCCTGCGCGAGCTTTTCGAGCAATATTACCACCTGTCAGCCTCAAAGAAGATCAAGGTACCCGTCGCCTTTACCTTCTCAAAGGCCGATACGCTGAAACCGCTGCTCTCGCCGGACTCCGCCCTGCTACGCACAGGTGAGCATTTTGGCGTCCTTGACCTGCAGGATGTGCAGAGCGTCAGCACAGAAATCGGCAACTACATCCAGGCCTGGATCAATCCCGGTTTCTACAAGGACATTGATCTCTGGTTCAGCAACTACCGTTTCTTTGGCGTCTCCTCTCTCGGCAGACAGCCTGCCAGCAACGACCGACTCGCCGATGTTCCCAACCCCCGGCGTGTCGAAGACCCCTTTCTGTGGCTGCTTCATGAGTTCAACCTGATTTCTGGAAAGAAGGGACGGTAACGATGCCCATTTTACAGCATTACTACACCTCGTTTGCCAACCGGGAAACAGGCACCGCCGGCTTCCAGGTCAAGGCGGCATCCACAGGCATATCACCTGATACGCAGACGCTGATCCTGCGCCTGATCGCCTATCGTATCCCGCCCACCCTGGATGAGCGCGACATCGCCACCCATCCCACCGCGCTGCGCTACTACTATGAGAACCCGCAGCGATGCTTCCTCATGTGCAGCCAGTCCAACGGCACAGATGATAATGGCCGCCCGGGCAACTTCTTCGGCCACACGCTGATCGCCAGCCCGGAGAGCTTCAAGCAGGCGCCCCCCATCCTCTACTGGCACAGCCGCTTCTGGATCAGCAAGGACAGAAGCAGCCGCACCGTTCTCGATCCCTTACCGGCAGAAGACATGGAACCGGCGCTAGATATCGAACAGATCTGGGCCTTCCTCTCGCGGGGGAAGCGCCTGTCGTATTTCTACCGACTGATGTGCGCCGTTGTCCACGCCCGGACATCGCGCAGGCGTATCGTCATCATCGACAGCGCCGAAAACGTGGCGATGTGGGTCGCTGCCGTCAGCGCCATGCTGCCGCCGGACTATCGCCCCCTGCTCAGCTTCGCCACCTACCATCACGACCCCTACCAGGCGCAGTTCCTGATCACCGGCACCACCAGCGACTCCTCGTTCCGCGCCTCCTCTGAAGAGTATATGAGCTTCTTCGTCCTGAACACGGAGATTGACCGCGTCAGCGAAGTCCGGGACTCGTTCTACGCGGAGGCAGCCAGACAGGCGGCACAGTCTATCGACGCCTACGAAAGCCTGATGCTCCCGCTGTTCGCCCTGACAACCACCGACGACTATCACCAGCAGCGTTTCCCTACCCCCGAATACATCGACGAGCAGCTCGATCTGATCGCTCTCTACAGAAACGTCATCTCTCAGGACAGACCCGCCACGCTGACAGAGCAGGATCTGCAGGCGGTCAATGTTGCCCTGACATCCTTCGAGCAGTTTCCAAAAATCGCTCAGGAAGATATCGACGAACTGAAGATATTGAGCAGCGCGCTTGCCGAGGTCTCGGATGAAGGCGGTCCGGCAGCGGTAGCCGCATATAAACGGGCAGTGCAGCTACAGAAAAAATTCAAGATTCCGACCGAAAAGCAGTTGCTGAAACATCTCCAGAAGACAATCAAGCTTATCAAAGAGAACGATCGGAAAACAATTCCCCTGCTGGTAGACCGTCTGCTCGAGATTTATGGCAGCGATTTTTTCGAGGAGACGGTCAATCGGCCAGAATTCCTGAGCTGGCTGGATCGCAACTTCGGGCAGGCAACGGCCTGGCAACAGGCGCTGTTCTGGAACAGTCTGGGGTCATACCTGCATATCAGCAGAAACAGCGAGCAGATACTGCTGCTCACGCTGGCAACACTGGGCGAAGCCTGGAACACCAGAGGGCGGGACGCGAAGAATCTCGAAGAAACGGGCGCGCTCTATGGCTGGCTCTTCGCGGCAATGAAAGGAAGAGAGCCGGAGTTATTGCGCTTCGCGGTCGCGCACAACGGCACGCTGCCGCGCGACACCATCAGACACCTCTACTGCCGCTTCATCTACCCGTTTGACTTCGACAGGCGCTTACCTTACAGGGAGATTGTGCAGCCAGTTGTGCCAGATGCTGCGTGGCAGGAATTGCGCTACCAGATACGAAAGACCGGGAGAAAGGACGGACTCAGCCACTTTGAGCAATGGATTCTTCAGGCCCGGCGGGATCGCGTTTCCGAGCTGCCCACGCTGGTTGATCGGGGATTAGACTGCCTCGCGGGCCTCTACGAGCAGGTGCCTGAAGAGTGGTATCGCCTGGCTTCGCGCATTCTTACCAGCAAAGCCCTGCAGCCACTGCCGCAACGCTGGCAGGATCACCTGGTCGAGATGGCGCTGTCGCGCGTCTCGCTGGGCCGCTATACGCCCGCAGACCTGGAAATGTGCGAAAAGTATCGCAACCGCGAGGGGATAGCGGCGCAACGGCGTGTGGTCATGAACGGCCTGCTGGCAATGAAATATGGCACGCTGGATCAGGATTTGAGCGAACAATTACTCAGCTACTTTGTGCGGCTGGCGAAGAAAGCGCCAGAGCAAGGCAGGCAGGAGATGAACAGCTTTGTTCAGCAGTTCATGACCCACCCCCTCAACAGGCAGACACACAATTTGATGGTGAACGCGGCCTTTGAGTGGAGCGCGCCCCAGAATTTCTGGGAACCATACTGGGATGCGCTGCATGATGTGATGGTCGGTGCGGGAAAAGGGGAACAGGCCGTCAATATCCTGGAATACTGGTTCGCCTCTCCGCCCGACGCCTTTAAGATGCAGTTCACGCCTCACTACTTCTTCCTGCACCTGCCGGAAAAAATAGCGGAGTGGCAAAAGGAGCGCGGCTTCTCAGAGGCCAGAGCCTCAATGAGCAAAGCCTTGAACAGCCGCAACACAACCTGGTCCACGCTGGCGCTGGAATATCTGCTGGATCAGAAGAATCTGTTCGCGGCCGCCGGGCAGAACATCGCGGCTGTGGGGCAGGGGCTGGCCGCGCGCCTGCGCAAGAGCCTCGATAGCAAATACGCCAGCCAGCAGGACGAGCAGGCGCAGGCTGAGCAGCGCAAGCGAGAAGCGTTCGCCGCCGACGTTGCTACGCTCTTCCCCCCCGGAAAGATTCGCAAGGCCCACCAGAAACAACTGCAATCCGTCTATTACTGGGAAAACCGCGAACTCTTCTGGGAATGCTACTGGCAGCAGATGATTGATCTCTTCCTCTCGCAGGACGCTCCTGCCACGCTCGACCTGCTGGCATTCTGGTTTGAGGATGCATATGCCGCCACCGACGCCCGGCTCTGCCTGGCGCAAGCGTTTTTCCTCGGTTTCACCACAATGCTGGATACTGCGCAAAGGGAACGCAATTTCGCCGCCAGCGCGCGCAAGATCAACGAGCGCGGCTCAAAGGCTATCCAGCAATCGGCGCCCTGGTTTGCATTAGTCGAAGAGTATTTTCAGGAACCAGAGCAGAAAGGACGCTTTCCTTTCCTGGGACACCGATCATAAACCAACAGCATAGCAAGGAGAACAGGCATGGAAGAAGGATGTGCATGGCTTATCGGCATACTCGTTGTGGTGGGCATTGTCATCGCGTTGATCGTGTATGTCATCTTGCCCCTCTCACTCTTTATCATCGGCAGTATCACCGCCGCCGGAACAGCCACCGGCGTCTATGTGGCCGGCAAGAACTTCATCGAACTGATGATTGAAAGTCATCAAAGAGTAAAATAGCAACCAGGAAAGTGAGAAAATACTATGGCTCTTGCAGCACAGCCTGCCTACAAGATCTACGCTTTTGATCGCGGCTGGCGTATTATCCGCTACGTGACGGAAAACCTGTTCAAACGCACCGATGTTGCCGCCCGCTGGTGGTTTAACAAAGGGAAAGATACGCTGTCCTGGGGGAGAGCCAAAGGGAGCTTCGCCCTCTACTGGGCCTATGTCGTGCTGGTCGGCATGTGGCTGGCTGGCATCGTCCAGTATGTCACCGCCATGATTATGGCCGCTCTCTTCGTGGCCGTGCAGTCCGTGCTGCTGACACTGTGGGCCGCGCTCTGTTTGCTGGCCATCGGCATCCTCTTTGTGGGAACCTTCACCTACAGCCGCATCTATCGTATCTTTTTCCGCTGCCCGGACTGCCACAAAGAGATGGATATTCCGACCTTCATCTGCCCCACGTGCGCGACCGAGCATACGCGCCTGTGGCCCAGCCTCTACGGCGTGCTGAGCCATCGCTGTAAAACGTGCGAGTCCCGGCTGCCCACCCTGCGCATGAAGATTCCCGGCCTGCGTGTCGTGGACAGGCGCGACAACATTTCGCGCATCTGCCCGCATTGCCGCACGCCCATCAATGCCAGTATCGGCACCGCCACAAACATCCATATCCCGATTGTGGGCGGCCCTTCGGCAGGCAAATCCAACTACATCGTCATGGCCACACAGGAATTCAAAGAACTCTACGAACGGGTCTTTGGCTACCACATTTCTTTTACCGACCCCAAACACGAACAGGACTACACAGCAAGCGTCTCCACCCTGTCCACCGGTCGCCCTCTGCAAGCGACCCCAGATGTGATCGCGCACGCATTCAACCTGAAGATTCAGGCCCCCCGCTCGCTCGTTCCCAGGCTCGCATACATCTACGATGTGGGAGGTGAAGCCTACATCAGCAGCGATAATACGCAGCTTCAGGAATATTACAAGTTCATCAATGGCATCATTTTCGTCATTGACCCGTTCGCCATCCCCGATTACGTGCATTACCACCAGGTGGATGTGCAACGCTACCAGTCATACATTCGCCCCAGCTCGCTTGACATCATGGATGCCTATGAGCGCATGCTTCAGATGTTTGAAGGCTCCATGGGCCTGCGACGGGGACGGCGTTTCCCGCATCCTATCGCGGTGGTCATCACCAAAGTGGATGCCCTGGGCCTCGATTACGAAATTGGCAGCAGCGCGGCGCGCAACCTGATGGCGCAGGACCCTTCGCTTTCAGAAGAGGAGGCCATCAATAAGCTGGTGCGCGAATTCCTCAACCGCTACGGGCTTGACAATTTCGTGCGCGACATCGAGATGCAGTTCTCGCGCGTGCAATACTTCTCCTGCTCCGCGCTTGGTCGCATGCCAGACCCGATGAATAGCCAGCCCTTTACGCCCGTGCGCGTCGTCGACCCCCTGATCTGGCTGCTCTCCAGCGCGAAAGCGATCACGGCGCCAGCAAAAGCCCGGTCGACTATCACCGCGCCGCAGGTGATGCCGCCGCCGAAGGCCACGCGCCGCCTGTAATAACCGTAGTCGAAAGAACTTGCAGTATGAGCGAGATTTTTCGGAGAGCGCCGGAGGCTGAAACGGGCGGGAAAGACAGGGACAGCCTCTTTCCTGCCTTCAGGCCCGGCATCGAACACGTTGAAATCAATACAAGCCCGGAGAAACAGGTCGAGCCTGCCAGGGTGCCAGATCAGTCGCACCCCGGCGATGGCGTGATTCCAGATAAGCAGACGCTCTCCAACGCCGGAGAAGAGGTATATGCATACCGTGATGGCTACACCCAGGCCGGGCGGCTCTACAGAGCGGAACTGTATGACCGGCAGAACTCGGTGCTGGCGCCCGAACATTTCAATCGCCGGGGACAGATGGAACTGGACTCAATCATTAACGCGACCGATGCTCGCTGGACGACCGGCTACAACGAGCGTTGGGGCAGCTACGCCGAAGCGCGCCGACCGGACGGAACGGGCGCGGTCTGGTCAGCCGACGGCAAGCATCTCTACGGCTTTCTCACTCCATAAACGCTTTTCAATCATCTGTATAAGGAGTATGAGCTATGGCAGCCAAAAAATGTCCTCACTGCAACTACCGGATTCTACAGCCGGACAAAGACCCCGTGTGTCCGAACTGCGGGAAGCCTCATACCGCGCCAACCGCATCGGCCCCGACACCGCTGCCAGCGCCGAGAGGGGGATATCCTCGCCCTGTTCCTGTGCCGCCCGCGCCCGTCATTCCCGTGCCGCCTGCTCCTGTCCCTGCACCACGTCCGCCTGCCCCGGTACCCGCGCCCGCGCCGCCACCGACAGCCCGGATTCCGGGTATGCCTTCCCGTCCAGCCGATATCGAAGGTATCATCGCCAGCCACCCCGACACGCGCGAAGAGGTCTTACGCACGCACTGGTCACACACCACGCTTGGCTGCATCTTCTATCCCCTGCTCCTGATCTTCAGCCCGGTTCTGTTTATCTTCAGCGTCCTCGGCATGAACAGCCGCCCGGATCGCCGCATCAGCATCACTACCGCCCGCGTGCGTAGAGCGGATGGCACCATTCGTGATATACGCTTTGAAGGCGATCTCATCAGATCAAAAGTGGCGCTGGGTGACCAGGTTTCTCTCTGGGGCGGCGAGCGTAACGGCGTCCTCATCGTCAGACGGGGCTATAACCATACGACCGGCAGCGAAATCGTGATACGCGCGCCCCAGTTGCCCTGGTTGAGCATCATCGTCCTCATGATTCTGCTCGCCCTCGTCGTCATGGCCTGCGTTCTCTGCAATACCAGCACTTACTATCATGGCTAATGCGAAAGGACACGTCATTTGAGCGGTCTGGATAAGCCGAAGATAAAAGAGACGGACGACCTATCAAATAATCGATCTTCTGATAACCTGCACCAGAGCTTCAAGCCGGGTGATAGAAGTAATATCCTGACTGATAGAAGTAACAACGCGGTTGAGAGAGGAGAGAACCCGGCCAACAACGGCGATAATCCGGCTGACGGCGGTGATAGCCCGCCTGATGGCGGCGACAGGCCTCTCCCAGGAGATGGGACGATTCCTGATAGAGAAACATTGTCGCAGGCAGGAGGGGAAGCATATAAAAACAACCTGACGCGCGCCGGACACGAATTTCAAAAGCATGGCAATCGCAGCAGCGGAGTGTGGGAAACGCCAAAGGGCAATACAGAGCAGCTGAATACCGACGGCCAGCGCACACTTGATGGCATCATCGATTCACCCGACGCAGAGTGGCAAACGAGACACCACGCGCGTTTTGGTGATATTGTAGAAGCACGCACACCAGACGGACGCGGCGCTCGCTGGTGCTCTGACGGTCAGCGTTTTCATTGTTTTCTCGACCCGGAGACAGATCGATAGGGTTTGCTCATCTTTTCGGAGGTATCAATGGCACAGGAACCATTACGCTTTGTCGTTGCAAGCGATCTTGGCCTGGAACACACGCTCATAAAGGAAGCCTGGAAGGGCGAAGAGGAAGTGGCCGATGTGCGCTATATTAACGGCGCCTGGCAAGTTACGTTCTTCACTGAGAACAGGCAGCGCGAGCTTTCCTGGCAAGAGCTTTCCACCATCTACTACGCATTCGCGGATTTCATCAAAGAGCAGAATGCCGATATCTATGGGTCGTAATCTGTATCCCAACTAAAGGAAAAAGCATGCATCCCGTTCCCTGGATTCGCGACCTGCCTGCCGAAATCGACAGCCTGGAACGCGGTGAGCTGGAACACTCGCGACCGGGTTCCTTTACCATTACCGATTTGCTGGATGGACAGGCCTTCTGCCGCGTGCGCGGTCTGGCGAATTTCTGGCAGGCACAGGCGGAGAGCGAGTTTGTTCGCTCTGTTATCGATATGGTGGCCGGAACGCACATCCAGCGCAATGAGCCGCTCGTCTTCGTACTGGTCGGCACGCCAACCGAACTCTCCGTCTACCTCTCGTCAGGAGAGCAGATGGGAACGCGCTCGCTGCTGCAGGGGATTTTTCCCAACATCGATCTTATCCCGGTCAGGGAGATTGCGCCGACAACGCTGCGGCGGGTGTTTAAGGAGCAGGGGATCATCACCGGCATTCCGGGCCGCGCCTCTTTCAACGGAGAAAACGCATCCGTGCCGGGGCCACCTGCTGGCGGTCAGGGCGCCGGGAGCATACCCGCAGACACGCAGGGCAGCGCGCGGCTGGAACGGGTCATTCGCGGCATGAGCGGCAGCTACTGGTGCTACGTTGTGCATGCGCATCCCCGCAAACGCGACGAAGTTCTGCGCGAACGCCTCACCATTATCGATAAACTGACCCAGGTCACCGCCCTCCTGCGCCATCAGCGTCAATCGAGCGAGCAGATCAACCCGCTGGAAACGACCACCAGAAGCGGGGAAGTCACGAACTACCGGGCGCAGTACCTCATACGTCTGCTGGAGAGACAGCTTGAACGCTTTGATGAGGCGCTGGCGCACGGGCAGTGGATGGCGCGCGTCTTCTTCGGCGCGGAACAACCGGCGGGGCTACAGCGGCTGGCCTCGCTGCTGGTAGGGACGCTGGCCGGAAAAGACTCGCGCCCGGAGCCAGTGCGTACCCACCTCTGCCAGAGCTATGGAGCGGCCAATCTCGATGACTTCGTTACTCCCCTCTCTTCAGAAGAGGTTGCGTCGCTCATCCAGTTGCCGCGCGAAGAGGTTCCCGGCTACGCCATCAGTGACTTCGTGCGCTTCGATGTCGATATGCGCCAGCCGCGCTCAACGTCCTCCAACCCCATCCTGCAACTCGGTCGTATCCAGCAGTATGGCCGCGACAGCGGAGAGGCATATGCCATCCCTCTCAACGACCTGGCAAAACATGCGGTCATCGTCGGCGTGACGGGCAGCGGCAAAACCACCACCGTGATGAACATCCTTGAGCAACTGGTCGATGCCAGCACGCCGTTTTTGATCATCGAGCCGGCCAAGACCGAATATCGCGCCCTGCGCCGCGCCTTCGCCGGTCAGGCGGACGTGCGCATCTACACTCTGGGCAACGAGACGGTCGCCCCTTTTCGCCTCAACCCTTTCGAGTTTGAGACCGACGACGTTCCCGGTCGGGCCTCGGTCGTGAATCATATCGACTTCCTGAAGGCCGTTTTTAATGCCGCGTTTATTCTCTACGCCCCCATGCCATACGTGCTGGAAACGGCCCTGCACGAAATCTACGAGGATAAAGGCTGGGATTTAGCAACGGGACTCAATCCCCGCATGCCGAAATGGGAAGATCGCCACCTGTATCCGATTTTCCCCACGTTGACCGATCTCTACTACAAGATCGATGCGGTCGTCGAACGCCTCGGCTACGATACCGAAATCGAGCGCAACGTCAAAGGCGGGTTGAAGGCGCGTATCGGCGCCATGCGCATCGGTTCAAAAGGGCTGATGCTGGATACCGCGCGCGGTATCCCGATGAGCCAGTTGCTCGCCCATCCCACCATTCTGGAAATGGAAAATATCGGCGGCGACGATGAAAAAACCTTTCTCATGGGCATGATCCTGGCAAAGCTCTATGAGTATCGCCGCATGCAGACGCTGAACCCGGCCAGCGCGCCCAACGGCAGCTTGCAGCATCTTCTCGTCTTTGAAGAGGCGCACCGCCTGCTCAAACATACGGAGACGCAGGTGGACACGGAATCGTCGAATATGCGCGCCCAGGCCGTCGAAGTGTTCTCCAATATGCTCTCAGAAGTGCGCGCCTATGGCCAGGGCGTTCTCGTCGCCGAGCAGATTCCCGCCAAACTGGCATCCGATGTGCTGAAAAACACCAACCTCAAGATCGTTCACCGCCTGATCGCGCGCGATGATCGCGAGAGCGTCGGCGCGACTATGAATCTGAACAACGAACAAATCGCCCATCTGGGCATTCTCACCCCCGGCCAGGCAAGCGTCTTCGCGGAAGGGGCCGACCACGCCTACCTCGTGCAAATGCACAATGCTAAAGCTCGCCTCTCCCCGCTCACCGACGATCTGCTCAAAACGCAAAGCCCGACGTATATCTCCGTCAGGGAGTCTCTCGGCATCCGCAACCTGAAGGATTACGGTCTGCGGCTCTCCGACTTCGGCGGGCCGGACGCTGCGCTCTACCAGGCGGCAGCTCGCGTGCTGGACAGCGCGGCCAGCGATAGACTATGGGCCAGGCTACTACTCTGTACCGTCCTGAATCGCCCCGCGTTACCGCAGATACTGGGAGCCATGCGCCACCTGATCGAGAGAACGCTGCCATCGCTGGCGAATCAGCGAGAAATGGCGCTGCGGATGATCCTGGTACGCGGCAGTTTCGAGACGCTCTACCGGCGCGGCCTCACCTTCGGCTGGAATTATCCGCTGATTGAAGAAATGCGTCTGCACCTGACACGCGGTCTTATCATCCTGCTCCAGACCGGCGATCTGGCACACGGCAACGCGGACCTTGATCGTTTCGCGCGCAAATATGAGCAATACATGCATCGAGAACAGGGGCCATTCGTCGGCTGTACCGCCTGTCGCGCCATCTGCCGCTACCGGCTCGACGTGCGTGAGTCGCTCTTGCCCGCCGATGTCGGCTGGATCAAAAGCGACCTTTCCGACGCATCCTATAAAACGGAGGCCGACCGCTACGCCGCCCTGGCAAAAACCGCGCGCGGCATCGCCGAAACCTGGCTTGGCATCACCACGACCGATACCGATGACGTAGGCTATTGCGCCGCCCTGCACGCCGCCGCGCACCTGGGCCTCTCAGACTACGAGCAGGCCATCTTCGGCACGCGCTTGAGCGCCGAACTGCTCAAATAAGCCTACCGCTTCATCTCTTCAGCAGGACATATGCTCATTGTGAGACAGGTCGCGTTGCATCAAAAGCGTGGATGCGCGGCAGAACCTCTCTGGCGAGCAATTCGAGGGAGTGCAGCACCTGCGCCTGCGTAAAATACGCCATTCTCTCCCCCAGAAGCAAGTCGTGGCTGTGATAGAATACGAGAAGAACGGTGAACAAAGCCGGTCGCGAAGTGTCATGCTGCGTGCGGCGAAGCATCCGAGGCGACCGCTGGCTCAGGATGCTCACACGAATGCTTCGCTGCACGCAACATGACACTTCGCGGCCTGAGTGAGACCGATAGGAGTGAGAATATGAAGCAGAGCTGCTCCCTGCTGGTGGTGGGCGCGCACGCGGCGGACTTCGTCTGGCGCGCCGCCGGGGTCATTGCCGTCGTCACGGCAAACGGCGGCAAAGCCAGCGTCGTCGCGCTCACCTATGGAGAACGGGGCGAATCCGGCGAATTGTGGAAAGAGCCGAACCAGACGGTTGAGAATGTCAAACGCATTCGCCACCAGGAGGCCACACGAGCAGCCGAGATTCTGGGCGCAACCTTTCAATGCTTTGATCTGGGCGACTATCCCCTCCAGATTAACGCTGGAGTTCTGACCTGCACACTGGCATCTGCTCACGGCTCCCCTGAAATTATACCCGCCCGTAGCTATTGTACAGATGCCAGTAGACGCCTCTCAAGGCCAGGAGTTCGTCGTGGGTCCCCTGTTCGACCAGGCGACCTTTGTCGACAATGACAATGCGGTCGGCGTCGCGGATGGTACTCATGCGGTGGGCGATGATGAAGGTGGTGCGGCCCTTTGTTAGACGTTTCAGAGCCTGCTGGATCAGCGCCTCGGACTCGTTGTCGAGCGCGGAGGATGGCTCGTCCATGACCAGAATGCGGGGCTGGCGCAGGAACATGCGCGCGATAGCGAGCCGCTGCCGCTGGCCGCCGGACAGGCTCTGCCCGCGCTCGTGCAGCACCGTTTTGAAGCCGAGGGGCTGCGACTGGATAAAATCAAGGATGTTGGCGTTGGCGGCGGCTTCCACCAGTTCTTCATAGGAGACTTTACGCAGGAGGCCAAAGGTCAGGTTTTCTTCAATAGTGCCGCTGAAGAGCGATTCATCCTGCAAGATCACGCCGAATTGCTTGCGCAAGCTCTCGATCTTCAGGTCTTTTAAATCATAGCCGTCGATGGTAATACGCCCGCTATCGGGGGCGTAGAAGCGCATGAGCAGGTTGGAAATGGTTGTCTTGCCCGCGCCGCTGCGCCCGACAAAGGCGATAGTGGTACCGGGCTGAATATCCAGATTGATATCGTGCAGCACCTCGATGCCTGGCGTATAGGAGAAATGCACGTGTTCCAGCCTGATATGGCCCCTCACCTGCTCAAGCTCAATGCCTTTCTCCGCGCTGGCCTCTTCTGGGTAATTCAGGATTTCAAACAGGCGATCGATGGCGACGGCTGCCGCCTGAATCTGCTGGTTGATGCCGTTGAGCGTGGAGACCGGCGTGGCCAGTTCGCGCAGGATCAAGATATAGGCCGCTAACTGACCGGTTGACATGGTCTTATTGAAGACCAGGTAGCCGCCGAAACCCAGCACAGCGATGACGCAGATGGCCTGCACAACACCAACCACCAGATTGGCTTCAGACTGGAAAATGGTACGCCGGAAGGACACCTGGTTGGTCATCATGATCAGTTTCTTGACCTGGCGCCCAAAACGATGCTCTGCCGCCAGCGCCTTCACGGTCTTCAGGCCGGTCAGCCCTTCATACATGGCCCCGTTCATCACCGCATAGCTCTCCAGCACCTGGCGACTGAGCTGCCGCGTCTTGCGGTTGAAGTAGAGATTGACGCCCATATACAGCGGAGAGACGGCCAGCACCGCCAGAGTGAGGTGCCAGTCGGTCACGAACAGCACACCGAGGTAGATCACCGTCAATATGCTGTTCACCGCAGCATCGATAATCATCTGTAGCACCGTCTGCTGCGCAGAAGTCACCTCGTTGAGCCTGCTCAGTATCTGCCCGGTGCTGCTCAAGCCCTGATAAAAGGCCAGCGGCAGACGCAGCATATGACGATAAAAGCGAAAGATAATGGCGAGGTTGGCCGAGCGACTCAAAATGCCGATGACGTTGCGATTGAAATACTTGAACAGCTCTTCCACGATGAAGACGCCCAGCAGGATTGCCAGCAGCCAGATGAACATGGAGATGTTGTTCTGGTGAAAGCCCTGGTCGATGATCGTGCGTAAGATAAAAGGCAGGGGCAAAGCAGTCAGACCAACGCCCACCGTGAGCAGGAAAGCGCCGAGAATTTGCCATTTAAATGGCGTGACAAACTGGCTGAACTGCCGTAAATCCTGCCAGCTCAGCTTCTTCTCTTCGATACGACGCTTCTTTTCGAGCCTGCGGGCCAGGCCCGTACTTTCGTAGACAGGTTGCCGCGCCACCTCCGCCGCGTTCGCCCGCGTGTGTGTCTGCACCTGTGCGGATGCGGAGGCGTGCGTCACAGGAGGAGCCGGAGCTAAGATGGTTGGAAGAATCAGCGTGGAACGCAGGCTGATATCCTCGTCCTCTTGCGTTTCGGGTCCCGGCGTGAAGCGTTTCGTCGTCTTTCGACCGGCCTGTTCCGCCTCTTCAGCCCAGGGCAGCACTGCCTGCCATTGCAGTGTGTCAATGCGCTCGATATCAGGAGTCGCGTTGAAACCCGGCAACTGTGGCGGCGTTTCCGGCACAGGCTCGACCTGCCAGAAACTATTCCCGTTGTTGTTCCCGCTGCCGTGCATTCCCAGCAGACCGCTGCCGCGCCGCGCATTGCCGTGCAAGCGTAGCGGTCGTGGTATCGTTCCTTCTATCTCCGGCGTATCTTCTGTGTCTGCCTGATTATCATTCATGGGGCTTCCCTGTGAAAAGTGTCCGCACAAGTTCCGGGCCGTCGTCGGCGCCGCGCGCAATGGCAAGCCGGTAGCTGCTGGCCTGTTCCGCCAGGGCGCTCAGCAGGAAAAATAATCGCTCCTGCGCCTGTGGATAACCTGTTCTGGCAGCACCTCTGCCGGTACAGAGATCAATCAACATTTGCAGCGCCCTGGCCTTACTCAGCGGAGTGAGCGTACTATGAGACTCGCCAGTCAGCGCGGGAAAGATCAAAATAGTGACGGGTGTGTGTATGCGCGCGGCCCCCGGGCGAATTTGCTCAATCGAGCAATAGCGTTTATCCCGGTCATCTGCCGGATAGGAGCGCAGGAACTCCAGAGAAGGCCAGAGATCAAGCGAGCCGGAGCGTACCGAGACTTCCTGTGTGATGGAACAGGCAGAGATACGCGGCCCATCCGCGCATAGCATTATCAGGTCATCTCCCAGCAGGCCGCAACCGGCAATGGCACAGCCGAGGCTCAACGTCGTCTTCCCGCTACCCGAACTCCCCAGGATGAGCGCGCCCTGATTGTCGTCCCAGGGAGCCGTAATCGCGGCGCTGTGGCAAGGCTCAAAGCCGAAAGCGCGCATCAACTGCCCCAGCGCGAGCAAAAAGACATAGCGACGCAAAAAGCTCTCCTGATAGCAGTCGAGCAGTTCAAGCTCTGTTACAGCACAACACCGAACCGGGTCGATGACGCTTAAAGCGGGCGCGTTGACCGTCGGCTGCGCCTCGTAGCTCTGATATTCAATCCCGCCTCCAGCCCGGTAACATTTGAGCTTTGTACCGGTCAGCAGGCGCAGCGTGTCAGTGCGGCTGCGCCTGGATGGCAATTGCAGCGGGAATTGCGCCGCGCTATCATAGCAATAGATACCATAGGATGCTTCGCCGCGCACCATCTCCGGCTCTCGAAATACTCCCAGCATCCTTTCCAGCAGCGAGAGGATGAGCGGGTGATTGGTCTGACAGAGGAGCCGCACATCATGAAAAAAGAAGGTCTTACACAGCACCTGTTCAGACTGCGCGGACGCAACAATACTGGTATTGAGCAAGGTATGATCTGGCATCGTCATTACGCCGACGGCTGAATCGCTGAAGAGACTCTGACTAAGAGATGATTGCTGTCCAGTTCGTCAAGCAGTTGCTGTACATCGTGCATGGCCTGCTCGGCTTCCACCTCATAAGAGGCACAGATAGCGGCGACAATATCAGCGACCTCGTGTGTGCCGTCAAGCATCTTCCAGATCATCGTGCCAACCTGATTGAGGTTGTAAGAGCAGCCGGCTCTGGAATCAAGGAGGACTGCTTCCCCATCCAACTCCCGCCAGAGAATAGCATCATTGCGTTTCAACATCTCATTCTCCTCAGCAGATAAGGTGCTTTCTACACACATTATCACTCATCTCCGATAGAGCGAGTCGATGCCCGGGTCCTTCGGCACCACCGCTCAATACACCAGCTACCTGTTAGCAACAGGAGGCGCGAACATATGCGCAAGGCCAGTATCGATACATTCGCCTTTTTCTCTGAATAGAGACGATACCGGATATGTGCGGTAACTTTTCCATACCAACGGGCTACCGGATGCATCAAGTTCAACTGGAAATTCCCACGCCGAATAGCAACTACACGCCCGACCACTGCTGATTCGTCGATCCAGCTTGCGCGCAAATTCACATCTGGCAACTGTAATAATCGGACAGTCATATCTTTTTGTTGAATAGCGACGATCCGGTGAATGACCAGCCCGTCTCCTGTCTCAAAGGCGGCGATCTCACCAACGCGAATTTCGTGCGCCGAGGCCGGTTCAACGGAGATGGCATCGCCAATCCTGAGCAAGGGCAGCATACTGCCGCTGCTCACGCGAAACCACTGGCTCTGCCCCCGGCGCAGAGCCTCGACAAACAGGGAATCAATCGTTGCCCGAAAATGATTGTCCTGGGATGCAGCCACCAGCATTTATCCCTTCTATACAGCAGTACAACCAGTATGGGTAAGAGATTGCTTTGCCTTTCTCATTCTTAAACGAGAACACAATTATAAGCGAGTAATCGTCCAGACAGGAAATATGCAGCAGGCAATAAGAAATTTGTCCTATGAAAAAAATGAACATACGAATCGCAATGCTCTCAAAGCGGAGTATTGCGAGTTCAGTATGTTCAGCCAATGCAAGAATGTCCAGGTGGATGGCTAGCCGACCCCACCTGGAAGCTCCTGGCCTCTGCGGGCTGACGGTGACGGGAAGACTAGTTTGCGCTCCTGCCACCGGTACCAGAGGTAGAGCAGCTCAGGGTGTTCTTGCTCGGGGTGACGCGGCAACCGGACTGCGCCAGGGCGATGGGCAGGTCACGGAGGCGCTGCACCTCAAGCTTCGGAGCCTGATACTTCGCGCGCGCGTTAGTCATGCTAACACTCCTCCAACTAATCGCTATCATGCACCTGTATGGACGATGAAGACCTTCACCGTTTTCAGGAGGATAACGATATCCGCTATACATGAACGATGGTCGATATAATGCATATCAAGGCGAACGCGCTCATCGTAGGAGATGTGCTGGCGCCCGCTGATTTGCCACAGGCCGGTGATACCAGGGCGCACGGAGAGCCGCTTCTGTGCATATTCGCCGTAGCGGGGTAGCTCACTGGGATGAATAATGCGCGGCCCCACGAGGGACATCTGTCCAATCAGGACGTTGAACAGTTGCGGCAGTTCATCCAGGCTTGTTTTCCGCAGAAACTTCCCCACCCTGGTAATGCGCGGATCACCAATCAGCTTCATATTCTGCTGATATTTCCGCATGAGTTCGGGATGTTTTGCCAGGAATTCATCGGCATTGCGAATCATGGTGCGAAACTTCAAGGCATAGAAGCGGCGCCCATGCAAGCCGATAATTTCGCGAAAATGGAGGACCGGGCCTCCGTCATCGAGCTTGATGCAGAGGGCAATGATGATGAACACCGGCATCAGGACAATGATGCCCGAGATCGACAGTACAATGTCAAGCAGACGCTTAATTAGATAGTACAGCAGCGAGGGTTCTTGCACCGCCTCTCTACTGACAACGCCTACCGCTATAGTGGACGCAGCAATTTGAGGAACTGGCCCTTCCTCTGAACGCTGTGGTACCATTACACTGATCTGATCCATATACCTGTCTCTCACTACCTTTTCAGTATTTTGTCCCTCGACGCCCTTAGTTTAGCAGATGCAGGTGAGGTTGTCGGTAGTGAAGCAGTTAAGAAGTGATTGCAAATATACAAATCCGGTTAAGGTTTCTTCTAACTCATTAAGCCCCAGGGGCGAACGCGGCGTCTTGCCTTCTGAGCCTCCTGAGGATTGCCCAGCGCCTCGTAGACGTCGGCTTTGAGCGTCCAGGCGCGAGCGTAGCTGCGGTCAAGTTCGGTGGCCTCTTTGAGCGCATCCAGGGCGGCGCGATAGTTGCCCTGCTGGATGAGCGCCTCCGCCTTGTTGCACCAGGCCACCGCGCTGCGCGGGTTGACCTGCAGAGCGTGGGTATAGGCATCGACGGCGTTGGCGAAGTCGCGCAGTCTCGAACGGGCATTGCCCAGCCCGTTCCATGCCTGGAAGCTTCTGCTATCGTATGTCAGCGCCTTTTCATAGGAAGCCAGCGCCTCTTCGGGCTGATTCATGTCCAGTTGCGCGTCCGCTTTGCCCGTCCAGGCGGAGACGTACTGCGGATCAAGCATAATGGCGCGCTCAAAGTGGACAACGGCCTGCTGGTAACGCTGCAAACGGTTGAGCGCCAGCCCGGCGCTGACCCAGACGACGGGGTTATCCGGGTCGATCTCGGTGGCGCGCTGGTAGGCTTCGAAGGCTTTCCTGTAGTTTCCCTGGCTGTAGAGCGCCGTTCCCTTGCCGTTCCAGGCGTAGAAATTGCGCGGGTCAAGGCGCAGCGCCTCTTCATATGCCTGCAACGCCTGCGCGTATTGCTGCTGCTGAAGCAGCCGATCCCCTTCCTCGCATTTTTCGCGGATACTGGTCGTATTCTGCCTCTGCCGTATAGCCTGCTCTCTTCCCGTCGCGCCCGCGCCTGCGGCGTCATGACCGCCATCGCGCGCGTTGGAAGCTGGCGGAACGGCGACAAGGCCCGGATTTGTATTCTGCCCGGCCATCGTATCCGTTCCCCCGTTGAACAGGGGAATATGCAGGGGCAGGATTGTCTGGCAGACCTGGCCAAACGCCTGCATAAAATCTAGCATGGTAGGGAAACGCTCTTCGGGCCGTCGGGCCAGCGCGCGCAACACGATCTCATCCATGCCCGGCGGCAGGTTCGGGTTGAGCGAGGAGGGAGCCGGGATGGCATGGCCCAGCGGGTCAAGCGGGTGATAGCCGGTAAGCATCTCGTAGAGGACGATGGCGCTGCTATACTCATCGCTGCGCGGGTCGACGATGCCGCTGGTCTGTTCGGGGGCCATGTAGCCAACGGTGCCGCGCACCGTTACCGTCTTTCCCACGCGCGCCCCCGGCTCCAGCCTGCGCGCAATGCCGAAGTCGGTAATCATCAGCCGCCCATCCTCCGGGTGAATCAGGATATTCTCCGGCTTGATGTCGCGGTGAATGACCGGGCGCGGTCGTGTGTGGGCGTAGTGCAGCGCATTGCTCAACTGCTGGAAATTATAGATCGTCTCCGCGGCGGGCAGGGGGCCGCTGGCGCTGGCCAGCCGGGTGCGCAGCGAACCGGCGGTGTAGAGCGGCATCACCAGAAAGACGCTGGGGCCATCCTGTCCGTAATCGAGGATGGGTGCGATATTGGGATGATCGAGTGTGGCGGCAATACGCGCTTCACGCAGGAAATGTTCCTGCTCCTTCGGCGTCGTTTTGCTCGGCAGCAGCACCTTGATGGCGATGCGCCGCGAAAGGTGCTGGTCGAGGCCACGAAAGACCGCCGCGTACCCCCCCTTGCTGATCAGCGCGTGAATGAGGTAGCGGCCCGCCAGGGCAGTATTCAAGAGAGGAAGCGCACAGGCCCGGCAAAACAGGTCGTTGTCCCGATTGTCATAGCCGCAATCAACCAGATCCGCGCAGCGTCGCATGCCATTTTCTCCAGGGGTACGGTAACGCCATATGCCTGACTACGGTGTCATTGTGTTCTCTGTGGGGCCGGTGCCGCCTGCGCCCGTTGCTCCAGCGTACTGGCCCACTCTCTGCATGAAAGAGCCTCCTGCACTCGTCCCAGCTTCTCCAGCACCACCGATTTATTGTACCAGGCATCCGGCTCCTCCGGGGCAAACGATGTTGCCTGATCCAGCGCGACCAGGGCCTCCGCGTAGCGACCGAGCGCGAACAGGGAAAGCCCCTTATTATTCCAGGCCGCGATATAGTGGGTATCAATGGCCAGCGCGCGGTCGAAAGCGGCGATGGCCTCTTGATGACGCCCGGATTCATGCAAGAGACTTCCTTTGTTATACCACGCGGAACTCAATCCGTCATCATAGTCAAGCGCGTGATCGTAAGATTCCAGGGCATCATCATACATGTGCATGGCAGCAAGGACGTTGCCTCGATTATACCACGCGCCTGCCAGGGTTGGGTCAAGAGTGAGCGTGTGGTCGTAGGTCGCCAGCGCCTCGGCGAAACGGCGCAGATCGCGTAGATCGTTGGCTTTATCAAACCAGAACATGCCATTCTGAGGTTCAAGCACCGTAGCGC
The DNA here is from genome assembly GCA_902810755.1 of Chloroflexota bacterium. The sequence goes on from CADDYT010000028.1 coordinate 37,169, forward strand.
GTTCGTGCAACGCCAGCGCCTCAGCCGGGCGGCGCAAGCGACGCAGGATATTACCCTTGAGGTCCCACAGCGCACCATCGGTGGCATCGAGTTCGAGCGCGCGGTTGACGGCCAGCAGGGCCTCATCGTAGCGTTGCATACTGTAGAGCGTATCGCTCATCGCTTGCCAGATGACGCTTTGCTTCGGGTCTAGCGTCAGCGCGCGATCGAAAGCCAGCAGGGCCTCGTCGTATCGCTGTATCTCTGCCAGCGTCATGCCGCGTCCGCTCCAGGCAAAGACATAATGCGGGTCTATAGCAAGGGCCTGATCGTAGCAGTGCATCTCCTCTTCATAACGTCCCAACACATGCAGCACCTGCGCCCGCGAGTTCCAGAGTTCGGCGTCATCGGAACGCAGATGCAAGGCGGTATTACAGGCGTGCAGGGCCTCTTGCGCGTACCCCAGATGCAGCAGGCTGGTAGCAAGCCCACTCCACGCTTCCACCGCGTTTGCATCGAGGCTGATAGCCTCTTCGTAGGCCGTGCGAGCCTGCGCGTAGTTGCCCTGTTCATACGCCCGGTTGCCCCTGGCAATCGCCCGTGCCACCTCCAGACCGCTGGCTACCGCTGGCCGACGATATTCTTCATCATCAGGCGTGGGCGGAATAGGCGTAATCGGAGCGGCCACCACAGCCTGCCTCGTCTGTGCATGAGCCTCCTGGCCCTGTTCCTGCTCGTCATCGATGGCGGGAGCGGCAGGCGCCATCCGGCCATAGCCCTGCTCGTCGGCCACGCGCACCGTTATACGCGGACGCGCCGTTTGAGACGGCGTCGGTACAAACTCGGCTTTAATCAAGAAGGCTACAGGTCCATCCTGCCCGTAATCCGTGACGTGAATGCTGCCCGGCTCCGCTATGCCCCTGGAAAGGGCCACCGCCAGTTCCGCATCCTGCAAAAAGCTCTCCCGGTCACCGGCTCCTGTCTGCTTCGGGTGAAGGGCGCGCACCTTCACCGGGGAGCCGCTGTGCCGGTCGATCGCCTGCATCGTCACGATACCCCGCTCTTTTGCTTCGATTTGCTGAATTTCATAGCGTCCCTGCAAGAATGCGCCGGGTAGAGGAAGCCCGCAGCGAGCGCAAAAACGAGCCTTCTCCCGATTATGAAACTGACAATCCTCGTCAAGACATATCCCCATACCGCGTCTGCCTTCCCTTCTTATCCCATGTACTCAACCGCGAAAAAACATACGAACATTCCTATTATTTAATACCGATGCAATGCTCTATTGTAGTCTCTACTGTAACGAAAAGAGAGAAGGCTTGTCAATAGAAATTTCTGGAATATAGAACCGGGCGAAACATCCCTTTCGGGACATGCCATACCGTAAAATTGGCTCGCGCACATCTCATGCCAGGCGGCAGCGAAGCATCTGGGCCACCATTTTCGGGAATGGCGAGATTAGATGCTTCGCTGCCGCCTGGCATGAGACGGCCCATGGGGCTTTTTTATGGCATGATGTGAGCGGGTGTTGACCATAATAACAGTATCTGAGATACTATGTTCAGCAGAATTGCCGTTGTCGCTGGCGAAATTCCGGTACTATAGTGGATGGGACAGGGAAACGGTCGAGAAAGAGAATCGACGACGTGGATAAAGCAGATTACAGTAAGAAGACGAGGATAGCTGATGCAAGAGGAAACAGCACAACGCACTCATGGAGATACGACATTGAACGAAAGCACTGGAACAACGACGCGGGAAAATACATTTGAGCAGGAAAACAATAGTGTCATTCGGGTATTGCTCGCCGATGACCATGCGCTGGTGCGTGAGGGAACGCGCCGCCTGCTGGAAGCGGAAAGCGATGTTGAGGTGGTAGCGGAAGCCGCCAACGGAGAAGAGGCTATCGCGGCGGCGCATCGCCTGCGTCCTGATCTGGCGATTATCGATATTGCGATGCCGGGTATCGGCGGTATCGAGGCCACGCGCGCCATTAAGGCCGACTGCCCAGAAACGGCGGTGCTGATCCTCTCCGCCTATGACGACGAACCCTACCTGATCGCTTTGCTGGAAGCAGGCGCGGCCGGCTTCCTGCTCAAGAACGTACACGGGCAGGAATTGATCAACGCGGTGCGAGCAGTGGCGCGTGGCGAGGCCGTCTTACAGCCCTCGCTGGCGGAAAAGGTCATGCGCCGCCTCAGCGAGCGCCCCCAGTCCCTGACGCGGCGCCCGGCGGAGTTGCTGAGCGAGCGTGAGTTCGACGTGCTGAAACTGGCCGCACGCGGCCTGCCGAACAAGGAAATCGCGCGCCGCATGGGGCTGAGCATTCGCACCATTCATAGCCACCTTGCCAATATCTTCACGAAAATGCAGGTCGGCTCGCGCACCGAGGCCGTCTTACTGGCCCTGCGCCAGGGCATGATCTCACTGCAGGATACCTATGATTCCTGATGACCTGCCGGTGATGGCTGCGCAAACAAGAGCTTCCCGCTCCAAACTGCTCACCTACAGCCAGCCGCTCATCGCTTTCGGCTCGCTGCTCATCACGCTGGCATTTCTTGCATGGTCACTGGTCAATTACCAGCCGGCCACCAACTTTTATGGCCCGCGCGCCATTTACAGTCTGATCGTGCTTTCCATCTTTCTCTCCCTGCTGGGCCGTGTCCTCTTGCTGCACCTGCTCACCAGGGAGATGACGGAAAGCACCCGCGCCCATCAGCGCGCCATCTGGCAGCCGCTCTTCCTTTTTGATATCACCGCCCCCATTTACCTGGCCGCCGCCGTTCTCATCGGCGTTCCCGCCGCCGTGCTGAGCGCGTTGCTGACCCAGGCGTTATTGCAGGGCTATACCATGCTGCGCGGCTTTGTCTCCTGGGTAGAAGCCTGCTACCGCGTCGCCAGCAGCGTCCTCATGGCCTTTCTCACCGGCGTTATCTATATCGCGATTGTAGGGCCGCACCATAATGACTTTGGGGGCAGCGTCCCGCTCTATCATATTGCCGAATCTCAGGAATTGATCGGCTCGATCGTGGCCGCGTTCTCCATGCTGGTCTTCATCTCCCTGTTTGCGCTCCCTGTCTTGATGGCGGATAACCATATCGGTCTGCGAGAAGCCTGGAGCCAGTACCTGCATTCGCCCGTCCTGCGGTTTCAGGCGCTGGTGCTGACCGTCGGCCCCCTGCTGCCGGTCGTCGATATCTTCGATGATCTTGCCGCCGAGCTGGCCTGGCTCTTTTTCCTGGTACCGCTTTTCGCCATCTACTATCTGGCGCTGATCAGTACGCGGCTCACTATGCGCAGCAGCGAATTGCAGCAATCCTTGCAGGATTTGAGCAGCGCACGCCGCCGTCAGGGGGAATTACGGGACTACGCCTCCCTCATTACTCGCGTGCAGGAAGAGGAACGACGCCGTCTGGCGCGCGAACTGCACGACGATACCGCCCAGGCGCTCATCGCCCTCTCGCTGGGCCTTGACAGCATGAGCCGGTCAATGAGCAAACATAAGCTGCCGGAGAAAGATATCGAATGGGTGGCCAGCCTGCAAAATCTGGCCGACGCCACCCTTGAGGGCGTGCGGCGCGCCTGCCGCGACCTGCGCCCTTCCGTCCTCGATGATCTCGGCTTGCGCGCCGCCATTGAATGGCTCAGCGATAGCTCCGCCACACGCGGTGTTCCCTGCACCTTCACCTGCAGCGGCACGCCCAGGCCGACCAGTTCTGAGGCGGAGATCGCCCTCTTTCGCATCGTCCAGGAAGCTCTCTCCAATATCTGGCGGCACTCCGGGGCGACGGCGGCCAGCATCCACCTCATCTACGAAGCGGATTGCCTGCGCATCAGCGTCTCCGATAATGGACGCGGCTTTGATCCCGCCCAAAAACAGCTCGATGTTGCCCACTCAGAGCAGGGGGAAAACGAGCAGAGCGGACTGGGGCTGCTCGGTATGCGCGAACGCGCCGCGCTGATCGGCGCCCATCTCTCCATCATTTCCTCCCCCGGTAACGGTTCTATGATTACACTTTCCCTGCCTCTCTAGTTTTTGCACCAATTTTTAGGTATATCTGCGGTTGTATCCACTTTGAAAAAAGCGCATAGTATAGATGGGCAGGGCTTTTTGAGAGTTGCCTGTATAAGAGAAAGTTTACAACGGGTGATGGATGGATAGTACGTCCAGCGAGTGGAACCGGGACCCCTCGTTGGGGAGCAAACCGTGCATCCTATCAACCAGCATCCAGAAGAAGAGGGTAGCATCTTTGTCTCTCCGTGCGGTGTTCGCTCTTCTGTGAACTTTTATCGTATCCATCGGCTCTCATCAATCTCTGCCCCCCCAGTTTTTGGCCGCTCTTTCCCCTCCACCCTGTATTTCCTCTGCTGAAACCCATTATGGACGTGTCATGCTGAGCGAGAGCAAAGCATGACACGTCCATAATGGGTTTCAATGGCTTTGTCGTTGTGATAAAATGACGGGTGTAGATTGCACCCGTCTACGCTGGATTCGTAGCCTTGCGAATGTAAAACTACGAATAGCGCGCAACGCAGCGGGTATTTTCACGAGTCTCGTTATTTTCAGATTGCCGAAAGGGGCGATGAGTATGGCCGACTACAAGCTTCTCATCAATGGTGAACTCGTCAATAGTAGTTCAGGCAAAACGGTTCCTGATATTAACCCTGCCACCGGGGAGCCGATTACGCAGGTGCCTGAAAGCTCGATAGAGGATGTCAACCGCGCGGTCGCGGCGGCGCGTGAGGCGTTTAAGGACGGTCGCTGGTCCGATCTGCCGCACGGGGCGCGAGCCGCCGCGCTGGAAAAGCTGGCGACGCTGCTGGGCGAACACGCGCAGGAACTGGCCGAACTGGAATCACAGGATGTCGGCAAGCCGATCAAGCTGGCGCGCGATAGCGATATCCCCTTCGCGCTGGATAACCTGCATTTCTTCGCCGGCGCGGCCCGCCACCTCAGCGGAACCGCCGCCGCCGAGTATAGCGGCGGGCATACCAGCATCATCCGCCGCGAGCCGGTGGGCGTTGTTGCCTCGCTGGCCCCCTGGAACTATCCCTTCATGATGGCCGCGTGGAAGATTGGCCCGGCCCTCGCCGCCGGCAATACCGTCATCCTCAAGCCCTCCGTCGAAACGCCGCTGACCTCGCTCAAGCTGGGCGAAATCGCGCTGGAAGCGGGGCTGCCCCCCGGCGTCCTCAACATCATCACCAGCGGCCCCGGCGTTGCCTCGGCCCTCGCCAGCCACCCGAACGTCAATATGGTCTCTGTTACCGGCAGCACCGAAAGCGGCAAACTGGTCATGCGTGCGGGCGCCGAGACCATCAAGCATGTCCACCTGGAACTGGGCGGCAAAGCGCCCTTCATCGTCTTCGATGATGCCGATATCGAGGCAGCCGCCAACGGCGCGGTCGTCGGCGCTTTCGTCAACACCGGCCAGGACTGCACCGCCGCCACCCGCATCTACGTGCAGGACAACATCTACGATACCTTTATGCAGTCCTTCCTCAGCAAAGTCAAACAGATTCGCCTCGGCAACCCGGCCAGCGAGAGTACCGATATGGGGCCATTAATCTCGGCCACCCAGCTTGCCACCGTCGAGGGCTACGTCGAACGCGCCCTGCGAGCCGGGGCCAACGTGCTGACCGGCGGCAAGCGCGCCCACATTCCCGGCTTCGAGAAGGGCTTCTTCTATGAGCCAACCGTGATTGCCGAGGATCGCAACGATTCTGAGATTATGCAGAACGAGGTCTTTGGCCCCGTCGTCGTTGTCGCCCGCTTCCAGACCGAGCAAGAGGTGCTGCAAAAGGCCAACGATGTCGTCTATGGCCTCGCCGCTTCCGTCTGGACAAGGGACATCTTCAAAGCCATGCGCGCCAGCAAAACCCTGCAATTCGGCACCGTCTGGATCAACGACCACCTGCCGCTGACCTCAGAGATGCCACACGGCGGCTACAAAGAGAGCGGCGTGGGCAAAGATATGTCCATGTACTCCTTCGAAGAGTACACCCAGATCAAGCACGTCATGGTCGAACTCAGCGGCGACGCCCGCAAAGCCTGGCACTACACCATCTTCGGCGACGCTGAATAGTACCACTCCGCCCTGACGACTCACAACATGTCATGCTGAGCGGCAGCGAGGCATCTGATGAAACCATTTCTGAGAATGGCGAGAGCGGATACTTCGCGGCCGCTCAGCATGACTATTCGTGAGCTATGGCTATTTTGTATGCCCACAGTCCATACCCACTTGTAGAGCCGATAGCAGGATGGTATGATGAATAGCACAGAATCTTATTCCATCACGTGATTGTCTGGTGCGTATGTTGAAGATTACAGCGTATTATAGCCCTGAGACGGTGGAGGAAGCGGTAGCTTTGCTGGCCGGGGAGGGGCGTACTGTGATTGCGGGGGGCACCGATCTGCTGGTGAACCCGCGCTACATGGTGGGTGTGCGCGAGGTGGTGGATATCCGGCGGCTGGGATTGGCGTATATTCGCGTGGAGGACGGCTGGCTGCGCATTGGGGCAGGGGCCACAATGCGTATGGTGGCGCAACATCCCGTCGTGCAGGAACTGGCGAACGGCATTCTGGCGCGTGGCGCGGCAGTATGCGGCTCCCCCAATATCCGCAATATGGCGACGCTGGCGGGCAATGTCGCCTCCGCACTGCCCTCGGCAGACACGCCGCCCGCGCTGCTGGCGCTGAACGCGCAGGCCCTGCTGGTCGGCACAGGGGGCGAACGGCTGGTGCCGCTTGAGCAGTTTTTCACCGGCCCGGCAAAGAGCGTGCGCGAGCGCGAACTGATTCAGGAAATCCGCATCCCCCTGGACGAAACCGTGCAGGGCGGCTTCTACAAAATTGGCCGTACCGCCGAGGATATCTCCCTTGTCAATGCCGCCGCCGCGCTCTCCATCAGGGATGGTCTGATTCGCTCGGCGCGCGTCGTGCTGGGGGCGGTCGCACCCACCCCCTTGCGCGCGGTGCGGGCCGAAGCGGCTTTGAACGGGCAACCGCCAACGGAGGAAACGCTGCAGCAGGCGGCGGAAATTGCGCGCGAGGAGGCGCGCCCGATCAGCGATCAGCGTGCCTCTGCCGATTATCGGCGCCGCATGAGCGGCGTGGCCGCCATGCGCGCGCTCAGACAGGCGGCGGGACTGGCCCCGCGTGGAAAGGAATGGCATCATGCCTGAGATAGAGATTACCCTGAAGGTGAACGGACGCGCGGTGCGCTGGCGCGTGGAACCCGGCGAGACACTGCTAGAAGCACTGCACCATCACCACCTGCAGGGAACAAAACTGATTTGCGGCACTGGCGACTGCTGCGGCTGCGGCGTCATCCTCAACGGGCGATCCGTCAATTCCTGCTGCATGCTGGCTGCGCAGGCCGATGGCGCAGACCTGCTGACCATCGAGGGGCTGGCGCGGGGCGAGAAGCTGCATCCCATTCAGGAAGCCTTCGCCGAAGAGGGCGCGGCACAGTGCGGCTATTGCACGCCCGGCTTCATCATGCGCGCCTACGCCTTCCTGCAGGAACACCCGCAGCCAACCGAGGCCGAGGTGAGAGCAGCCCTCGCCGGCAATATCTGTCGCTGCACCGGCTACGTCAAACCGGTAGCCGCCGTGCTGAAAGCAGCAGAGCTGATGCAGGCGGCGGAATAAACCGCTTGTGTCTTGAAAACGTGCATGTTATGATGCAGTGAAAAGTAGAGGCTAGAAAACACCGATTCTTATGCAGAGCGACTATTACGAACCTGGAAGCGGCAATATTGCTGACGCGGCTCACCAGGCGGCACGCCAGCGAGCGCGCACGCGCGTGGTGGGTCAGAAGGAGCGGCGCGTGGATGCGCGCCCCCTGGTGACGGGCGCGCCTGTCTATGCCTCCGAATTTGAGCAGCCAAATATGCTGCATGCTCGCATTCTGCACTCGCCGCACGCCCACGCCAACATCGTGCGCATCGACAAGAGCAAGGCGCTGGCGCTGCCGGGCGTGCATGCCGTCCTGACCTGGGAAGATGTTCCCCGCGTCCCTCACAGCACCGCCGGCCAGCCCTACCCGGAACCATCGCCCTATGATACATATTTGCTAGATAACCGCGTGCGCTACGTGGGCGACTGGGTGGCCTTTGTGGCGGCGGAGACGGAGGCCATCGCCGAAGAGGCGCTGGGCCTGATCGACGTTGAGTACGAAGTTCTGCCCGCCGTCTTTGACCCGCTGGAGGCGATGCAGGAGGGCGCGCCGCAGTTGCACGAGCCGGATGTTACCCATCCCAATGCCGTCAATAACTTCGGCAATATCTACGACGCCGCCCACAACATCGCCGCCCATGAAGTGATTGAGCGCGGCGATTTCCAGGCCGCCATGCGCGAAGCAGATCTCATCGTCGAGGGCGAGTATCGCGTCCCCTGGATCTCGCATGCCGTGCTGGAACCCCATGTCTGCGTGGCCTACCTCGACGGCTACGACCGGCTGATTGTGGTCAGCAGCACGCAGGTTCCCTATCACACGCGGCGCCAGCTTGCCGCCGTGCTGCAAATGCCGATCTCGCGCATTCGCGTGGTCAAGCCGCGCGTGGGCGGCGGCTTCGGCAGCAAGCAGGAGATGCTGCTGGAGCCGGTGGCCGCCATTCTGGCCCTCAAGACACGCCAGCCGGTACGCATCGCCTACAGCCGCCAGGAAGAATTTACGGCGGCGCGCTTCCGCCATCCCATGATTATACGCATGCGCAGCGGCGTCAGGCGCGACGGCACGCTGCTCGCTATCTCCATGCACTCGATTGGCAACGCGGGCGCCTATGGCACGCATAGCTTCACCGTCACGCGCAGCACGGGCCACAAAACGCTCTGCCTCTATCGCGCGAAGGCGTATAAATTCCAGGCCGATGCCGTCTATACCAACCTGCCCATCACTGGCGCCATGCGCGGCTATGGCGCGCCACAGGGCTTCTACGCGCTGGAATCGCATATCGACGAGATCGCGCATCGGCTCGGCATGGACCCGCTGGAATTCCGACGCAAGAACCACGTGCAGAAGGGCGACTGGGACCCGATGGAGGGCGAGGAGGTAGATGGCGTCTTTCACTCCAAACGCCAGTTCCGCTCCTGCGGCTTGCCGCAGTGCCTGGAACGAGGCGCGGCAGCTTTCGGCTGGTACGAGCCGTTTGATCGCGGCGACGGCAAACCGATCCGGCGCGGGCGCGGCATGGCAACGGCTATGCAGGGCAGTGGCGTCGCCAGCTTCGAGCTGGGCGGAGCGTCCATCAAACTGAATGAGGATGGCTCATTCAACGTGATGACCGGGGCTACCGACATCGGGCAGGGCAGCGACACCGTGCTGGGGCAGATTGCCGCCGAGGCGCTGGGCGTCGGCATGGACAAGATCATCATGCACTCGGCGGACACCGATTCCAGCGTCTTCGACTACGGCTCGTATGCCTCCAGCACAACGTATATCAGCGGCGGCGGCGTCAAAGTGGCAGCGGAGCGCGTGCGCCAGCAGATACTGGAAGTGGCCGGCGACCTGCTGGACTGCTCGCCCGAAGATATGTCGATTGTCGATGGCGTGATCTACACGCCGAAAGGAGCAAGCAATCTGACCGTCGCCGATATCGCTAACGAGACGCTCTACGGCAAGCACCGACAGCAGATCATGGCGAAGGGCGATTTCTGGACGGAGGACTCGCCTGCGCCCTTCTTTGCGCAGTTCGTCGAGGTCGAGGTAGACACCGAGACGGGCCAGGTGCGCGTGACGCGGGCGGTCAACGCGCTCGATCTGGGCAAGGCTATCAACCCCACCCTGGCAACAGGGCAGGTCGAGGGGGCCGTCACGATGGCCCTGGGCTACGCGCTGAGCGAAGAGTTGAAGTTCGACGAGCAGGGCCGCGTGCGCAATCCCGGCTTCGTCGACTACAAAGTCATGTCGACGCTGGATATGCCGCAGATGACGACCATTCTGATAGAAGATACTGAATATACGGGGCCGTTCGGCGCGAAGTCAGCCGGCGAAGTGCCGACCAATGGCATGGGGCCAGCCGTCGCCAACGCGGTCTATGATGCCCTCGGCGTGCGCATACGCAGCCTGCCCATCACGCCGGAAAAAATTTTGCAGGCACTGGACAACCTGAAATCTCAACAATAATTTCGTAATGTGGAAAGTGAGTAGCACAGCTCATGGCGGATGAAGATATTGCAACGGCCTATTTGCTGATTCAACGCGGGCCGCAGGCAGGGAAACGTGTTGAGCTGTGGAAAGATTGCACAACTATCGGACGCAGCCGCCAGTGTGACATCTTTCTGGAAGATATTACTGTTCATCGCAAGCAGGCCAGCATTCTTTTCTCCCCCATGGGCTTCGTGCTACGCGACGATCATGGCAGCGGCGATAGCTTTGTCAACGGCAGGCCTGTGCGCGAACAGGTTCTCAGGGACGGCGACCGTCTCACCTTCGGCAATACCGAACTCATCTTCTATGCCCATGAAGGCACGCGGCCCTTCCAGCTTGCCACCTCACGCGGGCGCGAATCGCATCGCAGGAAAAAACAGGACCCCAGCGCAAGCACCATTGGCAGGCTGGAAATCAGCAGCCTGTACGGAGCAGGACGCCGCTTTGATCTCCTGCCGGAAACGACCATCGGGCGCAGCAGCGATTGCTCTATCTTCATGGAAGACCTGACCGTCAGCCGCGAGCATGCCATTATTCGCCTGCTGCCCGATGGCACCTATGAGATAGAGGACCAGCACTCTGCCACCGGCACCTTTGTCAACGGCGTCCAGATTCAACGCTATCGTCTTATTGAGGGAGATGTGATCCAGATCGGAGCCAGCACGTTTACTTTCAGGCGCTCGCGTTCTTGAGCAACTGCTGTAAAGCTTTGACACGCTCGCCGTAATAATCCCGCTCCGTGCCATCCGGCAGACGTGTGGGCGGCTCGTAAGCATGGGTGGTGCGTATGAACTCCTCGACTTCCGGCGGCACGTCGCTGCGGTGCGCTTCCAGGTGCTGACGCACACTCGTCGAAGAGACATTGCGATAGGCGCGGCTGAGCGGCAGTTCGTGGATAAAAGGGGCAAACATCCGGTTCTCCGGTCGGTTCAGTAGCTCCGCCAGTTGCTCGGCCCCGCCCTTGCCGCGCGGCGCCACCAGCAACTGCGCCAGGCTGAACAACTCTTTCAGCGCGGCATTGCGATCTTTATAGTATCGCTCATCCAGTATCTGCACAATCTTGTCGAAGCCGATCAGGAAAAATACCTCCCTTACTGCCGGAAACGAAACGCGCACCGCCTCGGCCTGCTCCACGTACAATCCGCGATTGAAGAGCATAATGCCCGTGTACGGCAGTTCCTTTTGCAGCACCTCACTGAGCAGCAGCACGCGGTCAAGCAGCAACGGACGCTCGACCGCTTCCTTATCGACCGTCACCTTGCTGAAGGCCGCATACACCAGCATCGGTGCGTGCTGGTTCGCGTATCGCCAGGCCTGCCGCAACATACCCAGATGCGCTTTCGTCGGCGGGTTAAACGCGCCGGGAAAGACAATAATAGACCCGCGCGGCTGCGGCGAGTCTGGAACCACGACCGCCCGCGGCGGCGCAGCAGGGTCTAGCTGATTCAACAACGCCTGAATTTGCCGTAGCCGCGCTATCGTCTGCTCAGAAACCGGGAAGGATACGTCCATACTCCTATTGTAGCACAGAGGAGACCAGAGACGACAAAATCTGGCTCTTCATTTGCTCCCTTCTTGCTAGAAATAGCCCCCCTGCCCTTTGTATACGAGCGTCGCATTGATCCTTCTTTTGCTCCATCCATATATGATATACTTATTCTATTAAATTTCCTTTAACGCAAGATAAATATACCTTTATGGGAATATTAACCAGCCTTTTCTCTCAATTTATGTAGATAATATCCATAACATCGTTTTTTTGCTGTATGACTCATCCATTGTATTTTCCATCCGCTGCCTGTTACACTGAGATCAGAAGGTTCTTATACAGAACTATGAGAGCTTTTACCATCCTCTGCTCCATACTTGAGATTAATTACGGTAACGCAACGTAGTATAGACATACATGGCCGGTTTCGTCATTTGTGGCGAAGCTGAAGCGTAATGTATTACATATTTTATGTGTAATACATCTATTTATCGTTTGTCAATCCCTTTAGCCTTTCAGCCTGTTCGGGCAATGGAGGTATCCGGCATGAACAACGAAGAATTTGAACTATTTCAGAAGCTGCTCGCACCACAGAGTCGGCGCGACTTTCTGAGGCGGGCCGGGGCGCTCGGCCTCTCCGGGGCGGCGCTCTCCGCTTTTCTGGAGGCATGTGGCAATAGCAGTTCCACATCGGGGTCGGGTTCGAGCGTCAACATGGCAGGCCCGATTGACATGCAGACGCTGATCACGAATGCGAAGAAAGAGGGTCAGTTGCAGGCCATCGGCATCCCGCCTGAGTGGGCCGATTACAAGGATATCCTGGCGGGCTACACCAGCAGCTATGGTATCCCCATCTCCTATCAGGCAGAGGCAGAGTATTCGTCGGCGCAGGAACTGGAAGTCTTCAAGAACTCGATTCACCACCCGCACGGCGACATCGGCGACGTGGGCTTCTCCTTCGGCCCCAAAGCCATCCAGCAGGGGCTGATTACGCCCTATATCCACTCGAAATGGGCGGATATCCCGGCCAACCTGAAGGATCCGAAGGGCTACTGGTGTACGGAATACTGGGGCGCGCAAGCCTTCGTCGTCAATACGGACAAGGTGAAGCAGATACCCGCCAGCTTCCAGGACCTGCTCAACCCGGCCTACAAGAACATGATCGGTATCGATGGCGACCCGCGCCAGGCAACAGATGCCTTCATGGCCGTCTTCTCGGCGGCGCTGGCCAACGGCGGCAGCCTGGATAACATCCAGCCCGGCATCGATTTCTTTGCGAGATTGAAGAAGGCTGGCAACTTCACCTCGGCCCGTTCCAGCATCGCCAACATCACCACCGGCGAAGTCGCCATTGCTATCATGTGGGACTATCTGGGCCTGGGCTTCCGCGACCAGCTGGCCGGCAAACCCAATATCCAGGTCGTCATCCCATCCGATGGCTCGCTGGCCGGGCCGTATGTCTCCATCGTGAACAAGACGGCGCCGCACCCCTTCGCCGCCCGCCTGTGGATTGAGTACATCTTCTCGGACGCGGGGCAACTGGACTACCTGAAGGGCTACGCGCACCCGGCTCGCTACCAGGTGCTGGTCAACCAGAACAAGGTGCCTGCTGATCTGGCCTCAAAACTGCCGCCCGCTTCGCAGTACGCGAACGTCAAGTTCGTCACCGACCAGACGCAGCTGGCCAACGCCACGCAAACGGTCTCGCAGAACTGGGCATCGCAGGTGCTGGGGCAGTAATTTCACGGTAAGCAGTGCCTCAGATAGTGTATAATGGGGGTCATTGCAGGGATAGAATCACAAACATTTCCCCGCAATGATCCCATTCTTATGTTTACAGGAGGTGGCGCGATGCAACAACAGATAGCCGGGGGGCAAATCAGCGACATTGCTACCGGCGCCAGAACGGCACCAGGGAGCCGGGTCGGTCGCCTGCGCGGAGTAAATTGGAGCTATACGCTGACAAGCTGGCTCGGGCTGGTGCCTTTTCTCCTCTTCTGCCTGCTCTTTGAACTCTTGCCCGCGCTGATCATCGTCTTTGGCAGTTTGAGCGATAGCAATAGCGGGGCGCTGACGCTCAATAACTACCAGCGCATGCTTTCCCAGGCGCAGAATATCCACGCTTTTGAAACCAGCATTGCGCTCTCGCTCGTCACGGCCCTGATCGGCGCGATCTTCGGTTTTCTGGCATCTTACGGCGTCTATAATCTGCGCACCGGCGCGCTGCGCAACTTCATCGTCGGCTTTTCCAGCATTGCCGCCAACTTCGCGGGCGTTCCCCTGGCCTTTGCCTTCGTCGCCACGCTGGGAGCGGAAGGCTTTATCACCGTCCTGATTCACAACTGGTTTCATGTCAATCTCTATGATATCGGCTTCAGTCTCTACACCTTCTGGGGGCTGGTGCTGGTCTACACCTATTTCCAGTTGCCATTGATGATTCTGGTGACGGTACCTGCCCTCAGCGCGCTGCGCCCGGAATGGCGGGAGGCGGCGACCAATCTGGGCGCGTCCAGCTTCACCTACTGGCGGCGCATCGCCCTGCCCATCCTCATGCCCTCGCTGATCGCGGCGGCTATGCTGCTCTTTGCCAACTCCTTCGGCGCTTACGCCACCGCCTACGCGCTGGCGCAGGGAGCCATCAACATCGTCCCCATCCTGATCGGCTACGCGGTCGCGGGCAACGTCAACATGGATGTCGGGCTGGGCAACGCGCTCGCCGTCGGCATGATCGTCGTACTGCTCATTGCCGTCTCGCTCTATACAACAATGGTGCGCCGCGCCAATACCTGGACGGGGAGGTGAAACATATGAGCATGCAACAGGATGTGGCGAGGCGACCCGGAGGCAGCATCTGGGCCGGGTTCGATAAGGTCTTTCTCGCGCTGGTCATCCTCTATCTGCTGGTGCCGCTGGCCGTCACACTGGTCTTTGGCCTCTCCGGCGGCAGCGGCGGCATCAGTTTCCGTACCTACCAGCAGATTTTCAGCGATCATGATTTCTCGCAGACGCTGCTGCTTTCACTGGGGCTGGCCTTCTCGGCCACCATCCTCTCCGTCGTGCTGGTCACGCCCACTGCTTACTGGGTGCAGATGCGCCTGCCCAACGCGCGGCCTTTGATGGATGTCCTCTCGCTCGTGCCGTTCGCCGTGCCAGCCGTGCTGCTCTCGCTGGGGCTGGTCGAGGTCTACGGCTCATCCAACCCGATCATCAACGTGGTCTCGCTGGGTCTGGTGCCGTTGTTGAGCAACGACCCCTTCAATATCGTGAATACGCCGCAGTTACTCGTCTGCGCCTATGTGATTATTTCCCTGCCGTTTGTCTATCGCCCGATTGATAACAGCCTGCGCGCCATCAATACCAGAGTGCTGACTGAGGCGGCCTACAGCCTGGGCAGCGGCTGGTGGCGCACCTTTCTGACGATCATCCTGCCCAATATCGCCCCCGGCGTGATCAGCGCGGCCCTGCTGACCTTCTCCACCGCGATGGGTGAGTTTACCATTGCCAGCCTCTTCGGCCTCTACACCTTCCCCATCTACCTGGATGAAACCGGTCAGAGCAGCCCGTACAAAGCGGCCTCACTCTCCGTCCTCAGCTTCGTCCTGACGCTGATCTGTGTGCTGGCGATCATCCTGCTGGTGAGGCGCGTGGCGGTGGGGCCGAAGCAGGGCGAAATCGAAGTCGCGGCAGCAAAATAACAAGGAGTTATATCGTGGCATTTCTGGAATTAGAGAACGTAACCAAACGCTTCGGGCAGGTCACAGCCGTCGATGATATCACGCTGACGGTGGAACGGGGCGAATTTCTGACGCTACTCGGCCCCAGCGGCTGCGGCAAAACGACCATCCTGCGCATGATCGCGGGCTTCGAGACGCCTACTGTCGGCAATATCCTGCTCGACGGGGATGATATCACCAATCGCCCGGCCAGCAAACGGCCTATGGGCATGGTCTTCCAGTCCTACGCCCTTTTCCCGCACATGACCGCCGCGCAGAACATCGCCTTTGGCCTGACCATCAAACACACGCCGGGAGACGAAATCCAGCGCCGCGTGGCCGAACTGCTGGAACTGGTGGGCCTCGGTGACAAAGGACGCAGCTACCCGCACCAACTTTCGGGCGGCCAGCAGCAGCGTGTTGCCCTGGCGCGCGCGCTGGCGGTGGAACCCAAAGTGCTGCTGCTCGACGAACCACTCTCCGCGCTGGACGCCAAAGTGCGCGTCTCCCTGCGCAACGAGATTCGCCGCATCCAGCAGCAGCTCAAGATGACGGCCATCTACGTCACGCACGACCAGGAGGAGGCGCTGGCTATCTCCGACCGTATCGCGGTGATGGCGCGCGGCCATATCGAGCAACTGGGCCAGCCCGAAGATATCTACAGCAACCCGCAATCTGTCTTTGCCGCCACCTTCGTGGGCAACAGCAACCAGTTCAGAGGCGTGCTGACCTCTGCCAGCGAAGGGCTGTGCCAGGCCGGTTCCTACACGCTGCACGTACCACCCCAACCGACTATGCGTGACGGCGAATCCATCATGGTCATCGTCCGACCTGAAGAGATGACTATTTCCGGTGCGGGGGAAGCAGTCGCGCCGGGTATCGATGCCAGCATGAACGGCGCGGGAACAAGCAATGAGATCTCCGGAGTCATCGAACTGCGCACCTTCCTGGGGCCATTCACGCGCTTCCACGTCCGCGCTAGAGACGAAAGCGTCCTCACCGCCGATGTGCCGAGCCAGCAGGCGCGCGGCTACTCCGTCGCGCAGCACGTCACGCTCTCCTTCCCCGCTTCCGCCTGCCAGGTCCTCCCCCTCGCCGCCGGAGAGACCGCGCTGAAACGCATGATTGAGGAGGAAGCGGAGGCGGTATAATAGCTTTTTAGATATTCAACCGCCGCTTACAGCCAGCCGGGGCGGGCCGCGCGCAGGCCAGCCGCGCAGGCTGGTCATCGGCCACTCGGCAGGCCACCACGGCAGGCCACCCCTGGCGGGTGGCCTGGGGGTGGCCTTAAGTTAACGCCTATGAGGGGTGGCCCTACTATACGCGACCGCTCCACCAGCCCGGCTCGCAGGCCACCACGTCACTGCCCAGCCGACGCAGGCCACCCGCCAGGGGTGGCCCTACTATACGCGACCGCTCCACAAGGGGTACGACCGCATCGTCTATAGTAGGGCCACCCCTGGCGGGTGGCCTGGGGGCGGGGGCCTGGG
>CADDYT010000029.1 GCA_902810755.1 Chloroflexota bacterium
CTGCGCGCGTGGGTGGCCAACGATGCATGTGGCCTGGGCATGTGGCCTGCGGGCCGATGGCCTGGGGCGTATGGCCTATACACCGGCTGGCCTGCGGGCGGCGAGGGCGATCTGTTCGTCACTTATTGCGCCGTCCAGCCGCAGTCGATGGTGAAGGCGCTGCCGGTGATGCCGCTGGCATCGTTGGAGCAGAGGTAGGCAGCCATTTTTGCCACCTCGTCCGGCTCTAGCAGACGGCGCAGGGGCGCTTCGGCCAACATGATCTTCTCC
This sequence comes from Chloroflexota bacterium, assembly GCA_902810755.1. The sequence continues at coordinate 271 of CADDYT010000029.1, forward strand.
ACCACCTCGGATTCGGGGATGCCGTGTATCTGCGCCTGGCTGCTGATCTGCTTCTCCACCAGCGGCGTGCGCACATATGAGGGGCAGATGGCGTTACAGGTCACGCCATAAGACGCGCTCTCCAGCGCCGTGACCCGCGTGAGGCCGATCAACCCGTGCTTGGCCGAGACATAGGCCGATTTGTACGCAGAGGCGACGAGGCCGTGAATGGAGGAGATATTGACGATACGGCCCCATCGCTGCTGATACATGCCGGGCAGGGCGGCCTTTGTCAGCAAAAACGGCGCGGTGAGCATGAGGTCGATCAGCTGCCGCCATTTCGCTTCGGGAAACTCGTGGATGGGCGCGACATGCTGGATGCCCGCGTTATTCACCAGAATGTCCACCTTGCCCTCGGCGGAGATGGTCTCCTCCACGAGCCGCTTGCAATCTTCCTCTTTGAGCATATTTGCGGCGATGAAGCGCGCCCCCGGCAACTCCGCCGCCACCGCTTTCCCATGCTCCTCGTCGATGTCAGAGATCACGACGTGCGCGCCGCGTCCTGCCAGTTCGCGCGCAATGGCCAGCCCGATACCACTGGCCGCGCCTGTAACAATGGCAACTCTTCCATCCAGCTCTGCCATGCTGAGAATCCTTTCCAGATCAAATAATTACTACAGTAGCATGTCATGCTGGGCGGGAGCGAGGCATCTAGCTGCCGGGTTGGTCGCGATGGCTACAGAGATGCTTCGCTCCCGCTCAGCATGACACGTTGAATTTACCCAGCCTTCACCTCCGCCGCACGGCTGGCGCGGGCGATGCGATTCTGCCGCGCCATCGTCATCTCTATCAAACTGACGATAATCAATGCCAGCAGCAGGTGGACGATTCTGGTGAGGATGAGGTCGTTGCTGAATTGCAGGAAACCAACGAGCATCGTAACCACCACCAGCGCCAGGGTAATGCCCTGGAACAGGCGAATCGCCGAGTTATTGCCGTTGATGGTGGCGGGCAGGAACAGCACCACCACCGAGAGAAGCAGTACCAGCACGGCGCACGCGATATGCACGTACACCAGCGGCGTCTGATCCAGGCTAAATATCCACATCACCAGCCCCAACAGCAGGGTGAGGATGGCAAACGAACGCAAAGACATTCTAACCGCAGTCATACAAAAACAAACTCCTTATAGCATTATCCGGTAGCCAGTTGTCTGTATATCTACAATGCAGGCGCTACCTGTTCCAATTGTACCGCTTCTGACGAGTTATTGCCAATGTAACTCCTGCCTCTGCGAAGCCTCTGGCGTGGGCTATACTGACCGGTAGGTGGCCTTAGAGGCTTCGCTTCTCTCTGAGTGACATGCCCGGGTTGGTTTTTCATGACCCGTCGTTGCGGATGTTTCAAACATGGGCAAAGCCGCGTAGCAGAATGGCGACCAGGATGAGCAGGGCGGCTTCGAGGTTGCCGTTCATGTTGGCGGCCATCAGCTTGAGGTAGTTTTTCAGGTTGCCGGTGGCCTGCGAGAGCGCGACGAAGACAGGGATGACGGTGAGCGCGGCGATGGCGCTGTACCAGGGAAAGACCTGCACGGTGGCATCGATGAGAATGGTGAGGGCGATCAGGGCCAGCAGGATGCCGCCCGCGATCCGCGCGTTGCGCTCGCCGAAGGCTACAACAGGTGTGATTTTCCCGACTTCGGCGTCGGCGCGCCAGTGCAGGAAGTGGTGGAAGTAGAGAACCGCCGTTGTGTAGAGGCCGATGGGCAGCGAAGCCAGCAGCGCGCTGGTTGTTACCTCTCCCGCCTGCACATAATAGGAGCCGACCAGCGGGAGAATGCCGAATGAGATCAGGATATCCAGTTCGCCCAGGCCGCGCCCGACATAGGCCAGGCGCAGGGGTGGCGCGACATAGAAGAAGGCGAGCAGGAACCCGGCAATGCCGAAGAGGATGGCCCAGGGGCGGAAGATGGTCAGGATGAGGCCGCAGACCAGGGCCAGCGCGAACAGCGCCACCGCCAGGACGCGGTAGCCCTTGAGCGAATAGGTGCCGCTCATCAACGCCTGCGAGCCGGTGGCCAGCGTAGTACCCTCCGTTACGAGTTTCTGCGCTGCCTGGTCGGTGCCTTCAGCGAAATCAAACACGTCGTTGGTTACATTCGCGCCCAGGTGGGCGGAGAGCGCGCCGATCAGCGTCAGCAGGAACCAGCCCCACTGAAAGGCTGCATGCTCCTGCCAGGCCAGCGCGGCGCCGATGATTACCGGCACGAGCATCACCGGCAGCGTGCGCGCGCGCGTTACCTGCAAGAATAACGTTAGCCGGTTCATCGCTGTTTGCTCTCCTCTTCAAGCGGAAAAGTGGCCTCGGTATAGAGCTGGCCGCCTTCAAGGTTGGTGATGCGCAGCCAGTTGAGGCGCAGTTCAACCGCGACGGTTGGCACGCGCGCCAGAAATGCGGCGGCAACAGGCGATTTCTGACCCAGGCGCTCTTTCACCGCCGCATACTCATTGTCATCGGTGATGACTCGTGCCACCGCCGTCGCTTCCAGCCACGTCTTCGGCTGGTGCGGGCCAATAAACAGGCCCACGCGGGGATTGGCGCGCAGGTTTGCCAGCTTGCGCGAGCTGATGATGAAGGTGGCATGCAGCGTCAACCCATGTTCCCGGGTGGGCTGCTCCACGAAAAAGGTGTAGGTCACATAGGGCTGCCCCTCGTGTTCGGTAGCAATTGCCAGCGTATCATATTGCGCCAGGAAAGCATCAATAGTCTTGCGGACAGTCTCGTCCATAGCTTCAGTTTCTCCGTCTTATTATGCTAAAGTCAGTTGGGCTGATGAAGGAAACACATTTCATCTCATACATACCATAGCACTCACCGTCCACTTTTTTCTAGAGATTTTCCTGCTGTATCACCTGTTTGCCTCCACCATACGAGAGGATTGCGCTTGACTTTGCACGGGCATTGCAGTAACATACAGGCAGTGAGTAACGGGTGTTACCAACGATTCCTCAATGTCAGGGGTAAGAATACATGCTTGAGCGCGAGGCGATGCGCTGGTTACAGTTGACCTATAAAGTACCAAGCGAACCTTCACAGAAGCGCGTGTGGGTGTGGCGGCGCTTACAGAATCTGGGCGCGTATGCCCTGCAAAACTCCGTCTATCTGCTGCCCTTCTCGGAAGATGTTGAGAAACATTTTCGTCAGCTTGCCCACGAGATTCGCGAAATGGGGGGCGAGGCCAGTATCTTCTGCGTCACGGCGCTGGATGCCGCCGACGAACGCCGCATCTTGCAGACGCTGGTGGAGGCACGCACCAGCGAATACAACACCGTCATTAAAGTCTGCTCGCGTTTCCTGGCGAAAGCCTCCCAGCTGGTAGAGGCGCAGAACTGGAACGAGCAGGCGCACGCCGAATTCACCGAAGTCTTAGAGAAGGTACATGTCCTGTTCCGCACGGCCAAACGTCACGACATGCTCGGCTCGCTCACCGCCTCCAAACGGGCCGACGCAGCGGAAGCCCTCAACGCCTGCGAACAGATTTTCCGCGTCCTGCTCGACCAGGAATACAGCCGCGCGCGTCGCCTGCTCGACCAGCACAGCGACCTCTTCGCCGGCATCGTTTCCGTGCCGGAAGCGAGAGCGACCAGTATGGAATCATCATCGGCTGCTAACCAGTCTGAACAGCTTCATCAGGGCGGTAACAACAGTATCGGCAGCCAGCGTGACTCAGAGCCACCCGAACTGCCGATCTGATAGAGCTTCGTGTCTCACCGCTATCATCTTAATAGCGGCGATAGTAATAGCGGCGGCGGTGACGCCACGTGCGGTAGGTGAGCAGGTGCCAGAGAGCCACCAGAATAATCGCGCCTACCAGCGCGCGGAGCAGGGGGACACCGGCCACGTAGATATCCCCGATGCCGTTGATGATGAGCAGGTGCGTCATCAGCCAGATGCCGATGAGGGCGGCAATGATTGCCCCGATGATACCAAAGGGCAGCCGCCAGCCAACGATATATTCCGCGACTACACCAACAATCGCAGCGACAATCAGGTAAATGATGAGACTCGCGCTGATTGTGAGAACAGCGTCACCAAAAGTGAGCAATTGAAACATAAAGAACCTCCTTCTTACATTTCCTGTAGACAGATAGCGAGTCTTCAAGCAGGCTATCTCTGAAAACATATTCTGCTATAGAAACGGGATAAGGAAGCTCAAGTGTGACAAATTTGACCCCTTGCTCAGGTTTTCTCAGCAATAATTAATCTTTGCCTGAACTCTTTTTCCTGTTGCTCACCTGTGTTACACTATGGTTGCTTTCTGAGAGCAAAAATGCGTTTCTTGCTCGAATATTCTTGCACACAGGGAGGGATGGGGCAATTTATGGCTGAGTTGATACAGGGCGCTTCGTCGTTTGTCACCGAGGGTGAGCGTAGAGCGGCTGAGGTTTTGCGACAATTACCGGGAAGCTGGCTGGTCATCTGCAACAAAATATTGCCGCTTGCCGGGGGGCGTTCGTTTGAAATGGATTTCGTTGTCGTTGGTAGACGCCATGTCTTTTTACTCGACGAGAAATCCTGGCGGGGCAAGATTATCGGCAACGAAGAACAATGGGTGCGGCCCGACGGCTCATCGGAGCGCAGCCCGCTGGCAAAAGTGGACCACCTGGCAAAAATGCTTGCCGGGCGTCTGAAGTGGCAAATTCCCTCACTGAACAATGGTCCTCATTTCGTGCAGGGTGGCGTTCTGCTTTCTGCTGCTGATGAACCACCTCTGCTGCGCGACCGGCGGGCGGCCGAGGGCGTCTTCCTGTTGAAGGATGTCTGCCAGCGTCTCCAGCACATAGACAGCAATGGTGGAAACGAGGATGTTGGCAGATTGCGTGAAGCTATCAAAAAATCGCTGGTTGATCTCACAAACCGGCTCGCGGTTCCACAGCGTATCAATGATATCTTGACCGTTGAGGAAGCTACGACCATTCGCCCCGGTGTGCGCCTCTTCCGGGCCAGGATGGATGGAGGCGAGAGCCGTCACCTTATGGTCTATGATTTGACCGCCGACCCTGTCTCACCCGATGAATTGCGCGACTTTTATCTACGAGAATTTCGTATCCTCAAAGAATTACACGATACCGGGCTTGTGGCAGAGGTTGAGACGCCATTTATCTGGTCCGATAACTTTTTCATCGTGCCGGTAGTTCCACTCAAAGGGCAACCGCTCAGTACCTATCGTTCGCCAGAAACGAGGGAAGAACTCGCGCAGGAATTGTTTCTGGCGGCAGCCAGCTTTCGAGCATTGGATACTATCCATAGTCGTGGTATTCTGCATCGTGCCATCGGAGCCGATACCGTGTATATCATGCAGGGTGGGCAGAATCCGAAAGTTGCCTTCACCAACTTTTTTGCCGCCCGCATGGGTACTACATCTATCGCTTCCCGGCTGGATAAAGAAAGCCTTATCGCGGAAGACCCGTATGCATCGTTTGAACTTGCCTTCGGCTATGAAAACGCCTCAGCGGCAACCGATGTCTTCAGCCTTGCCCTTGTCTTCCTGGAGCGAATCGCCGGTATTCCCATCTCGGCCATTCGTGCCAATGTCGAAAGCGATGTTTCGTTTCCTGATATCCAGAAACGCTGGTCGTTCATTCCCGCCGAGATTGCCGATGATCTGGCTGCGCTCTTTCGACGAATCATCGTTCCCGCGCAACAGGAAGTAGCGCCAGCGGCCAGGGAAATTGCAGAGGCACTGGCAAAACTCGCTCGCCGTCTCCGTGCGGAGCAATCTGAAGCGCGTTTCTTCCAGAACGGACGTTACAAATTGCAGCGCATCCTGGGGCAGGGGGCGATGGCGCGCACCTATCTTGTCAGTTATACCAGTGATGATGAGCTGGGCTACTGTGTCCTCAAGCAGTTCCTGCACCCACAGGAGGTGTATGAGCAGGCAAAAGCAGAATATCTGGCGCTCAAGGATCTCAAAAGCAAGTATTTCCCGACTATTATGGACATTTTTCTGCCTGAGGATGATGTCCATATCAAGATGGAGTATATTCCAGGGCTGACGTTGCAGGAAATGAAAAGTAAATTTCCGCTGCCGCTGGATCGCTGGCGCGCCTTTGCGCTAGATTTGCTGAACGCGCTTGAGGAACTGGAGCGCAGGCAGATTCTGCACCGCGATATCAAACCGGCCAATATCATCTTGCATGATGAAGGGAATCACCCCGTCCTGATTGATTTTGGTTTCGCGGTGAACCGGCAGACGATGGCGCAGGCCAGCCCGGGAGGTACACCCCTCTATTTGCCGCCTGAAACGCTGTCCTCAGCACAATTGCCGATCTCGATCGACCGCTATGCGGCGGGCGTTGTGCTTTTCCAGACGCTCACCGGCTTCCTTCCCTTTACATTGAGTGATGGCCAGCAGCGCATATTGCGCATTCCATCGCAGATCACGGACGAAACGGTGCGCCGTGTCGCTGCTGTCTTGCTGCGGGCCGTCTCCAACGATCCGGCGCAGCGGCCCATTTCGGCTGCTCACATGCGACAGGAGATACAGAATGCGCTGCTTGCCGTCCAGGAACCGGTGCCTGTCAGGAAAGCGGCAGGGGAAGCAGAACTTGCCCCGCAAATCAACCCCTGGGTCGGGCAAATTCGCGGACTCTACCGCAACAGCGCAGGCGGCAATGCCGATAATCGGGGGTTGGATTCGGATTTTGTGCGCAAGACCTATGTGGAAACGGCGCTGGACAGGCGATTACTGCCTGCCATTTTCGCGCACCATCCCGTTGCCGTTTTCCTGACCGGCAATCCCGGCGACGGCAAGACCGCGTTTCTGGAACAGGTACAGCAAACATTGCGGCAGCATCAGGCACGACCCCAAGGCAAGGCCGATGCCAGTGGCTGGGAATGGAACGATAGCGGGCATATCTTTCGGAGTTGCTATGATGCCTCCGAAGCTCACGGAGAGCAGAGCGCCGACGATCAGTTGCTGCACAAATTGCACGGACTGGAAGGCTCACATGCCCCCGATTTCCCCTTAACCGTGCTGGTCGCTATCAATGACGGACGCCTGGCCGATTTCTTCAATCGCTATGAAGCGCAGTTTCCCTGGCTGGCAAAACACGTCAGACAGGCCAGGCAGACGTTGTTCCCGGAAGCTTCCCCGGTCTGGGTCATCGACCTCAAGCGCCGTGCTTTTGTTCGTTTTCCCGGTGCAGATGCATCTGAAGCCTCTATTTTTGCGCGTATCCTGCAAAGTCTTGTTACCCCCGAACAATGGAAAATCTGCGAGAGCTGCACGGCGCAGACAATTTGCCCCATTCGCCAGAATGCTGCCGCCTTGCGCAAGAAGCGTACACAGCAGGCGCTGGAACACCTGCTGCTGCTCACTCACCTGCGCCGCCACCGCCACATGACCATGCGCGATCTGCGTTCTGCCCTTGCCTATCTGATTACCAGCAACGCGGATTGTGCGTTCATTCACGCTGCGCAATCGGATGAAGAGGTAGGGGCGTCATTAGAGAACTTGAAATACTGGCATGCAGTGTTTGCACCTTCAGAAATGCAGGATGATATCCTCCAGGATATCTCCTCGCTTGACCCGGCTCGTTTCCCTCGCCCGCATCTTGATCGCTACCTGCATTTCCACCAGTCCCTTGCCGACGCGGACTTCCGGCGCGCCCTCTTTGCCGATGGCGCTGATCTGCCCGCGCAACGCTACAAAGACGAGATTGAATGGATCGGCGCGGTCAAACGACGCCTGTATTTTGAGGTGAAGTTGGCAAAGGCGCAGGAAGCCGCCACCGGGACAGCGCCAAAGGTACGCCCGCTGGCGTTGCTCCCGTACAGGTATGCCAGAGATTTCATTGATTTGCTCGACAACCAGTTTGATGAGGAAGGGGTAGAGCAGATACGCGAAAAAATCGTCCTCGGCCTCCTGCGTTCTGATGGCATCATTGAAGATGTTCCGGAAGGAACCTTGAGCGTGCAGGTACGCGCCTCTGAGGAGCAGCAATTGATTGTCCTCAAACAATTCCCCCTCAGCGACTTTACTTTACAGGCGGAGCATACTTCAACCGGGGATATCATTGAACGCTTGCCAGAAACAATCATTCTCGAACACAGACGGGGCTACCCTCGCCTCGAAATCAATCTTGACCTGTTTGAGTTGCTCATGCGCCTGGCAGATGGACTGCTCCCCGAAACCGTCGAATTCCAGCCGTTGCTTGAAGATCTCAAACCGTTCAAAAACGCCCTGATCCTGGGCGAGACACGCGACCTCGTTCTCATCGAGAGCCGCTACCGCCTGCACCGCATCACTCAGGAAGCAGGCAAGATTGTCCGCACCACGCTTTAGAAAGGAGGACACGGTGAAAGTCAAGCTGCCGAAAGAACTGAAAGGGATCAAATTCTCCAGAGTTTTTACTGTTGATATGAATAGCTTTGATATAAATATGTTTCTACCAACACTGTTTCATACCATTCTTGCCGGTGGCCGGGGGAAAGTCAGGCGTACAAACGATCCTGAGAAAATCCAGCAATATATTGAGACGTTAGCTTTGAAACCGGACTTGCAGGGCTTTGATGACCAGATAGGACGCAGAGTCCTGGAAAGATTTGTCCGCACCACATTGATCACCACTGGAGCGAAAGGACGTTCTAAAAAGGGAGAACAAATCACCTCTATCGTTCCCTACAGCTTGCTTGCCCATAAGCCTGGCTTTCCTGCAGAAAGCAGCCCGCTGCGGGGAGCGGATGTATTTATTTACCAGGCGCTACGTGAAAAGATGGGTAGAGATGATAGAAGCCTTCAGCAGGCAATAAAGCTCGTTTTCGGACGCGGCGTTATCATTGGGAACATGCCCAATCTGGGCGGCGCTTACGATGGCGCAACGCCGCTTGATACGATCACCCGTCTTTCAGTGGCTTTTCTTGATGGTTTCAAAGATACGCCTACAAATATGATTCGTGAGCCAGATATCACTGCTGCCTGTCCAGAACTGGTAAACGAAATGGGAGAGGACTTACTCACTTTCCTGTTCAAGTTTTACGAACACATGCCTTCGCAGGCATTAACTTATAACCTGCTCGCGCTCATCAACTTTGAACTGTTCACCTACACCCTCAAACTGGTCTACGCGGTCAATGCGCTGGTGCGTGACCCGGAGACGCTGCCTGCTGCCATGCGTGACGCTCTGGAGCCGTCGCCGCCGCAACTCTACCTGGATTTCACACAGAATGTGCGCGGGCGCAGCCACGAAATGGCGAGAGAGTGTGTGCGCAGAGACATCGAAGCTTTGCAGCAATTTTTATCATCAAATTTGTTGCTCAGATTGCTGGACTCCTATGTCGTCTCGCTGCGCCGCAACGCGCAGAGAAAGGCGAAAATTGATGCTGTACTTGATGGTAACGAATCCGGGCCATTGTACCTGCAAAGATTACTGTTGCTGCTCAATGAACCATCATTAAGCGTACACTTCGAGGCTCAGGCGCTGCACGATGAAGAACGGATCAGAGAAGAGAACCGCTTGCCCGAAGAATCCGGCGTGGTGGTCAACGAAGATGATTTGAACTGGCTAGATGATATCACTGCCAGCGCGGATTCAGATATCGAACGCGTTGTCAGTCTGCTGGCCGAGGGACAGAGAGATAGCGCATTGCAACATTATGTAAGCTGGTACTGGAGCGTGGGCGGCATGAAGGAACCGCATGGGTTGCTCGCCGGGACGGTAAAAAGCCGGGCGTCGTGGCGTTATGCCCCTTCAAATGATTTGCTGGCGGTGCTGGTACAGGTAGCTGCGGCGCGACTCTCAAAGCAGGGGGTGGTTGAGCCAGTTCGCTTGCAGGAATTCTTACGCTTTCTGGAATCCCATTACGGCATTTTGATTGATCGTCCTCCTGATATGTTCAAAGGAGCCGAGTATATTGCGGCTGCCCATGATAATCTACGCGCCATGCAAAATCGGCTGCGCCAGATGGGCATTTTCCGCGACCTCTCCGACGATTTTACCGTTCAGCAACTCCACCCGCCGTATGTGCAGAACACGGCGAATCACATGAAGGCCGCCAAAAGCATAGAAAGTCGCTAGAAAAGGCGAGGTATTTTCTGATGAGTGAAAGACGCACGCAACTGCTTGCCGATGAAATATTTGCCCGCTTACAGGGAACAACTACGGGCCACTGCGTCCGTGTCGACTTTCTCGAACGAGAAGACGCGCTCAACATTTGTCGTTATATGACGCAACGCCTCCAGGAGCAGCCATCCGACCTGCTCGTGCGCGTGCTGAGTGGTCGCGGTCAGCAAGACAAGGATAACAGCCTGTTTATCACCACCGATAGAGCCGTTGAGATACGCAACCGCAAACAGGGACGACTCTGCCTTTTTGTGCCTTCTGACCTGGTGGATGCCGCCTATAGCTCACTCGCTAATTCATTTGCGCTGATTGATGGGCAGACGCTGTTTGAAGCGGTGCTGAGCAAAGAGCGGAGAAAGCTTTCACAGGATGCTCAACGGGTCATCCGCTTTGTCTCACATGGAACGGTGAGAGCGAGCTACGAACAGCGCCTGGACTTTGCTATCGCTGCCCGGATGCTGGGAGATGATGAGCCGCTGGGCCTGGAATTATGGCGCGTGGGCCTGATTGCCGATGCACGCCCGGATTTTGTGGCTCATCTGACCAGCAATCGTGAATGCGCCAATCTGCTTTCACGCCCGCTGCGCCCACATGCGACGGTACGCGAGCGTATTCAGAGTCTGAAGGTGGATAAAGAGACCGCAAACGCGCTGGGTCGCTTTTTCCGCAACCGTTCGATGAACGATGTCTCGTCCTGGTCGCGCGACCTTGCCGCAGAAGGCTCATTGACCTTTGATCGCTGGATATTTCCCGGCACCGACCGCAGCGATATGCGCTCGGTGAAAATACAGCCCTTTATCAACGGGCAAGGGGTCGTCGAACGGTACTGCCGCCTGGCGCAACCAGACGGAGCAAACGGCAGCCTGCTGGCCATGTGCGGACCCGGAAAGTCTATGGTTGTCAAATGGTCCTGCGAACCGGCGCAGCCGCAGAATTTGAGCGGTTGGAGCGTGCGTATCCTGCCAACCGATTACGACTACGAGCTTGCCGAAGACAGCGATTTCATTGAGCCAAAGATACCGCGTGTTCCGGCGAATCGGCGCAGCGTCACCATCAAACTTGATATGGAGGAAGGCGAAATACCGACCGGCCCGGTGAGTGTGCGCGTTGCGCCCCTGGATGCGGCGGGCAATGAACTGACCAATGCAAATAACGAAATTGTCTTCGATAGAAGCAACGAATTTTTTATGAAGAGCAGCGGGACAGATGAGCAGGTAGAAAGCGCACGCGAAAACCGCAGCCTCGTTCCCACACTTGCCTTTGGGCGGCTTGAGGCAGTGATGAGACTCGCGGAGAAACAATCTCTCGTTGAGGAGCAGGCACAGTGGATCGCCAGAGACCTGTTCAGCCTGACCTTCTCCAACAAAACCGTTCTCAACCTTGGCGCCAGTGAAACCTTGATTACCCTGGAAGAGAGGATCAGGGATAACCCACGTCAGGGTGGTTGCTTTCTGCTGGCGGTGGATGAAATTGCTCCCGTCACAGTCGATGCCATTGAAGCATGTACCTTGCACGCTGGCGGCAATCCCGCGTGGGTCGCGTTCTGGAAGGCGCGCGAGGCATTTTTCAACCGGCTCAAAAAGCAATCATCGCGCGACACGGTGGAGACGGCAGACTGGACGGTCGAACTGGCCGGGGTTGCCTTACGCTATGCCCAGGAATATCAAAAACTGCTCGATGGGCTGATTAAGAGCAGGTGCGAACGCACAGAGATGCTGGAGGCGCTCTCCGTTGATTCGCTGCTGGTGCGCGTTGCCAGCAAGGGGGATGCTGTGGAGGAGGCGCTGATCATCCTGCCGACACATCCACTGCGTATTGCGTGGATGGTGAGCTACACACAATTACTGCGGCGCTGGGAGGAGCAGCTGCTGACATTGCCCAGAAATAGGCGTAGAAACAGCATAGACCAGGAGGCATTGCGCATGCTGACGCCGACGAATGTTCCTGCCTTTGCCTACCATATCTCATCCAACAACGCTTTCCTCTTCTTCCAGAATATCAGGTTTTATCATGGAGTTGCTCTGCCTGCCGATATTGCCGATCCACGCCGCCATTATACGAACATTGTGCGTATCCTCGGCGGGGGGTCTGAGCAAATCGATATCGGCGATATCCAGCCCAACCACCTGAAAGAACATCTTGATCGATTCACAGCTTCTCATCCCTATACGCGCACCCTGGTGACAACGCTGGTAAACCCGGATCGTGGCGATTTTTTCGCCGAGGCGGTGCGACTCTTCCTTGACGAAATTGTCCAGCCCGGTGAGCAGGAAGAAATGCGGAACGCACCCTCATTTCAGATCACCGCTTACATGCCAGATGAGTACATGCATTCTCTTCCTGCGCTCGCCCAAAAATTGCGCGACCAGCGTCTTGCCTCTGGCGGCCAGGTGACAGATTACTTCCTGCCGGCGCTTTCGACCACCGTGCGTCCCATCAGCCAGCTGGAGCGCAAGGCGCCGGAAGCGCACCTCGCGCTCGTCACCGATTTGACCAGACCCTCCATCACTGTTGGTTCGCAGCTATTCAACAGCCCCGAATCTCGCGCCGAAATCAGCAGCTTTTCGCTTTACGGCTTGATCACTCGCTTCATTCCCCAGTTCAGGATCGATGAGCGTGGCCTGCTCTGGAACTACCACATCATCCCGGAAGGCATCAAGCGACCTGAGCCTCACCCTGTCAGCCCTCGCTACAGCGAGTCGCTGTTGGATTTGCACCAGAGTGTGCTGGATGCGCAGGGCTATCTGCTCAAGGAACGCAATGACGCCTGCCCGATGCTTGAGGTGCGCATTGAACAGGAGCGCAGCACCCTACTGGAACACCTGCATAGCCATACCAACTGGGTGATTACACTCGACCGCTTTTTTGCGCTCGATTACTACGATTCTCCCCACCAGCCGGAACTGCGCTCGCTGGCCCAGAAATACGTGCTGGACTATTCGCCCGAATCGCTGGAAGGATTCGGGCATCGGATGCTGGTGACAACGGCATGGCATGAGGAAATTGAGACACTGCTTGCTCAGGCAATGGAGGAACTTGGTTTCAGCACGGTCGATCAGAGCGTCGGGCAGTTACTTCACCATCTGAAAACTGTTTCCGGGAGACTGGCATTGCAGGTGCTTGATTCGTCAACCAGCGCCTCTGCTGCTGTTGGCCTGGGCGTGGTGACAGCATGGTTGCAGCGACAGGGAAGGCTCAAGGATGCGGTACTTGTTCCCGTAGACATTTATCCGCGCATGTTCTCCCTCGACGGCAACGGCAAACTCCAGCCGGGGGAGCGACGCTGTGATATGGTGCTGATCTCCCTGCGCCGTGACATTGTAGATGCGACCTTCATTGAAGTCAAATGGCGGCGCAGCCAGGCGCCCTTACAGGAACTGGCGACAGATATGACCTTGCAGATGGAAAGTTCGGCCAGGGCCATGCGCAACCGCTTTTTCAATGAGAAACGAGTAGATGGCACGCTGCAACGCGCCTATCTTGCCAGTATCCTCAAATTCTACTTCGAGCGTTCGCGCCGCTACCAGCTCATTTCATCCGACGTGGAGAGGCCATTTCTCGAGCGCCTCGCGCGCCTGGAAAAGACCGGCCTGGAATTTCGCCCCACCTATGAAGGCTATATTGTCAATCTTGATGGTCAGCCACGCAACAGACCAATTGAGATCGATGCACAGCCGGAAAGGGCGAAAATTATGGTTCTCACCGCGCGCGATTTTTACGACACCCCTGAATTTTCGCCACTCCTGACTCCTACCCCGCTGGCGGACGACAATGGTTCCGTTTCTTTTAATAAAGATCAGGAGTTGCCTGGTAGTGAAGAGGAGCAAGCCATATCTGCGGTGAGTATTCCTTCTATGGGGGAAGAGGCAACAGATGAGGAGGAGAATGATTTTTCAACCTCTCCCACTGAAAAGTTGCCGCCCCTCTCAAATAATCTGCCGCCGGAAGAGATCATCGTTCCTCTGGGAGAAGCCGGTGACGAGCCGGTTGAGTGGAAGCCCGGCACGAAAGGCAGTCCGCACCTGTTCATCATCGGCATTCCAGGGCAGGGAAAATCGTGGACGACGACGCGCATTCTCAACGAACTGGGCAGGCAACAGGTGCCGACGCTCGTCCTGGACTTTCACGGGCAGTTCGCTGATCCACACGGCTCGTTTATGCGTACCGTTCGTCCTGCGGTGGTAGACGCGGCCAGAGGCTTACCTTTTTCACCCTTTGAATGCAGTGCTGGCAACGGCGTGGCTGGCTGGATGGCCAACAGCTACGCGCTGGCAGAGATCTTTGCCTATGTAACCGGTATGGGGGTGATCCAGCGCGACCTTATTCGCACTACACTACAGGAAGCCTACAAAGCGCATGGTTTTACCGATGATGAGGAAGAGCAACTGATAGATCTGGACTATCCCACCGCAGAAGAGATGATCCAGCGCATCGAGCGCAAAGAGCAGGAGCGTCACGTAAACAATGTTGCTGCCCGCTGTCGTCTTTTGCTGGAGACGAATCTGTTCCGCCCAATCAAGGATGCTCCAGACATGCTCACGGCCATCCGCGAAGGGCTGGTGATTGACCTGCACAATCTCTATGCAGAGGAATTGCAGGTCGCGGCAGGGGCGTTTGTGCTGCGCAAACTCTACAAAGACATGTTTCGCTGGGGAGACGCCGACCGCTTGCGCCTCGCCGTTGTGCTGGACGAAGCTCACCGCCTGGCAAAAGATATAACGCTGCCAAAACTGATGAAAGAGGGGCGCAAGTTCGGCATCGCGGTCATTGTTGCCAGCCAGGGGATCAACGATTTTCACCAGGATATCTTAAGCAATGTCGGCACAAAAGTGATTTTCCGTGTCAACTACCCGGACTCAAAAAAAGTTGCCGGCTTCATTCGTGGCCGTTCCGGTCTGGACCTCGCCGGACGCATAGAGCAATTGCAGGTAGGCAGGGCCTATGTCCAGACACCGGAAATGCCCTATGGCTCACTCGTACACATGTATCCTCTGGAAGAGGGGCAGGGATAGCGGCATAGCTGTTAATCGGTGCGAGTCCGGGCAAGCCATCCGCAAGAGGTGGTCCTACTATACACGATGGTCCCTTGCGCGCCTTATAGAGCGAATAGAACCGGGTCGTATATATTATATATAGTAGGGCCACCTCTTGCGGGTGGCCTGTTGTGCGTTTCACTTCTCTACAAGCTATGTTCTATACGCTTCTGCGAGAGATCACTCCTCATAATAGCGTCGCCGGTAGGAGTATCTGCGCCGGTGTCGCCACGTGCGGTAGGTGAACAGGTGCCAGAGGGCGACCAGCACGACGGCGCCGATCAACGCGCGCAAGAGAGGGATGTTGTCGACATAGACATCTCCCACATTGGAGATGACGAGGACGCTGGTCATCAACCAGATGCCGATGATGGCGGCGATGATGGCGCCCACGAAGCCAAAAGGGAGCCGCCAGCCAACAATAAATTCGGCGATGAAACCAATAATCATTGCCACAACCAGGTAGACGATGAGTGTAGAACTGATGGTGAACGTGTTGCCACCAATCTGGATAGTCACGCCATCCGCCAGCACCGGCAATATATGCGCCAGGAGAGAAAACATGCAAGCCTCCTTCATGCAGGGAGAGAAACTCGCCTCTCTCCCGAAGAACTATTGTTCATTTTACTGAACGAAAAAGCGAGCGGGATGTCACATGTATCATCTGTCCTGAATAAAAATGCCGATGGGGGCGAAGGGCTTGCAGATAGAACATAATCTGCAAGCCCTTCGCCCCCATCGGTATGGTTTTGCTAAGAAAAAGCCAGTCTCTTACTTCTCAATTGGAGCGCCGATCAGGCTGCCCCATTCGGTCCAGGAGCCGTCGTAGTTGCGGACGGTGGGGTAGCCGAGGAGCTGGGTGAGGACGAACCAGGTGTGGGCCGAACGCTCGCCGATGCGGCAGTAGGCGATAACCTCTTTGTCGGGGGTGACGCCTTTGCCCGCGTAGAGGGCACGCAGTTCTTCCGCCGGTTTGAAGGTGCCGTCTTCCTGCACGGCCTGCGACCAGGGGATGTTGGCCGCGCCGGGGATGTGGCCGCCGCGCTGCGCGCCTTCCTGCGGCAGGTTGGCGGGGGCCAGCAGTTGGCCGCTGTACTCGGCTGGCGAGCGCACATCGACCAGCGTGAAGCCGCTTTCGCCCAGATGGCCCAGGATGTAGTCGCGCAGGGCGCGGATATCGGCCTGCGGCTCGCTGGCCGTGTAGGTCGTGGGGGCGTAGGAAGGAACTTCTGTGGTGATCTCGCGTTTGTCGGCCAGCCACTTGACGCGCCCACCGTTGAGCAGACGCACATCTTTGTGGCCGTAATACTTGAGCAGCCAGAGCGCCCATGCCGCGAACCAGTTGTTGTTATCGCCGTAGAAGACAACCGTTGTGTCGTTGCTCACTCCGGCCCGGCTCATCAAGTCTTCCAGTTGAGCCTTGCTGACGGGAGCGCGCACGATTTGATCCTGTAACTCTTTCTGCCAGTTGAAACCAACCGCGCCGGGGATGTGTCCCTGCTCATAGGCGCTCGTATCTACGTCGACCTCGATGAGCCGGACGTTGGGGTCTTGCAGGTGCTGTTCTACCCATTCGGCATCGACCAGTACGTCTGGATGTGCGTAACCAGTGTTTTCGGCCATGACCTACTCCTTATTGTGCATAAAAAATACGCCTTTTCTGCTCTGAACCCTGTGAGCATGCTCTGGCACCTTTGCCATAGACCAGAACATTTCTCCTGCGGAAATTATTCCAGCCGAGCTTGATTACCCTTCCCTGCAGATCCCACAGAGCCAGAGCCATTTCCCTTGATCGTTAAGTGCCTTTGCCTGCCGCGCCAGGGTCTATTTTTGTAATCCCCAGCGTTCGCGCAGGCGCCGTTCAATCGGCCCGAAGATCAGCCCGTCGATAGTGACGCCGATGATGATGATGACAACCATGACTGCCATCACCTGCCCCGCGTCGAGCAGGTCGCGACCGGTTTCCAGCAAATTGCCCAGGCTCAGCGTCGTGTAGAGCAGTTCTGCCGCCATGAGCGAACGCCAGGCAAAGGTCCAGCCCTGCTTCATGCCGTTGACGATGGCGGGCATGGCGGCGGGCAGAATCACCTGCGTCGTCAACCGGGGGCCGTTTGCTCCCAGGTTGCGCGCCGCTTTCAGGTAAATTGGCGGCGTGTTCCTGACGCCTGCCTGTACACCAAGTGTGATGGAGAAGACGGCTCCCATGACTACGACGAAGATCATGGCCTGCTCCGTTAGACCAAACCACAGCAGCGCGAGCGGTATCCAGCACACGCTGGGCAGGGCCTGCAGGCCCAGCACGAGCGAACCAACCGTTTCTTCAACAATGCGGAAGCGCCCGATCAGCAGGCCAAGCGTCAGACCTACCAGCGTTGAAATGGCGTAGCCGGTGATGAGTCTCTGCAGGCTGACCAGTGTGGCCTGCAAAAAGAGGCCGTTCTGGAAGCCATTGACCAGCGAGTTGAATACGCCCGACGGCCCCGGAAACAGGTAATCCGGCCAGACGCCGCTGATAGCGATGGCTTGCCACAACGCCAGCAAGAGGGTGTAGAAAATGAGTCGGCGTATCCCCGATTTCAGCGCCGGATTGATGGTTTGCCGGGTGTTCTGGCATTCTGCCACCGCACTGATTGCCTTAGCCATTGTTTGCCTCCTGTTCTTGCCCCTGCCCGGTTGCGCCCATCGCTTCGCGCAGTACCGCCATAATCTCCGCCGTTTGCTCCACCAGGTTATGGTCTTCTAACGAACGCGGTCGCGGCAGCGTAATGCGGAAATCGCGCGTGATGCGCCCCGGCCGGGGGGAAAAGACCAGGACGCGGTCGCCGAGCGCAACGGCTTCGCGCACGTTGTGCGTCACAAAGATGACCGTTTTGCGCGTGGCTGCCCAGATCGACTCCAGTTCGGCGTGCAAGCGGCCGCGGGTCAGAGCATCCAGCGCGCCAAAGGGTTCGTCCATGAGCAGGATAGCCGGGTCAATGGCCAGCGCGCGCGCAATGGCTACGCGCTGGCGCATGCCGCCCGAAAGCTGGTGGATATAACTGCGCTCGAAGCCCTTCAGATGCACCAGTTCGATGAAGCGGCGCGCCATGGCTGCCCGCTCTTTGCCGCGCATCCCGGCCTGTCGCAGGCCGAACTCAACGTTGCGCTGCACATCCAGCCAGGGGAAGAGCGCGGCCTCCTGGAAAAGCAGGACGCGATCTGTGCCGGTGCCGCGTATTGGCTGACCATCGGCATAGATGGTGCCGGTTGTGGCCGACTCAAGCCCGGCGATAATGCTTAACAGGGTCGATTTGCCGCAGCCACTGGGGCCAAGCAGGCAAACGAACTCTCCGGCAGCCACGTCCACGCTGACCGGCTGCAAGGCCTCGACGGCCCCGGTGCGCACGGGGAATATCTTGCTAACGCCCTCAATCTTGAGCGAGATGCCGCTCGGTGCGGACTGCTGCTTCCCGTTGCTATGCTCCATACGTTCGGTCTCACTGACTGTGACCTGACGAAACATGTGCTTTATCCTTCCTCCTGGCTGGTCTATACGGTCAGGCTGGCTCTACCGGCGCTACGGCCCGGAAACGGTTGCCAATCCTTTTGAGGTGAGTACCTGATTCAATGGCCCAAGATTGTAGAGGCCGCTCAGGTTCGGATTGCTGCTGCCCAGGTAGCCAAGCGTATATGATCTCTGCGCCTGCGTGTTAATCGTGCTGCTGAGCGGATCGTACGTGATGGTCAGGTGGCTGAAGGCGAGTGTTAGCTCGTTGTCCGCGATCCCCTTGCCGGTAATCTGCTTCAACTGGCTGTTTACCAGGCTCAGCGCGCTCTGCGTGTTGTTCTCAATGTACTGCACCGTCTCAACATCGGCCTGCAGGAACTTGCTGACCAGATCAGGGTGCTGATTCATGAAGGCTGTGCGTACAACGATGTTTGTCGTCGTGAATTGCCCGTTGGGCCAGAGCGAACGCTCATCCAGGAAGACTTTGCCGTGTCCCTCAACGACCATGCGGGTCGCCCAGGGTTCTGGCATCCAGGCTCCGTCGATCTTGCCTTGCTTGAAAAGCGAGAGGATCGTGGCGTTATCGGTCGAAATGATCTGCACAGTGCCGCCTTTATCTGCCGGTTTGAGTCCATGTTGCTGGAGATAGGTACGCAGCGCGATATCCTGCGTGCCGCCAACCTGTGGGTCGGCCAACTTCTTCCCGCTGAGATCCTGCGGGCTGCTGATGTTTGCCCCTGGTCGCACGACGAAGAGGACGCCGCCGCTCGATGCTCCGGCAATAATGCGCAGGGCCTGCCCGTTGCTCTTGATATAGCCATTGATGGCAGGGCCGGGGCCGACGAAGCCGATGTCGATATCGCCCGCAAACAACGCCTCAATCTCGGCAGGCCCCGCATTGAACGTTTTTGTGGCCAGCCTGGCATTGGGACCCAGCGCCCGCTGGAACGTGCCACGCGCCACGCCGACGAGCGCGACGGCGTGGGTCAGGTTGGGGAAATAGCCCAGATTTACCGTGACCGGCGATGACCCGTTGCCCCCTGAACTCTGAGAGCCGCAAGCTGCCAGCATCAGGGCAAACATGGCGACAAGCGCAAACAGGTGCGCGCTATACCTGAACAATCTTTTCATCGATACTTCCTCCTTTGACAGGATAACAGAACGATAGGATGACCATCTCTCACTTCTTTTACTGCTGTTCCTCTTCCTCCTTTGAGCGTTTTGCCTGGGTCAGCAATGCGTGGATCAGCAATTCATCCTGAGCATTGACGACCAGTCGGGCCTCCCAGATAAGGGAGTCGCCACCAAACGTCGAAACTTCTGCCGCCAGCCGTTGAAATTGTTCCAGGCCCTGTGGCGTCATTGGCAAAACCCAGGCAGCGTCGTGCAAGAGAACAGCGCCGAAGCCCTTGAGCTTTCGCCAGACATAGACGCGCCGGGAACTTGGCTCGTGCGGTACTTTGTACAGAAATAGCAACCAGGACTGCAAAACATTTTCCTTCCAATGTCATGCTTCTCCATCTTTCCGTACCGGTTGAGCTTTCCCTCCCGTTCATCAGTACAGTTAAAGCAACCTGCCTGTAATCTGTAACTAATGTTACGTTTCTCGGATACAATATATCCGAAAGACAAACAAAAGTCAAGAGAAAAACTTATCGATCTGCTCCAGGTCGAGAGAAAAGCATGACGACCTGAGAAGCCAAAACCAATCTCGATAAAGAAAAATGTAACTATAGTTACAACATATGAACCCTCTGGCAGGCGGGTGCTTTGAGAAACTCTGGTTGCTCAGGAAAAGCATACCATATGATTTTCATTCCATCAAGTTATTTTTCATATTCTATCCGGTTATGGATAAAAGTTGATATAGACGACCTCTTTTTCATTCCATAAAGTTATCTGTAACATTTCATTAGGTTATGGGTAAAAAGAGGAGCAAAGAAGTCGGCAATTTCCTGCTTTTCTCAGTGTCCGAAACTGGCTGTCCGGTCCGTGCGCATAGTATGTAGGATAGGCAGGTGGTAGTGGTCATTGCTCGGACCGGTCATGCTGAGCGGCGGTGAAGCATCTGAAGTCACTAAAACGAACAACCTGCTGTTTCACTGCCGCTCAGCATGACCGGTCCAGGATGGCTGTTTTTACAGATGCTGCCTCTATGCCAGGTGTTCCAGTGAAAACAGGAAAGAGGTATCTTCATGCTGGAAGGAAAGCAAGAGTGTTACGAGCTAAAGTGAGTTACAGAGGGAAGCGGGAACAGGCGACAAACTGGCAGAGCGGGCAAGAGTTGAGGGACGGGCTGCCGGGACAGGTTGATGAGCGGACGTTGTTGGATGTGGTGGCGCTGGAGTTTCCCGATGTGAAGGTGAAGACGTTTAGAATACATCGCAGCAGAGATGATAAATATGTGGTAGAGATCAATGATGAACTGATACTCCGCTTCCCTTTGAATAGAGCGCAAGTGGCGGCGTTGGGGCGGGAGCGTCGCTTACAGAATGCTTTAAGAGATCATCTTTCATTAACTATTCCGCGATCAACCATCACAGGCCGCCAGTTTGTGTGCGATGGGTACTGGAAGATTCCGGGGGTGTATCTGCGCAAGGAGTGGTATCGCGCCATGCCATATCGTCAGCGGCACAAAATTGCTGCCGGTCTTGCCCGTTTCTGTTATGAGTTGCAGCAGGCGTTGAGTGTTGTGCGAGCGAAGAAGCTGGGGCTTGTTGGCCCCAGAGTGCCGATGTCGGCGGCGCAGCTGCGAGAACGCCTGCCCCCACTCGTTGAGGATAGCGCACAACTGCCGCTGGTGGCGACTGTGCTGGATTTGTATGAAGAGGTGGAGCAATCTCCATATGTTCCGGCGGTCATTCATGCCGATCTACATGGGTGGAATATCACCTGCGATCCGGCAGACGGGACGCCGACGGGCGTGTTTGATTTTGAAGATATCTGTATCGGCGATCCCCACCTGAATTTCCGCTACCTCTATGCCTGGGAACCAGGTCTGCTTGAAATGACGCTGACCGAGTATGCTCGTTTGAGTGGCTGCACGCTTTCCATGCCGCGTTGCCTGATCTATAATGCTGCCACCGATTTCTCCGACCTGGTGTGGCGCATCGAGCATGGCGAGCCGCTGCCGACCGGCCCCATTACAAAACGGCTCGCCGATGTGGAGCGTCGCCTTGCTGCCTGGAATATTGTGTGATGCGCTACTCGACTGCTGAGGCGCAATGGAGTACAATGCGTTCCAGATATCGGGTAGAGAACCCTGGAGACGGTCTGGAGCGTTTGCATGAATCTCTATCATTTGCGTGTCTTTTTGAAGGTAGCCGAATATGAGCATATTACTCGCGCGGCGCAGGAACTGGTGCTGAGCCAACCGGCGGTGACAAAGATTATTCAGAACCTGGAACATGAGATCGGTATGGAACTGGTAGAACGCCAGGGGCGGCGTATTGCGCTGACCTATGCCGGGCGCATCCTCTATGCCCATGCGCGCCGCCTCTTTGCCCTCGAACGCGAGATGGAGGATGCGCTGGCGAACCTGCGCGATGCCGATGCCGGGGAGATCACGCTGGCTGCCAACACGACAACCGGCGTCTACCTGCTTCCCTCTATCGTGGCTCGCTTCCGTCGCCGCTATCCTCATGTGCGACTGCATGTGACCATTCTCAATTCCAGCGAGATCGTCGAGGCCATTTTGAACTGGGCGCTGGACTTCGGGCTGGTCGAGGGTGATCCTGCTCTCCTCCCCCCTGAGTTGCGCGTAGAGGTCTTCGCTTACGATGAATTGATTCTGGTGGTCGGACCCGATCATCGCTGGCGAGGGGTAGAGACACTGGAGCCGGAGGCGCTGCGCAGTGGAGAATTGCTGCTGCGCGAGCAGGGTAGTGGTATCCGCGAGGTGATCGAACACGCGCTATTGCAACATCACATCAAGGTTGAACCCCTGCTGGTGCTGCCCGACAACGAGGCAATCAAGCAGATGGTGATAAACGGCGTAGGAGCGGCCATCCTCTCCGCCCGAGCCGTACATCGCGAACTGGCGGCTGGCGACCTTGTGCGTATTCCCATCATGGGTGTGGAGATGCGTGCCCAGATCAGTCTTGCCCGGCGCGTGGATAAACAACTTTCGCGAGCTGCCCAGGCTTTCTGTGATCTGCTCCGTTCGGTGGGCGGCAGCGTAAAAATGTGAGTTTTTGCATAGTAATCTGCGCAACTATGCGATATACTTTAAGCAGATACAACTTTTCAGGCGGCAAATCCGTATCTGATAGTAGAGACAGGAATCAGTGAGACGCACTGATGATGCAACCAACCAGTCTTTCTATAAGGAACAAAAAGATGCAAGACAAACAACCTGTACGCAAAACCACCGGGGCGAAAGCAATAGCCCTCGATAAGAAAGCTCTCGTAGCACAGTATCGCCTGATACTGGCGGGTATACTCACTACAGCCGCCGCGCTGGGCGTGTATGAACTGCTTCTACATTTTATTCACTAAATTACTCTGTCTTTTCGGAGGGACTCGTTCCCTCCTGCACATAGATCAATCACACAGGAGCCACGTATCTTCACAGAATGATGAGGATAGGTGGCTTCTGTGCGTCCACGACCATACGGTCGTCTTTTAACCTGAAGCGAGGTTGGTAAGGATGGAGTTGCAGGGCGGCCCTGCCCTCGCCAGGTAGCCCCATGCCGCTGAACCGCGCTGTAGTGGGTTTCATAGCGATACTGTTCGGTATAAATATGGCAATTTTCTGGCAGACGTGCTATAGTAAAGGTACATTCTCGATGGTCAACAGACCATCAATACATACTGTGGATGAAGTACATATGAGTACACCTGTTACCGGGCAAAGGTCTTCTATGGAATCGCAGTCGGCGCGTGAGAGCGTGCCGCGTCGCTTGATCGTGACGGCGAGCGTGGTTATTTTCGCGATTCGCGACTGGTCTTTATGGGTGCTGTTGCGTGATGGCCCCTGGGGGCCGCCTATGCGGATCGTGCTGGGCAACGAGTCCGTGCCGGATGCGGTAGAACGCACGATTGATGCGCTTCTGCTCTGGCCGTCGGAGGCTGCGCTGCTGCAATTGAAGGCAGGCTGGCAGGAGCAGCAGGTCTATGTCTGGGGCAGCACGGAGCAGGGCGCAGCGGTCTCGCTCATCCACAGCGTACTCTTGCGCGCCAATCGCGATGAATTGCGTCCCCATCTGCATCGTCAGGGCGTTCCCAGCTTGCAGGTGAGCTGGACTCCGGTGGTCGAGGTCGAGTCCGGTCAGCGTCCCATTGATGCCGATGTGCGCCCGCTGGTTCTCTCCGCGCTCCATGCCCTTCGCTCGCAGGTGCAGCGCGACCCCGAAATTGTCTTGCGCTACCTTGCCGATATGGGCGCGGTCGATCCTCAATCGCCGGGCTATGGCAGCAATAACTGGTGGCAGCCAGACGAATATGGTATGCGCGGTAGGGAGACGCGCCCGTTGAATGTGATCAAAGAGCCTGCGAAGGGTGATGGCGTTCTGACGCTGGCCGAGGCTGCCCTGCTCTACAAAGCCTTTTTTCCTGCCGACGAGCAGATCGACCTCTCAAACCTGCGGCGGCGTTTCCTCTCCACCAACCTGCTCGAACCATTAGACGAGGAACGACCGGTACGCGGGCGAGAGTTGGACTGGCGGCGTGTCAGCCGGGCGTATCGCTATGTAAAAGGGATAGCGGGACACAATTCATTGTAGCGCAAGAAACAGGCCATGATGTCTTGCTGGAAAGGATAGAGCATTGGCAAAGGTTACAACCGGCACGGGAGATACAGGCTACACGGGCCTGCTTGGCGAGCAGCGTGTGCCAAAATACGATGCGCGCCCCGACACGTTCGGTACCGTCGATGAAGCGACCTCTGCTCTCGGCCTGGCGCGAGCGGCGGCGCAGGACCCGAAGGTTAAAGAGATTATCTATCGCGTCCAGCAGGAACTCTATCTGCTGATGGCCGAACTGGCGACGCCCCCGGAAAACTACGAAAAAATGGGCTTCCGCATGACCGTTGAACACGTGCAACGCCTGGAACAGGTGGAAGAGGAACTCAAACGCGAGGTAGAGATTCCCAACAAGTTTATCATTCCGGGCGATACGCTGGACGGTGCCGCGCTCGATCTTGCCCGCACCATCATTCGGCGCGCCGAACGCATGGTCGTCAAGCTATTGCACGATGGCGTCATCGCAAACGGCGAGGTCGTGCGCTACCTGAACCGCCTCTCCGACCTCATCTTCATCCTTGCCCGCTACGTCGAAGTCAAATCCTCCCTGGCACAGATGCCGGATGCTTGATAGTCTGGCCCGACGTGTCATGCTGAGTGCAGCGAAGCATCCTGGTGACCCATTGCTCAGTGTGGTGGCCTCAGATGCTTCGCTGCACTCAGCATGACACGGACGAGGTAGTTTTCAATAGTTCCCAGAACTCCTACAGGTCTTGACAATATCGAACCTGTGTTCTATACTGTCTCTGGTAATCCCACTCTACGGTTAGAGACAGACACCGGCGCGTATCCCTATCCCTGGCGTTCCATTTTACTGTTGACAGGTAACACGCAACCAGGAGGTTTTTCATGTCCAATCACCCGATCGTTCACATCGAAATCCCGGCGACTGACGTAGCGACGACCAGTAAGTTCTACGGCGACGTTTTCGGCTGGAATATCCAGACCGATCCTACGTTCAATTACTCCATGTTCGCGGCTGAAGGTGGCCCCGGCGGCGGCTTCGTCTCCACAGGCAGCCACGAACCTGATGGCGACATGATGCAGTACAGGCCCGACCGCCTGCTCGTCTACATCGGCACCGACGATATCGATGCCTCGCTTGCCAGTATAGAGCAACACGGCGGCAAGACCGTCCTGCCGAAGACTGAAATCCCCCATATTGGCTGGTTCGCCATCTTCACCGACCCGACCGGCAACCACGTCGCTCTCTTCACCGCCCTTCCACAGCAGGGGTAAGCTCCTGCTAGCGCCCTAAAATCGTGGTGGCCTGTGAGGAGAGCAGGCCACCGCTGCCGTGCGCCAGCGCGATCTGCGCCCCCTCTACCTGGCGTGGGCCGCACTGGCCGCGCAACTGCCGCACCGCCTCGATAATCAGGAAAATGCCGCGCATGCCGGGATGGTTGGACGAAAGGCCGCCGCCATCGGTGTTGATCGGCAGTTGCCCGCCCAGGGCGATGCGCCCGTCCTGCACAAATGCGCCGCCTTCTCCTTTCTTACAGAACCCCAGGTCTTCCAGCAGAATCAGCACGGTGATAGTAAATGAGTCATAGATCATCGCCATATCGATGTCGTTGGGCGTCACACCGGCCTCGGCGAAGGCGCGTGGGGCCGTCATGGCGGCGGCGGTAACAGTCAGGTCGGGCATCTGGGAGATGTGAGCGTGGGTGTGACTCTCGCTGCTGCCAAGCACGAAGATGGGGCGCTGCTTCAGGTCGCGAGCGCGCTCCTCCGTCGTCACCAGAATCGCGCCTCCGCCATCGCTCACCACACAGCAGTCGAGCAGGTGCAGCGGGTCGGCGATCAGGCGCGAGTTGAGGACATCCTGTACCGTTATCGGCTTGCGATACATAGCAAGCGGATTAAGCCCGGCGTGACGGCGCGTCACAACGGCGATCTCGGCCAGTTGTTCAGAGGTGGTGCCGTACTGGTGCATATGGCGGTGCGCTGCCATCGCGTAGGCCCCAACCAGCGTATTGCCATAGGGCGACTCATAGGTATCTTCGGGGATGCTCGCCGGTCGCCCGCCCGTGCCGATCGTGCGCCCGCGACTGGAAAGCTGCGTGCTGGCATAGGTGATGAGCGCCACCTCGCACTTACCCGCGCGAATGGCGGCAACGGCATGGTTCAGGTGCGCCTCAAAAGACGAGCCGCCGATAGAAGTGGAATCGGTATAGCGCGGAAATATCTGCAAATACTCGCACAGCATCACCGTCGGCATGCCCGACGAATGCGAGCTACAGAAGACGGCATCGATCTCCTCTTTGCGCAGCCCGCTCTCCTCCAGCGCCCGCCATGTTGCCTGCGCGTGCATCTGCATCTCCGTCAAATGCGGCACCCGCCCATATTCCGACTCCGCCACGCCCACAATCGCAATCCGTCCGTTATACGCCATATTCCGTCTACCTTTCACCTGGAAATATGCTGGCATGAATGAGCTTCTAAGAACTCATTCTATCACAGGCAATTTCTCTGTCGAAAGGTACCGGGAAGTATTTTCCAGATAATCAAGCTGAGAGATGCCTGTGATGTAAACTGTTTCCAATGTGACGTAGCTGTGACCAGGGGAAGCTATTCTCTGAATGTGAAAACTTTCACGGACAGAATTTCATCCGAAAGGAGAAGGAGAGCTATCAACCCGGTGCCGGGCATGTTTGGCCTGTTCCTCGTCTTCGCCTGGCGCGTCTGCGGCTGGATTGGCCTCGATAGTGTGCTTCTGCCCGCCCTGGGCCTGCCCTGGAAGCCTGGGACATGGTTCCGCGCTCCAGGAACCGCCCCGTCAAGCTCCGCGGCCGCCCCGTGAAGCGGTTCCCAGCGCCTGGACCTCTGTCGGTAACGGAATAGCACATTTTTTCCGAAGAGTTCTCTCACTTCCGGTAGCCGGTCGGAAGTGAGAGAACTCTTCGCACAATACTCTCCGAAGTGAAGAGATTTGTCGAAGTCCAATAGATGTGTGTATACTAATCTCACAACACGATAGCAGGAATTTCTTATAGCCGTATTCTTTACAAGGAGCATCTCATGTCGGAAACCATGCGTTCCAGGTCGCTGCTGTTTATCACCGATGAAAGCCGCCCGTTCTGGGACGGCTGTCGCGAGGGGAAATTGCTGCTGCAATATTGTGATACCTGCCAGCGCCATCAGTTCTACCCGCGCCTGTATTGCATGCGCTGTGGCTCGCAGGAAGTGCGCTGGGTGGAGGCGAGCGGGCGCGGCGTCATCTATTCCTACACCATTATTCGCCAGAATAGAGCGCCCGATTTTGTGAACGATGTGCCATATAACGTCGCCATTATCCAGCTGGAGGAGGGGCCGCGTATGATGAGCAACGTCATCGATATCGACCCCGCTGAATTGCGCGTTGACTTGCCGGTGCAGGTTGTCTTCGATCCGATCAGCGATACCTTTAGCCTGCCGCGCTTCCGCCCGCTCTAAGGCCATGTCATGCTGAGCGCGAGCGGAACATCTGAACGAGGGACCTGACAGAACACCCACGAGTAGATGCTGAGCGGGAGCGAAGCATGACATGGCCGGGGTGTTTTCTTTATGTTACGTTAGCACCGGAAAAAAACGTCATAAATGTCCTGAAGAGACTCCCCTGCGATGAGTTCGCCCAGCCTCTCCACGTCGGGTCGAATATCTTCCGGGGCTTCGCTTGCCAGCAGGGCTTCCTCTGTTTCCCAGAGGGTGATGATGATGCCCTGATCTTTATCCGGGTGGCGCAGGATGAGCGCACCCTGAAAACCTGCTTGTTCATGGGCGCGAGGAAGCATGATGTCGCTGACGATATGCAGGGCTTCTTCTGTAGTGCCGGGATAGAATTGAGCAATTGTTGTTCGTGCGTACACAGGCTGTTTCCCTTCAACTTCTTTTTGTTGCCACGATCAGGCCGGTTGATCGGTTCGGTTTGGTACGGTATCAAGCATGCTTTCCTCCAGCTTCCGTTTGTTCAAACACCCGACCATTTTCTATATGAAAGCATACGTTATTGCGAAAAAAAGAACAACCTTTCACAAGATATATCGTATAACAGGATGTATCGCAGCGATTGGTTGGCTGCGTGATAGAGTTGGCATGGTTATGTTGAGCCGGAGGTGCTGGACATAATCAGAACACGGTACCCAACCTGTTAGTCAAGCGTGGAGCAGGCATGCAAGGAGGAATGATACGATGGCAAAACGCAGGCGTTTAGGGCTGCGGGGCGTCCTGATGGAAGCGATTGCGATTGCAGTGGCAACCCGCCTCATTCGCAGGATTTTTCGCGGCTAATGTCGCCCATTCATTTATGTTCGGTAGTGAGTCTTGTAGGCGTTGATTGAGCGCGCGCACCGCCAGTTGATCGGCGGTGCGCGCTCAATCAACGCCTACAACCGGTTTCGCGCCATAAAATCGATAATGACCCCGGCCAGTTCCGGGCCTTTGTCTTCTTGCAGGAAGTGACCGGCTCCGGTAATGGTTGTATGGGGCTGGTTTTGCGCGCCGGGGACGAGATGCTGGAAAAGACGGTCCGCGCCGCGCGTGATAGGGTCGGAGTCGCTGAAGGCCGTGAGGAAGGGTTTTTCCCAGCGTGTCAGGACTGCCCAGGCGCGGCGGTTGGCGGGCGCGGCAGGATCATCGGGCGAGGTGGGGACGAGCATGGGGAACTGGCGCGCCCCCGCCTTGTAGCGATCATCGGGGAAGGGCGCGTCGTAGGCGGCGACAATTTCGGGCGTGAGATCGCCGACACAACCGCCTTTGACGATGCCGCCGACGTGGAGGTTGGGTACCTCCTGCGAGTAGCGTTGCCAGGCTAGAAATGCCGGACCCATCGATTGGTCGCCCGTCGGCAGGCCCGTGTTGGCGGCAACGATACGCGCGAAGCGTTCCTCCTGCTCCGCAGCCACGCGCAGGCCAATCAGCCCGCCCCAGTCCTGCCCAACCAGCGTGATATTGCGCAGGTCCAGCGCCTCGATGAATCCTGTCATCCAGTTCACGTGCCGCTGATAGGTATAATCCTCGCGCCGCGCCGGTTTATCGGAGCGACCAAATCCCACCAGATCAGGCGCGATAGCCCGGTAGCCAGCAGCCGTAATGACGGGAATCATCTTGCGATAGAGATAGCTCCACGAAGGCTCGCCATGCAGCAGCAGCACCGGCTCCGCGTCGGCAGACCCCTCATCTACGTAGTGGATGCGCAGGCCGTCAACCTCCACATAGTGCGGCTCGAAAGGGTAATCGGGCAGATTGGCGAACTGTTCATCAGGTGTGCGCAGAATTTCCATATGTTCATCTCCTTCATGTGATTTCGTTTGAGCCATGTCATGCTGAGCGCGAGCGAAGCATCTCCGGGCTATGGCTGACACTACCCGCCTCAGATGCTTCGCTCGCGCTCAGCATGACATCTCCTGGTTCTCCTTCAGGACGCGCTGCTGATTTCGACGGGACGCGGCTCCGACTTTACCGGTTTCTCACGGAAGTGCGGCATTACCTCTTTTGCCATCAATTCCTGATTTCTCAGCACCAGATAGTCGGGAACGTCGCCGACGTGGCCGCCGGTGACGAGCATACCGGCATGCAGTTCATCGGTGAGGTAGGCCAGCTTTTCCACCACCGTTGACGGGCTGCCGACGATGATGACGCCGGTGTCGAGCAGTTCTTTGAAGCCGGGTTTTTCGCGCTGCTGCCAGACACCGCTCTTGAGGAGGCCCAGGAAGCTGCGCTCGCTGATGTAGCCCGGCGGGAAGTTAAACTCTGGCCGCACCTTCAGCCCTTTGTTGAAGAGCCACATGATGTACTTTTCGCCGTCGCGCATGGCGATCTCGTCCGTCTCGGCGACGAGGACGGGGACGCAGAAGGCCAGTTGCTCCGGCTGCGCCTCGTAGCCATATTTCTCCTCCGCGATGCGCCGGTACAGGTTGTAGGCCATCTTGCGCTGTTCCATCGTCATGAAGACGGTCATGTAGGGGTATTTATGCGCGGCGGCGAAGTCGATGGTTTCCAGGCTGGCGGTGCCGGGCAGCCAGATGGGCGGCGGCTGCTGAATCGGGCGCGGCCAGATGTTGACGTAGCGGTAGTTGTAATGTTCGCCCTCGAAGGCAAAGGGGCCGGGGCGCGTCCATGCCTGGATAATCAGATCGTGCGCCTCGTTCATGCGCTCGCGGCTGACGGTGGGATTCATGTTATAGCTGAAATACTCCATGCCCGTACCGCGCACAAAGCCGGAGATGATGCGCCCGCCACTGATGACATCCAGCATGGCGATCTCCTCGGCCACGCGCAACGGATCATCGTGCAGGGGCAGCGCATTGCCGACAATGCCGATTTTCGCCCGTTTGACACGCTGCGTCAGCACGGCGGCCATAATATTGGGTGACGGCATGGTGCCATAGGCGTTCTGGTGGTGTTCGTTGACGATGACGCTATCCCAGCCCAGCTTATCGGCGCGCTCGATCTCATCGAAGTAGCGATTGTAGAGTTCGTGTCCCTTCTGTGGGTCATAGATCGAGTTGGGTAGCGTCACCCATGACGAATCATACTTCTCATCGAAGTCCTCGGGCAGGTATGGCCAGGGCATCAGGTGAAAGTAATGGAATTGTAAGCGGTTCATCTCATTCTCCCTTCTACGCCTGCTCGTTCAGAAACTCGATAATCGGCTTGCTCCACGCTTCCGGTTGCTCGAACATGGGCATGTGGCCGGTGCCTGCGAGCCTGACCAGCCTGGAACCGGCAATCAGTTCGTGGAACCGGTCGCCGTAAATGGGCGGGATCAGGCGATCATTTTCTCCCCAGATGATGAGCGTGGGGCAGGTGACGCGCGCCAGGCGGCGTTCGAGCTTCGGGTCGTAGCTCGGATTCCAGGCCAGCGAGGCCAGCGTTGTGCGCTCGCGGAATGCTGCCAGCAGGTAATCGGTGGTGATCTCCGGCGGGATGAGCGGCGCGGCTGCCGAGAGGTCTTCAAAAATGGTACTCAGCAGTTCCGTCGGGTTCATGGCGAACAGGTCGGCTATGGGCGACCCCTTGACGCGGATACCGGCGGCGTTGGAGAGAACCAGCTTGCCCACGCGCTCCGGGTACCAGACGGCGACCTCAACCGCCATCCAGCCGCCGAGCGAGTGGCCGACGAAGAACGGCTTATCCAGCCCCAGCGTGTCCAGCAGGTCGCGGAAATAGAGCGTGTAATCGCTCATGTCGCGCATCCAGTCCGGGCGTGGCGTCAGACCAAAGCCGGGCGTATCGGGCGCGAAGATGTGGAAGTGCTGTGCCAGCGCCCGGTGATAATCCAGCCACAGATTGCCCAGGCTGGTACCGTGCAGGTATAACACCGGGGGAGCGGCAGGCGAACCCGCCTCAAACAGATGCGTTGCTATGCCTCGTACATCAATGGTATGCTCAATCTTCTCATCTGACACCGTCGCGCCAGAAGCTTCAGGAACCGTCATTGCTTCCTCCTGTCTCGTTCTCAACTGGACTGACTGGTTGATTGGCTGAATGACTGAAAAAAACGTCGCTGCGAAATGGCTGTATCGGCGCTCTGTGGTAACTATATCACACAGTGGTGATTACAGGGGATTAGCTCCATCGGGGTTAACGTAGCTGCCGCAGATCACAAGGGATGGCCCTCCTGATACAACGGTTCCACAAGCCATGCGGAACCGTTGTATCAGGAGGGCCATCCCTTGCGGCGCGGTGTCAGCTACATTAATCCTTAGGAATGGGGCGATTGTTGCGTTTGAACAGTTCGCGCCAATCCTGCTCGTGCAGTTCGACGCCAAACTTCTTTGCCGCCGCCTTGATGCGCTTCCACGCCTCGTCCCGCTCCTTATTCGTCACACCCTCCACCTGATCGAAGCGTGCCACTGCGTCACGCACATGGCTCGCATTCTCAATCGGCTCTTTGCGTTCCTTCGGAAACGCGAAATCGCTCTCGGGAAGCTCTTCGCGCTCTTTATCTGATAACTTCGACATGTATCTTCATCTCTCCTTTCATCGCATCACAATGCAACAGAAACACCTGCTCGCCGGTGCTGCGTTTTCACGCCTCTACTCTCCTCACGTCTGTTTACACGGCAGCGTTTCATCCTCCTTGCTGCTCGCCAGTCTTCCCCTGAGCCTGCTCTGTTCCCGTCTCCGATTATCTCAGCAAATCTCGCTTCTCAAGCCTGTGTGCATCCAGTTCATAGCGCCAGATGGGAACCTCTCGCCATTGCCAGGGTGCGTCTACGATTTTCTCAAGGGAAGCCTCGCCGCACCAGTATTCAAGCGCGTATCGGGTAGCACGGTGTCCGATGACCACAATCGTTTTCCTATCGTACTGGCGCAGGGCATCACGCAAGAAATTGCCCACTCGTTGGACGACCATCAGCAGGCTTTCTCCATGCGGAAATGGCTCTGTGATGCGCTGTGAAAATTCCTGCTCCACCTGAGCAAGAGGATATTGTGTCATATCGCCATAATCGTACTCGCGCAGGCGAGCGTCGGGGATGACAGGCACAGCGCGTCCTGAGAAGGCGATCTGTGCAGTGGTGACGGCGCGCTGGAGGTCGGAACAGAAGACAGCATCCAGCGTTTCTGTCGCGTAGTGCTGTCCAAGTTCCTGCGCTTGCTGCCGCCCGGTCGCTGTGAGCGGCGCATCAGCGTGGCCGGAGGCGCGCCTGGCCTCGTTATCGACGCTGGTCATATGAGGGGAATAGAGAAGGGTGAGCATAGTGTGTTTCCTCTCTCTCACGGTGTAGGTGGCAACAATGGCAGAGCGAAGCCCCAGTTGAGCAGGGCGGTGGCGTCGGTGAAGCGGGTGGTTTCGTTGGTGGAGTGCAGGACGACGCCGATGAGCGTCTGGCCGCTGCGCCGGGCGGCGAAAACGAGGCAGCCCCCGGCCTGCGGGGTCCAGCCGGTTTTGATGCCAATGGCGCCTTTGTAGTCATAGAGCAGGTTGTTAATATTCGTCCACCTGTAGGCATGGCTGGTGGCGCTGGCGGGAACGGTGTAATGCTCTGTGCTGACAATCTGCGCGAAGAGGGGGATGGACATGGCGTAGCGCGCCAGGCGCACGAGGTCATAGGCGGTGGTGTAGTGGACGCCGGACAGCACGTTGCCCTGGCTATCGGTGACTTCGAGGCCGTCCGCGTTGGCATAGTGTGTCTGATAGAGATGCAGCCTCTGCGCTTCCAGGTTCATGATGCGCACGAAATTCGGCACTGAACCGGCGATATCGTCAGCGATAGCCACCGCCGCGTCGTCGCCGGAGGGCAGCATCAGGCCGTAGAGCAGGTCACGCAGCGTTAATTTATCGTTGGCGACCAGGCCCGCGCCGCTACCGCCGTTCTGCACCACCTCGTTTACCGCGTCCTGTCCGACGGTGACTTCCTGATCGAGATTGCCGGTCTGGATGGCAATCACTGCTGTCATGATCTTGGTGGTACTCGCCATTGGCAGCGTTTGCTCTGCATGTTGGCTAAAGAGGATATCGCCGGTGCTGGCGTCAAGCAAAATAGCGGCGGTCGCGCTGATGGCTGCCGGTTTGCCCTTTGGCGTGAGGACAGGAGTCGGGATAGGCGTTGGCGTTGGAGATAACAAAACAGGCGTAGGTGATGGCGTATCCGCAATGGTCGATTGGCGGCTATCGACCGCAAGAATGACCGACATGGTGGCAATGGTGATTGCCAGCACAACCAGAACAATCGCAAAAATACGGCGTCCCATCGATTTCTTTTGCTCCGCTACTATGGTAGATTAGTCGGCCCGCGCTGCCCGCTCCCCAGGCTACGTCGGCAGGCCACGTCGGTCGGCCACCCACAAGAGGTGGCCGACCGACGTGGCCTGGAGCCGGGCAGCGCGGGTAGTTTGTCCGGGCGATGTCTTAGAGGTTGGGCCAGCGTTTGTTGTAGCCGGTGACACGCTCGAAGGCATCGGCGACGCGCAGGATGGTGCCTTCGCCGAAGTAGTTGCCCAGGATTTGCAGGCCGACGGGCAGGCCCTGGCTGAAGCCGCCGGGGATGGAGATGCCGCTGATGCCCGCCAGGTTGGCCGGAATGGTGAACACGTCCATCAGGTACATCTCATAGGGGTTGGAGATCTCACCCAGCTTGAAGGCCACGACCGGCGAGGTCGGGCTGACCAGCACATCGACCTCTTCAAAGGCGCGCTCGAAATCTTGCGAGATGAGCGCGCGCACTTTCTGCGCCTGCTTGTAGTAGGCGTCATAGTAGCCGGAGGAGAGCGCGTAGGTGCCGAGCATGATGCGGCGTTTCACCTCCGGCCCGAAGCCGTACTGGCGCGTCTTTTCCATCGCCTCCCACATGTTGTCCGTCTCGCGATACGAATAGCCGTATTTCACGCCGTCGTAGCGGGCGAGGTTGGCGCTGGCCTCCGCCGGGGCGATGATGTAGTAAGCGGCGACCCCATATTTCGTGTGGGGCAGCGAAACATCGACGATTTCCGCGCCCAGTTCGCGCAACTTCTCGATATCCGCACGCACGGAAGCTACGACGCCCGGCTGTGTTCCCTCGACCCAGTATTCCTGTGGGATACCGATACGCATGCCCTTGATCTCGCCGGTCAGATATTCCAGGTAGTTAGGAACGGGAACCGGAGAGCTGGTCGAATCATGCACATCGTGTCCGGCGATGGCCTGCAAAATGAGCGCGGCGTCGCGGGCGCTGCGGGCGAAAGGGCCGATTTGATCGAGCGAGGAGGCGAAGGCGACAAGGCCAAAGCGCGAGACGCGGCCATACGTCGGCTTCAGCCCGACCGTGTTGGTGAGCGAGGCCGGTTGGCGAATCGAGCCGCCGGTATCGCTGCCCAGCGCGCCCATCGCCATGCCTGCCGCCACCGCTGCCGCCGAGCCGCCACTGCTGCCACCGGGGGCGCGACTCAGATCCCAGGGATTGTGCGTAGGGAAAAAGGCCGAGTGTTCGGTGGAAGAACCCATCGCGAACTCGTCCATGTTGGTCTTGCCAACCATTACCGCCCCGGAACGTTCCAGACAATCCATCACCGTCGCGTTATAGGGCGGTCTGAAGTTTTCCAGCATACGCGAACTGCACGTCGTGGTGATACCCTTTGTAGCAATCACATCTTTGATGGCAAGCGGAATGCCTGTCAGCGCCGTCACGCCCTCGCCGCGCTCGAAACGCCGGTCGGCCTCCGCTGCCTGGCGCAGGGCCACATCATCGGTAACCAACGTAAATGCCTTCACTTTGTCTTCTATGGCCCGAATGCGTTCCAGGTGGGCCTTCGTCAATTCAACGGCGGAGATTTTGCGCTCGCGCAGCAGCTCTCCGGCTTCAGCAATACTCAGTTCATATAATTCCGTCATGTTCTCTTATTCTCCCTCCAGCACGGCGTTGACTTTAAGCGCGTTATCTTCTTTATCAGGCGCATTTGCCAGCAGTTCTTCCGGCGGATAGGATGGCTGCGGTATATCTCCGCGCATGATGCTGTTCAGGCGCGAGGCGTGGGCGGTGGGTGAAACGCCGCTCACGTCGGCCTCGCGGAGAATGGCGATATTTTCCAGAATAACGGAAAGCTGCTGCCCAAAGATATCGAGTTCTTCCTCGGTCATGCCCAGACGGGCCAGTTTTGCCACATTTCGCACCGTTTCGCGATCAATCATTGTCTTTGTCCTCTTCTCCTGTAGTATGATATACGCGATAGATATATTCTTCACCAACGAATATGGAATCCGCTGAGATACTCGGTCGGTTCTCTCCACACGGTCTGCACGTCGCGTACATATGCGCCCGATGGCCCCTGCCAGAGCAGCGTGACAAGGCGTTCAAGGGCAGGACGCGGCCCCTGCGCTACTACCTCCACGCTGCCATCGCTCTCGTTGCGCACATAGCCGCGCAGCCCAAGCTGGACGGCCCGCTGGATCACGAAGTAGCGGAAGCCGACTCCCTGCACGCGCCCCCGCACCTGCGCATGGAGTTCCTCCATTGTGTCTCGTTGCCCCTGTTCGTTTTCGCGCTGCTTCCCATTCATGCCACCAATAATAGCATAATCCAGTCTCTCTCACCAGTACCTGGGAAGGAAATTGAGAGATAGGCAATTATGCTCTTGTTTTTGCTCTCGGTATCCTGTATAGTAGTCGAGGTTTCATCCCTTTAATGTGTCTTTTGAGAAAGGAGTATGTCGTATGTCCAGCCAACCACCGTCCGGGCAGCCGCCCTATTATGGTCAGCAACCGCCTCCCTCCCAGCCGCAATACAGGCAGCCGAACCAGTATCCGCCGCAGGCACAATATGGCTATGGACAGCAATATCCGCCGCAGTATGCGCAACCGGTAGCGCAGGGAATGGAGCAGAAAGATTGGCTAACAACGTTACTGCTGTGTATTTTCCTGGGTGGATTTGGCATTCACCGTTTCTATACAGGCCACACCACTATCGGCATTATTCAACTGTTGACCCTGGGTGGTTGTGGCGTCTGGGCGCTCATTGACCTGATTACCATTGCCACAGGCAGCTTTACCGATAGTATGGGGCGGCCCCTCATCAAGAGGTAAGTATGCGGAGCGAGATGCTCAAATCATCAGGGAAGCTGGCCGTGTACTTTCTGCTTCCCCTTGTTTTCTTCCTGATACCTCCCTCCTGGCTGGAGTCGCGGCGCTCAATTTGCCTGATACGCGCAGTATCGGGCAAAAGATGCCCTGGCTGTGGGATGACCAGAGCGGTTTCATGCATTGTTCACGGCAACTTCAGGCAGGCAGTCAGGCATAACCCGCTTGTCTTGCTTGTTTTCCCCTTACTCTGCTACACCTGGTTGCAAGCCGTCACGCATGAATACCGGCGGCGCGCGCTGCTCTCCTGGCTAGCGCGCTGATGTCAGGGGGAAGCAATTTGTCGTCGCCAATCCTCTGACCTGTTTTCTTCCGTTGCATTTTCAGCGTCATTTCAGCAATGTCTTGTATAGTAGCATAGACGTGCAACAAATGCGATTTTGATGACGTAGTATAAGATATATTGCCGGAATCTCTATTTGTTGCTGTTCCTCCCGGGCTTTTTGCAGCCCTACGTGGTACACTATGGGCAGCAGAAAGCATGGTGCGTCGAGGAGCATGACGTTATAGCGAGCGGGGAGAAAAGTATGCAGTCAGCACAGGATTTAGCCAGTGCGGTACAACGAGTTATTGCGAATGTCGAAAAAGTGATTGTTGGCAAGGCAGAGCCTGTCGCCTTTAGCCTGATCGCCGTGATCTGCCGGGGCCATGTCTTGATTGAGGATGTGCCGGGCGTCGGGAAAACCGTTCTGACCAAGGCGATTGCGCGTTCGATTGGCTGTTCTTTCAAACGTATCCAGTTTACTCCCGACCTGTTGCCCAGCGATGTCACAGGAGTGTCTATCTACAATCAGAAGACAGGAAATTTTGAGTTTCGACCGGGGCCGATCATGGCGCAGATCGTGCTGGCCGATGAAGTCAACCGCGCCACGCCCAAGACACAATCAGCCCTGCTGGAGGCGATGGAAGAGGGCCAGGTGACGGTCGATGGTATGACCTATCGTTTACCGGATCCATTCATGGTCATGGCGACGCAGAACCCCATTGAATACGAAGGTACCTTCCCTCTGCCGGAGGCGCAGCTTGACCGCTTTATGATGAACATTAGCCTCGGCTATCCACAGGCTGCCGATGAGGTGAATATTCTCAATAGCCAGCAGCATCATCACCCGCTTGAGGATCTGGCGCAGATTATGACGGCGGAGGAACTGGTGCGCATCCAGCAGCAGATCCGCACCATCCATGTTGATCCGTCGATTCGCGAGTATATTGTCGCCATTGCCAACGCGACGCGCAACCATAGTAACATCTATCTGGGGGCCAGCCCGCGCGGCTCGCTGGCCCTGTTCCGCGCTTCACAGGCGCTGGCAGCTATACGCGGACGCGGCTACGTCATTCCCGACGATGTCAAGCTGCTGGCGAGGCCGACGCTGGCACACCGTATCATTGTCTCGCCGGCCGCCCGTGTGCGCGGCGTTACCTCGCTGGCCATTCTGGAGGAGATTTTGCAGAGCGTTCCCGTACCCGGCGCGTGGGTAGGTGGCGGAAAGGGGCGCTAGGCAATGCGGCCCTGGCAGGCTATCCTACTCATCATCGTCCTGCTTTTCTTTGCTATCAGCAGCGGCTGGCATGTGCTGTATTATCTGACCTATGCCTTGCTCACGTTGTTCATTCTCTCCTGGCTGTGGGCGCGCTACAGCCTGCGCAAGCTCGTGTTTCGCCGCGCGGCAACGGGTGATCGCGTGCAGGTGGGAGAATATTTCGATGAACGCCTGAACCTGGATAATGTGAGCGTCATGCCCAAGCTATGGGTACAGATTGCCGACGGCTCGACGCTTCCCGGACATCGCGCGGGCTACGTCGCCAGCATGGGGGGGCGCAAGCGCGCGATCTGGCGGGCGCGTACCATGTGCCGCCAGCGCGGGCGCTTCCAGCTCGGCCCCGTCACGGCGACCAGCGGCGATCCCTTCGGCCTCTTTCGCCGTCGCATCTTCCTGACGCCGGCGCGCGAACTGCTGGTGCTGCCGCAGGTGCTACACATCACCGACTTCACGCTCTTTTCCGGCGGTTTGCCCGGTGGTGGCCGAAGCGCCCGTCGAGCCCTGCACACAACAACCAATGCCACCACCATTCGCGACTATGTGAACGGCGATGCGTTAAGTCGTATTCACTGGCGTTCCAGCGCACATTATAATAAATTAATGGTGAAGGAATTTGATCTGGACCCGGCGGTGGACGCCTGGATTTTCCTGGACCTCAACGAAGCAGTTCAGGCAGGCGAGGGCGAGCATTCGACCGAGGAATATGGCGTGACGATTGCCGCCACCATTGCCAACTACCTGCTGCGTCAGGACCTCTCGCTGGGTATGATCGTCAACGCGCACCAGCGCGAATTCCTTTCGCTTGATCGTGGAGATCGGCAGATTGAGCGCGTCCTTGAATTGCTGGCTGTGGTTCGTGCCGGGCCTGGCCCTGATCTCAAAGAGGCGCTCGCCCTGGATGCCATGCATTTTGGACGCAATAGCGTCGCCATCGTGATTACGCCTTCAACCTCGCGTGACTGGCACGAGGGGGTGCGCCATTTACAGCGGCGCGGCGTGAAGGTCGCAGTCATCGGATTGGATGCCGCATCTTTTGAACAGAGACCTGCTGATGAGGACACGCTGGTATTGCTGGAAGGTGCCGGTGTACCTGTACTGCGTATTAAAAATGGAGAGCCACTCGCGCAAGCCCTGGAGAGTGGCCCTGCTGCCCGTTATGCTCAGCGGAGGTGAGGGCGATGCAAGAAGCTGCCATTAATAAGCTATCCAGGCTTATCTCTGATCCACGCCCTGGAGATGGGAAGCCGCGTCGGCCAACGCTGCACCTGCAAATAAGCCTGGAAGAGGGCTGGTTTTCCCTCTTCTTACTGGCTACAGTTGTCTACAGCACTATCTGGAGCGTGCAGGCTGCTGGCTGGGTCGATCATCTCAACATTCTCACGCTGACAACGGCGCTGGGCCTGATCGCCGGTCTCATTGCCTCCAAGCAGAGCCGTCTGCCCTCTCTGGTGGTTCACCTGATTGCCGTTGTGCTTGGCCTCTTGATCGCCTACTGGCAGACGGCGGGCGCGTTTTATAATGGCAGCGTAACTGCTTTGTTCCAGGGTATCCATAACTGGCTTGCCACTGCCCTTGCCGGTGGCTCGGTCGAAAATGATTCGATTTTCCTCCTGTTTATTACCTCTCTCGGCTTCATTCTTGCCTATACCAGCGCCTGGCTTGTCTACCGCCTGCGCAGCCCCTGGCTTGCCATTGTGGCGAATGCGGTGGTACTGCTCATCAACCTGAGCAATATTGCCCCCGGCTATACCCTCTTCCTGATTGTCTTTTTGATGGCAGCGTTGCTCCTTTTGCTGCGTTTCAACCTGCGCGAATCGGTGCTGCGCTGGCGGCGGCAGGGGCTGCGCTATTCCGACGACCTCAGCTGGGATGTGATGCAGGCCGGGACGCTCATTTCCATCGGCATCTTGATCTTTGCCTGGCTCCTGCCCTGGGGCTATATCAATGATGCAGCAGCGCAGGTCTGGAATACCAGCTCCAATCCCTGGGTCCAGCTTGAAACTACCTGGGATCGCATTATTTCGGTCAACGCCAGCTACAATCCCTCCAATCACGGCAACTTCCGCGATACGCTGGTACTGGGCGGCAATCCAAACTTGAACCATGATATTGTCTTCAGGGTGCAGAGCGATGATCCTTCGCAATATATCGAGTCGCTCAGTTACACTACCTACGATGGTCACGGCTGGTCGATTGGCTCGACGGTCAGTACCGCACTGGCGGCTAACGCGACAATGATCAGCGAGACACAGGTTTCGCACCCGATCAGACAGGTGATTACGGTCGTGAATTCACCGGGAGAGCAGTATCCCTATCTTTTTGGTTCGCCCCAGATCGCCTCGGTGAGCGTACCGGCAACGCTCATAAGCACAAAGAGCAGCGATACAACGGTGGCGTGGCTCTTGAAAGGCGGGGCGCTGGCGCCGGGCCAGAAATATGTCGTCTATTCGTATGTTTCAACCGCCGACGTGAATAGCCTGCGCACGGTGCCGCTACCCGCCAACGCGCCGACATTTCCCTCGAATTATGACGGGCAATATCCCCTGACTTACTACGATCCGGGTATTGTCAGTACCTATACGCAACTGCCCACAGGGCTTGACCCCAATATCCTGGCGCTGGCGAAGAGCATCACCGCGCACGCGCCAACGATGTACGATAAGGCGGTGGCGCTGGAAGATTACTTCCGCAGTCATTTCACCTATGATTTGAACGTTCAGGTACCCCCAGGGCAGGAGCCGGTCTCCTGGTTCCTCTTCCGCAGCGGCAACAGAGGCTACTGTAATTACTTTGCAACCGCAATGGTCGTCATGGCGCGCGAACTGGGCATGCCTGCTCGTGTGGTGGTGGGCTATACCAATGGCACGTTTGACAGCGCCTCCCACGAAGATGTGCTGCGCGGTACTGACGCGCACGCCTGGCCGCAAATCTACTTCGCGGGTTACGGCTGGATCAGCTTTGAGCCATCGTCCACGTTCTCTACCTTTACCCGCCCATTGCCCGGTCAGTATTCGTCAGGCTCCCTGCCTCCGACTTCTGTGGGCAACCTGGGGCCGAAGGGTTCGGCCACTGGCAAAGGCTTCTCCAAGCTGCCGCAGGAAACAGGTTCCGAAGGTACAGTTAATGTCACAACGCAGAGCCAGGTGGAGTGGCGGCAGCAGGTGGGTATGGTCTTCGGCGGCCTGGTAGTGTTGTTGCTCTTCGCCTGCATCCTCTTCGGCCTCTGGTGGCAGCGCCTCTTCCGCCACCTGGCGCCGGTGAGGCAGGTTTATGGGCGCATTCTGTTAATGGCAAGCTGGGCCGGTATAGAACTGAGCCGATCACAGACGCCCTACGAGTCGATGCGCATGCTGGCGCAGGCTTCACCCGGTGAGGCGCTCATCCTGGAACGCCTGGGGGATATCTATGTGCGCGAACTGTGGGCAGACCCGCAGAGCGCCGAACATCCTCGACGCAGCGGTGAGGCAAAGGAACTGCCCTCCCTGTGGAAGAGCTTACAGCCGCGCCTCTTCCTGTACGTTCTCAAGCATCCGTACTTCCTGCGCCTCCTTCCCGCTCGCGCAGCGCGCTTTGTACGCAGGCAGTGGAAACGCAACCGCGCTCGCCGGATACTGGATGAGCAAGAGTTCTAGCCGCCGGGCGAGCAGCCCGGCTGGCTTCCAGTCGTATCGGGTGGGAGGAACGTCTCTTATCCCATCCCAACTTGACCGGATAAAAAAACTTCAGTACACTGTGTCATGCGCCTGGTTCTCTCACCAGCCAGGCCAGTTTTCATCTACATTATTAAGAAAGAGGGGTGTAAACATACATGGTACGTAACCCGGCTCGCGAAAATAATGAGACACATGCACTCGCGCAGACGACGCACACCCAGGCTGTCGAAATTCCTGGGGCTGCCCCCATCCGTCTGCAGAAACTTGATCTGGCTCGTCACGCT
Source organism: Chloroflexota bacterium (assembly GCA_902810755.1). Next base: position 42,648 of record CADDYT010000029.1, read on the forward strand.
GTGACTGCTCCTGATGGCAGGCAGTACGTGGTGGCAACCTTCGATGATACCCGCGCCGGCAACGGCTATGTCACTGCCGTCTACCCGCAGCAGAGCGGCTACCTCACGCTCGTCCGCCTCGTTGTCTGTGAATATAGCAGCGAGACCAGGCAGGCAGCCGCACAGCGCCACCTCGAACTGGCAACGGCCATCCAGCAGGGCCGCCTGGACGATTACCGGAACAGAGTCGTCTATCACGCTTAGTGTTTCAATCCTGAACGGGAGATCGGTAAAGGGTCTGGCTCTTGCCGCTTCCCTATAGTGGCAGTTTGGTATCAAACCGGAAAAAGAACAAAGGCAAAAGTACTGAACTGGCATGCTATAAGAACGATCGTCGCCCTGTCATACCGAGTGGAGCGAAACAGGGCGACGATCGTTCTTATTTCAGTGGAAGAGTACATTACCCTGAGCATAGCCAGCAATGAGGCAAGATGTCAGGCTCGATGTATAGAGAAAACGGCATATTGTTGAAAACTCTCTCGAACCTGCCATGCTGAGCGGCAGCAAAGCTCGACAGGCTTGAGAGAGTTTTTTTCATGGCTTTCTGCGGCGGCCCTTTACAGAGCAAAGTATTTCGTGTACCATATAGTTAGATTGTCAAAGTAATCAGGGAGGATGAATATGGCTCAGGAACCGTCAGAGAGCAGGGCGCGGCTGGCCGAGGCGTTGCTGAAAATCGTTCCCAGGTTGCTGCGCCGCCTTAACGCGGATATGTCGCCGGAAAGTGAGGCTGGCGGGACGGAATGCGCGCAGGGATGGCGCAACGTGGCGGAATTGCGCGCCACGCCTGGCCAGCTCTCGCTGCTCGAAATTCTGGTCGAGCATGGACGCTGCACTATGCAGGAACTGGCCGAACACCTGGCCGTGACGCCTCCCACAGCAACAGCGATGGTCAAACGGTTGCTGGCGCAGGGATACGTAGAGCGCGCCCACGACGAGGCAGACTGGCGCACGGTCTGGGTCAAACCCACCGAGACGGGACGGCAGGCCGTGACCGTTTTCCTGCGCGCGCGTCTGGCCTCGCTGGAAAGTCGGCTGGAACACCTGAGCGATGAGGAACGCGCCAGTATCATCGCGGCCCTGCCCGCGCTGCGCCACCTGATCGAGGTGTAGGTTTATCTTCTTCATTGTAGTGCGTCTTATTGAGTTTTCTTTGCTTACATCATAAAAATATATTTTCCGGGGAAGGAAGCGTATGAAATCTCCATCTTCTGATTCGTCTGCCTTGCTGCAAGCTGAACCGGGCCAGGCGGAAGTCGAAGCGTCGCGCAACGATGGCTACCAGTGGGTGGCGCTTTCCGTGACGACGGTCGGCGCGCTGCTGGCCTCCATCCAGGGTTCGGCGCTGCTGATCGCGCTGCCCAATATCATGAGCGAACTCCATGCCGGCTTTCTCACTATTATGTGGGTGCTGCTCGGATACCTGCTGGTGACGACCGTGCTGACTCCGGTGATTGGTCGCCTGGCCGATATGTGGGGGCGCAAGCGTCTCTACAACAGCGGCTATATCATGTTCGTCGTCGGCTCGCTGATCGCCGGTCTGGCGCAGCCACAGTTTCACGGCAATGATATGATCGTCGGGCGCGTGGTTCAGGGCATTGGCGGTGCGCTGCTCATCACGAATAGCACCGCCATTGTCACCGATGCCTTCCGTAAGGGGCAGGTTGGTCTGGGTCTGGGCGTCAATCAGATCGCGGGCGCGGCGGGCTTCCTGATTGGCCCGATTATTGGCGGCCTGCTGACCGAGGCATCGTGGCGCTGGGTCTTCCTGTTCAACGTTCCCATTGGCATCTTTGGCGCGGTCTGGGCCTTCTGGCGTTTGCGCGAACCCGTGCGCCTCGCCGCCCACCAGCGCATTGACTGGTTTGGCAGCATTACCCTCACCATCGGCCTGACCGGCATCTTGCTCGCGCTCAGCATGATGGCTTTCCCCATGCTGCCGCAGCCGGTCGTGATCTCCTTCCTGGTGATCGGCCTGATTGCCTTGCTGCTCTTCCTCGTGATCGAGCCGCGCATCAAGCAGCCAATGGTGCAATTGCGCCTCTTCCGTAACCGACTGTTCGCGCTGGCAAACCTGAGCGGCCTGCTCAACGGTATCGCGCGTGGCGCAGTGCTTTTCCTGCTCATCTTCTACCTGCAAGGCCCCTACGGCAAAGACCCGCTGACAGCAGGCTTGATGCTGGCCCCCTTCGGCGCGGCCTTCATGATTATCGGCCCTATCAGCGGGCGTCTGTCTGACTTCGTGGGATCACGCCTGCTCGCGCCGCTGGGGCTGGGCATTTCATCCATCGGCCTGCTCGGCCTCTCCACGGTAGACGCGACCACACCTTACTGGCTGCTCTCGCTCTACATGGTGCTGATGGGCGGCGGCTCCGGCCTCTTTGCCTCGCCCAATACCAATGCCATCATGAGTTCGGTGGTGCCGGGCATGCGCGGCGCGGCGGCTGGCATTCTCAGCATGCTCAACAACACGGGCCAGATGCTGAGCATCGCCATCGTCTTCCCGCTCGCCCTCAGCGCCGTCCCCATCGCGGCCATGATGCAGGTCTTCATCTATGGCGGCGGCATGAGTCAGTTTCCTGCCGCGCTGGCCATCTTCCTGCACGGCCTGCACCTCGCCTTCCTCGTCTCCTTCGCCCTCAGCGTCGCCGCCATGATCGTCGCCGCTCTGCGTCCCTCGCACCGGCCAGCGATTGCGGCTTCCGAGACTACTGCGACTGAGCCTGTGCCTGCTTCGGCAAAAGAGGGGTAGCTTTCCGCCTGGGCCTGTATGTCGTATGAAAACAGGGACGGGAACTGCTAGATGGTTCCCATCCCTGTTTTCATGCTGGACACAAGTCCTGAAGTTTTATACTGGATAATGTCCCGACACAAAGGCATAGCCGACCGCGCCAAAGGCGAACTGCCATTGCGTCTTTGTGCCGGGGCAAGCTGGCAAACTTACGATATTCGCGGGGAGGGGTTGCCAGCCATTATTACTGTCGACCAATACATCGCTACCATCAGTAAAGCACGATATGGAATACATGTACAGTAGGTGAGTCTGTGCGTATGTCGGAGCGTGAACAGTAACCTGCTTACCTGCCAGCTTGAAAGAGATCACATGATCTGATGGAACCTGTGGCTGCACGGTAATCTGTATCGAAGGTGCCTGATTGAGGAATGCTCCCGTGTAGTCAGCAACTTCATAGAACTGACTATCTACTGTCTCGACGAATGTTACTCCAAACTTCACGCTAATATAGCCGCTGCTGGTAAGGACGAGATATTGCACGGATGAAAGTGTCTGGTCTGCTTTCACCTGTGAGGCTTTGGAGGAGCAATGCATGAAGCCAGGTGTGGGCTGAATAACATGTGGTGCAGTACCGCCTTCCACTGTGACGTAGAGGGATTGGCAAGGTCTCCCACCCACAAGAGCAGTCAGGTGGGTGTGGTTGGTGAATGAGAGATCCGCTTCAATCAACTCACCGAGGAAGTAAGGACCACGTGGTAAGCTCATTGAAACATCAAAATCGCTTATCTGGGTATGAATAGTTACAGGGTTACTCATGGGACCGATACTGGCAGGCCTGGTAGCTGTGGGGGTGGCACTGGCGGCTGGTGATAGTGGAGAACGATGAGCGAAGAGCAATACTGATACACTAATGATTGCGCCTACCACAAGGATGGCTGCGATTGTATTGACGAGGTGCAGGACTTTTCGGACACGGTGTGGTTTTGTTACCGGAGGGATGGGCGATTGAGGTAATGGGTTGATTGTTCCAACCTGGAAAGTGTCTCTCGGTATGTCCCGTGCATTGATTTCTGCATCCAGCAGGCGTTCCCGCACCCGTGCAACTGCTTCAGATTGTTTATCAGTTGGAAGAGCGGGTTGATCATAGAGGCGTTGCAGCATTGGAAGCAATTCTGCATACTGGGGTTCTTGCTCTTCAGAGAGCATATCATCAAAAGGTTTCATCGCTGTATCCCTTTCTCGGCTTTATCGTACATCGTCCGCAATTGGTTCAGTGTACGCACTAGCATTTTGCGTACTGTTCCCTCTGGTTTCTCGAAGATGGCAGCAATTTCAACGAGGCGCAGGCCATTGCCGTAGCGCAGCTTGATAAGCTGCTGCTGCAGAGCCGGAAGTTGCTGTATGGCACGATGTAGACGTTCATAGCCCTCCCGTTGTATCGCATATTCTTCCGGCGTAAGCTGACCGTCTTCTACCTCTAAGATGAATTCTAAAGGTAGCTCAGTACGCACCGAGTTCCGCCGGTAAAGATCAATTACCTTGTTGCGCGCAACGCGGCGCAGCCATGCAAGCTGTTGCCCTTCGGTGAGGCCAGAAAGCGTGGGATTACGGAGCGCAGCCATGAAGACTTCCAGTAAAAGATCTTCAACATCCTGTTGGCTCGCCATCTGTTGGTACAGATATGCAAAAATTGTTGGGGCAAAACGATCGTAGAGCGTGATGTCTACATCGTCTTGCTCTTCGCCTGTATTGAGTAGCCGCATATCTTCCTCTCTATTATGAGACCTCACTAAGAAAATCGTATGAATGTCCAAAACGTGGCATATTAATAGCATCTTCTGTGTGGTTGCTGAGCTTGTATCAGTATATGTGAAAATTAGCACGACATATTATTGTTATTATACAGCCATCCACACTAAATAACCTTTAAGAAATCAATGCAAGTAATATTACAGACACAACTACACTTTTGTCGAGTAGGAGGAAAAGAATTTTTCGATACTTCTTGCTCCTTACTCGACAGCAGAAGAGAAGGGCCGGACGTTCAGTAAGTCCTGTTACCCGTTGCAGTTACTTAGGTCACTGCAGGTATCCGCGATCTCAAAAGAACTTGCCTGATCGTTCATGACGCCTGCAACGAGGGCAACATCTCCTGAGGGACTTGAATACACAGAGCCAGCAAAAGAAAAGCCATTGGCATTGGCATTTTGATAAAGCAAAACAGCCTCGCAGTTACCAAATACCTGGAAAGAGGAGGTCTGATCGTTCATATTAAAGTTGTTACTATTTGTTCCTATTTGCCAACTACCCCAGGTATTACCAGCGGTACATACCTCGGAGGACGAGGAGTATAAGAGGTTTTGTCCTCCATAATTTGAGTTCTGGAATAATTCGATAAAAGGGTAACCAGTCAAATTTGGGGAAGAACCTGAGTTGTAGATTGCGTTAATCAACTTGTGAGCAGCTTCCCCAGGTTTCATATTTGCGGGGAGTTTGACTTTTCCCCCAGTTGCTGCAAAAATTGCCTGGGAGTAGGTAGCGTAACATTTATTACTGGTTACCTGGAGATTATAAAAACCCTTTCCATTTGCTTTCCGCATGAGTACAGGCGTCGTAAAAGCAACGCAGTTTGGGTCTGCTGAAGACTGGGAGGATTGTGCATGTACAAGTTGGCCGCTAAAGCGTGGAAGGATAAACTTCCCTGCAACAATTCCTACTAACAGAAGCAGGGTGATAACCATGGGTACAACGTGAAATTGCTTCATGACTTGTTCCTTTCCTTCATGGGTCAGACATTTTCATCAGATGCCTGATTTGGTGGTTTTTTGTCGTGGCTCCGAGATTATCTGCGCTTTCCTGCTTTTAATGATATCATGTATATAATTGACGTTTAAACTAAAAGAAGCTCAGCAACCCCTGGACAAGGATTGCTGAGGGGAGTAATGTATCCAAAAGAACTCAATGGAGGAGCATTACTCACATGAACCTTAACACACTCAACGAGTTTCGTCACGCGATGTACCACAGCTTTGGCAAGGCCAAAGATGCCCTGTTCAATCTGCTGGATGCGCTCAGCAGTGAAGTGGGAGCTAGCAGCTTCCCCGAATTGTCGTTCTCGCCCTTTTTTGAGCGCAGTTGGGCCAGCTTGTACGAAGCGCTGGAAGACGGCCAGATCGATGCCGAGCAGTTGCGCCAGGTCTTTGTCGACTTCGCGCCCCTGCCAGAAGCCGGGGAGAGGGTGTATCTGGGAATAGACACCAGCAACCTGTACCGCCCCGAGGCCGAGACGGCCCAGGATCGCACCCTGGTTCCCATCGCCAATTTGCCCAAGAACACGCACGCGGCCAGCCCGGGCTGGGTCTTCAGTCACGTGGTGCTCTTGCCCACAGAGGCCGGTCAAGGCACCTTCATTCTGGACACCGCACGTGTCGCTTCGGGGGAATTGGCTACGGAGGTGGCAGCCCGCCAATTGCGCGCCGTGGTGGCCTTGTTGCTGGCGCGTGGGGTCCATCCCATCATTGTTGGCGACCGCTGGTACGCTTGTGCGCCTGACCTTCCGCGCCTGATCGACCTCGAGGCCTGCTGCCTGCTGCGGGTCAAAAGCAATCGCGTCTTCTATCGCCCCGCCCCACCCCGTCAGCCAGGCCAACTGGGAGCCAGCCGCAAGGATGGAGACCGTTTTCAATGCCAAGACGAGAGCAGCCACGGTGAGCCGGATGAAAGCTGGGAAGGGCTGGACGCCAAAGGGGCGCGCCTCCAGGTGCGCTGTTGGAAGCACTTGCATCTGCGCACGGCTCGGCAGATCGAAGTGAGCGTGATCCAGATCATCCGTCATGGGGCCAGCGACCGAGCGCGTGATCCCAGGATCAGCTGGTTTGTCTGGCAGGGCGAGCAGGCGGTTCCCCTGGCTGAGATCAGCCCGACGTATCGCTTGCGCTACTCCCAGGAGCATGGCTATCGCTTTGACAAACAGGAGTTGCTCTGGGATGAGCCCCGCTTGAGTACGCCTGAGCGTACCGCACGCTGGACGCAGATTGTGGCCTGCGCGCACAATCTGCTGGTGCTGGCTCGTCCGCTGGCACAAGGCTGCTATCGCCCGTGGGAGGCCCATGCCTGCCTGCCAACCCTGGGGCAGGTGCGACGGGCTATGCCCAGCCTTTTGCAGCAGTTGGGCACTCCTGCTCGCGCACCACAACGGCGGGGAAAAGCGCCGGGACGAGCCAAAGGCTTTCATCCCAAGCGCCGAACCCGTCATGCGGTGATACGCAAAACAAGCAAAAAGCCGAAAAAGAGCAAAACGAGCGCTTCTGCCTGAGGCTCTTCGACAGTTCTTGTTCATTTCGACTCGTCTTTCTCGTTTCTGAGCCTTCACTCCTATGGCTCAGCCAGGTTCATTTTAGTTTAAACGTCAAATATAATAAGCTCGTCAATATGTCAATACGTATCGTAATATTTCAAATTGCAAATGTTGTGATGAATTTGGAAACAATATCATTATGGATTTGAATTCTTTGATTTCCAGATACGAAAAAATTTTGCCGCAGGTGCCACTTTGGAGAAATTGACTGTTCCTACGCTTGCAAATTTTTGCTTTGTATGGTATCCTATTTTTAGCAAGCTAAAAACTAGAATTCAGGGAGGATGAAAAATGGAGAAGCCGGTACAGGAATTGACACCGCGTATCAGTGATTGCCTGAAGGTGATTTATGCAATGCAGGAGCGCGGGCAGAAGGTCTCCACCTCGGCGGTGAGCGAGCGGCTGGGGGTGAGCGATGCGACGGTGACGACGCTCTTTAAGGATTTTGCTGAGGCAGGCTGGGTTGAGCATATGCCGTATCGTGGGGTGCGGCTGACGGAACTGGGCGAGCGCAAGGCAAAGGAGGTCATTCGCCACCACCGCCTGCTCGAACTCTATCTGGCGCGCCAGTTAGGCTACACCTGGGATAAGGTGCATGATGAAGCTGATCGCCTGGAACATGTGATCTCGGAGGAGTTCGAGGATAAGCTGGATGCTCTGCTGGGCTACCCGACCGTTGACCCCCACGGTGACCCGATTCCCAGTAAAGAAGGGGTGATCGCAGCGCGCGGGGGCCAGCCCTTGACGGAGCTGGCGGAGGGGCAAACGGTCCTTGTGCTACGCGTGCAGGCGCAAAGTCCCGATCAACTCTGTTACCTGGGGCAGCTTGGCCTCTACCCGGAGACGCAGGTGCAACTGGTGAAACGCGCGCCGTTTGGCGGCCCGCTGCACATCCTCGTTGGCAGTGGAGCGCAGCAGCAGGCGCATATGCTGGGGCCGGAACTGGCCGAACATATTATTGTAACCTCCCCGGCAGAGATTGAGGCTTTGCATACGGAAGATTGATGAAAAACAGGGAATAGAGAGAAATCAGGAGCAGTTCTATGGCGTTGTTATCGGATCGAAGAAAGAGAGTAGAGTACGCGCTCCCCTGGGGCATGTCGGTGCTGCGGGTAGCGAAGGGCATACAGCAAAAGCGTTGGGGCGTTGGCCTGCGTGAGATTTTCGCCGCGCTTGGCCCCGGTTTTCTGGTCAGTGTTGGCTACATGGACCCCGGCAACTGGGGAACCAACCTGGCGGCGGGGGCCGGTTTCGGCTACCAACTGCTCTGGGTGATTCTTGTCAGCAATATTATCGCTATCTTTTTGCAAATTGCCTCGGCCAAACTGGGAATTGCCACCGGCAAAAATCTGGCGCAACTCATTCGCGAACAGTTTCCGCGCCCCGTTGTCATCTTTTTAGGCGTGACATCGGCCATTGCCGTGATGGCTACCGATCTGGCGGAAATTCTGGGCGGCGCGCTGGGCTTCAATATTCTTTTTCATATTCCCATGTTGCTCGCCGCTTTGCTCACAGGGGCCATTGTGATGGCCTTCCTCGGCCTGAGCCGCTTCGGCTTTCGGAAGCTTGAATATGTCATTATCGCTATGGTCTCGGTGATTGGCCTGGTCTACGTCTATGAGACGGCGCTGGTTCATCCCAACTGGGGGCTGGTTTTGCAGCACCTGGTGACGCCGCAGCTTTCGGCGGGGAGCATCCTTGTCGCGGTCGGCATCCTCGGCGCCACCGTCATGCCGCACAATGTCTTCCTCCACTCATTTCTGGCTGCTGAACGCCTGAGCAGCCCAAAAGCAAGCGAGCGGGAGCGGCGCAAAGTGCTATTGCTGGCGAAGATCGACGCGATAGCCGCGCTCAATATCGCCTTCTTTGTCAACGCGGCCATGCTCATTGTCGCGGGTACCGTCTTTTTCCGTCACGTCACCAACCCGGCGGATCTCAGCCTGCAACAGGCATACGTGACCCTTATCCCCGCGCTGGGCGTCTTTGCCGCCGCCGCGTTCGGTATCGGCCTGCTCGCCTCCGGTCTCTCGTCTTCCACCACCGGCACGCTGGCCGGGCAGGTCGTCCTGCAGGGCTTCCTGAACATGCCCGTTGAGATGTGGGTCTGGCGCCTCATCACCCTGCTCCCTGCGCTGGCGACCATCGCCCTCGGTATCTCCCCGGTCGAGGTTCTCGTCATCAGTCAGGTTATCCTCAGCCTGCAACTGCCTTTCACCATGTTCGCCGTCGTTATGCTTAGTCGTCGGCAAAAGCTGATGGGGCCGCTCGTCAGCGGCAATGCCACCACCACTTTCAACATTTTCATCGCCCTGGTCGTGACGCTGCTCAATGTGGTGCTGTTGTATACGTTGATTTAGTGACAAAGCACATGGAATTACCTCCGTGTTTTTTGTCCGTTCTCGTAAATAATTGTCAACTAGCGAAAAACATGGCATAATGCTAGCTGAGAAGCGGATTACGTTGAAATTTCATTGAGTACGAATGATGTTGATAAAGTGAGTGAGGGAAGCTGAGCCGATTCTATCAGAATCAGGCAGAGAGACGCGGAAGAGATATGAAACACATTGACGAATTTACCATTCACAGCTTTCGTGGCATACGCGACCTGACGCTTGAAAAACTGGGTCAGGTCAACTTGCTGGTTGGCGAGAACAATTCCGGCAAGACCAGCGTATTGGAGGCGCTTTCCGTATTTTCTGACCTTTTTAACTGGCGTAGTTGGTATAATGCCGCATCTGCGCGAGAAACGAATTCTCGATTAAGTCAGAGTGAGCGGCTAGTCTGGTTGTTTCCGCGAGAAGGGGATACGAAAGATAGCGAAATATTCTTTTCAGGAAACGGTAGTTTTGCTCTGAAAAAAGTCTCAGCTCACTATGAGGAATTCACTGAAATGGTTCGATATCCTGGGTCGAGAAAGCAGCCAGAAGGAATTGAAGAAGGTGCGGAGACCGAATTTGAAGGTATCAGAATAAATGTCTCCGTTTCTGATAGTAAGGAAACTGTGCGCAATTCCCTGACATTTTCTGAAGCTCGTCCTTTTCCCCCATCTAAGAGACAGGAAGCCCCTGTGCTACCTATGCAGATAGTCAATCCCTTTTCCCATCGCCTCAGCGCTTTCCCTGTAAGGCTCTGGTCTGATGTAGTCGATGCGGAAATGAAAGCCGATGTGATTGAGCTTTTACAGTTTTTTGATTCAGGCATTGAGGACATTGATATTGTTGTTCCTACAGAGATTCGCCCTATGGTTACTGTCAAACATGAAAGACTCGGACGTGCGCCTTTGAGTACGTTTGGAGATGGTTTGAGGCGTGTTTTTGCTCTGGCATCAGCTATTGCTGGTTCAGCAAATGGTTTGCTCCTTATTGATGAGCTGGAAATAGCGATCCACACACGAGCTCTTGAGAAAACCTTTGACTGGCTGATCAAATCTTGCGTTCAAAACAACATTCAGCTTTTTGCTACTACTCATAGCCTTGAAACTGTTGATGCTATATTAAGGGTAAGTGGGGACACTGTTGATTTAGTAGTATACCGGCTAGAAGAGGGGGAAAACCAGACAGCCGTGACAAGATTCGATGTTTCACTACTGAAGCGATTACGCGAGGTTTTAGGGCTGGAGATAAGGTAGTAAGTATGAAGTATGTGATACTGGCTACTGAGGGTCCGCACGATCAGGCGGCAATTGGTAGATTGTTGAAATT
>CADDYT010000030.1 GCA_902810755.1 Chloroflexota bacterium
CACGAGGCGTTCGTGCCGCTGGTGAAGGGGTCGTATATAGTAGGGCCACCCCTGGCGGATGGCCTGCCAGGCGCGCGCACGGGCTTCCGTTACCGCTGATGGGGCCACCCCTGGCGGGTGGCCTGCCCCGCGCGGCGATTAGCCTGCTGATGCATGGCTTGCTACTCTGGTAGTGGAATGGGAACCAGCGCATTACGCTGCGGGAAGGCAGCGGCGCGCAGGGCGACATACAGGATGCTATCGGCGCTGGTAGAGGCCAGATCTCTGGGCCATGCTATGAATTCCTCACCGGCAGCCTGCACAATTTGCAGCGTATGGCCCTGATCGAGGGTGGCATCGGCCTGCGAGGCGACGAGGCCAACGGTGGCGAAGAGGGCGCGCGCATCATGGCCGAGGCGCAGGTAGCGACGGGCTGTGCCGAATGCCCCATCCAGATCGCGGTCAAGCAGTTGCCGGGTGAGCGTATCGAGCAGGGCAGGGGCGAGCAGGCCACCGCCGAGGCCGAGCGAGGCTGGCGGTTGCGCAGGCCCCTTTTGCTCGCCGAGTTCCTTGCTGAGCGCGTTGACATACACGGCGGCAGTGAAGAGCAGGGGCATCGCCTCGATATCCTGAAGCTGGGCGAAAACAACGCGGGTGGCGGCGGCAAAGAGCAGGCCATGTGCGGCCTTGATGAAGGCTTCGCGGTCTCCATCGCCGACCTTCTGCATCACGTCGGCGGCGGCTATCGAGATGACGGAGCCAACGCCGCGCGCGGACGCGCCACCGGGGATGAGAGCGTTATAGACGCCCTGGCAGATCTGTTCGGCGTCGGCATTGCCCGTAATCAGGGAGCGCAGCGGCAGGGCATTTTCGTTCTTCGGCGCGGCCAGCCGCGTGCGATAGCTGGCGACGCTATGGGCCGGGTCGGCAAGGAAGGCGCGCACGGTATTGACCCAGTCCGGCTCCTCGGTGTGCAGCGGCAGATGGGGCGTCAGCCAGTGAATATAATTGGGGGCGCGGTCCCCCCATTCGACAGCATCGAGCAGCTGCGAGCCGCGTACCGCGAAGGTCAGGGGATGGCCGCCATGCTGGAAGGTGGTAGAGATGCCGTCGTAGATGCGCACCAGCATGGTGCGATAATCCGCGCCAGTGCCATAGAGGCCGAAGAGCAGGCGTTCGACCATCGCGGGGTCGTTGTTGAAGACGGCCTCGTGCATCATATCGGCCATTGTCTTATCTTCCGGTAGGTCGCTGGGGAAGAACGGCTCAGGGTAGGTGTCCTGCGTATTGCGGCCTGCCCGCACGGCTGGCAGCGTGCCGACGAACGCCGGGGTAAGGACGGCAATTTCTCGCTCGCGATGCAGCAGATCATACTCTGGCCCGCGCGGCAGCGAATTGAGCCAGAAGCTGAGCATGCTGGCTGCTGTCAGCGTCAGGATGGCGTGACCGTCGGGGTCGCCGTGACAGGCAATCATGCCGATACGTCCGGCCAGCTTGTAAGCAAGATCGCCCTGGCGCAACAGTTCGCGAGTGGCGGAAATAATTTGCTCAGTGTTGCCATAGACAAGCGCGTCAAGGAGAGCCGAGATATCGGCTCTCATCCCTACTAGTGCCATAAAATCACTCCTGAAAAAAGATGGGTGTTATTGCTGATCGATTGTTTCTTGCAGTTCGCGAATAGCGCGATCGATGCGCGGAATCTCAGCATACTCTTCGTCGGCCAGTTTGAGGCCGCGTTCCATGTAGAGTTCCGCGAGCCTGGCGCCCCGGTCGCCGGGGGTGAAGGCAGCCGCCAGCAGGTCGGAGGCGCGGTACTTTTCCGGCAGGAAGCGGGCGATGCGCTGCATTTTCCGGCGCGTTTCCTGAAGCAGGCCGCTATCGCGCCCCTCCAGCGCGTAGCGGGCCATGCCCACCAGCTTGCCCAGTTCTGCCAGGCGCTGCCGGTCGGTCATGGATTGTAAGAGCAGTTCTTCAGCGTCCAGTTCATCCAGGGCTGGCAGCTCCTCTTCCCCGGCCTCTTCGAGCGTGGGCAGCTCCCCGGCGGATTGCATATATTTCACATACAGCAGGCCATATTCCTGACAGCCCTCGGCCACCAGCTGCATGCGCGCCGCCTCGTCCCTGGCATTGACGGTTCCCAGGTCGCACAGGTCGTCGTCGCGCCGCTCGGCCAGCACACGCAGTTGCTCAAGGCTGCGCCCCTCCTCCAGCATGGGTGGAATAGGCATCACGGGGACATTGGTCGCCTGGCGCAGTTCTTCCGGCGGCAGTTGCGCAGCCAGGAAGGATGGCAGGTATTTGGCCAGGGAGAGCGGAGTGGGCGGAACAACGCAATAGGTGCAAAAAACGGCCCGTGAATCGACGCTGCTGGTGGCGTAAAAGATGGCATGGCCTTTTGGTGCCTGTGGATTACCTCGAACAAAACGAAAACTCATCAGAAAATCCTCCTACCCGAATCTGCTCCTTCATACATAATAGGCCGTTTTGCTGCTGATAACAAGGCTATTATAACCCCTGAATCAACTGTTTGAGTCGTGTGGCCAGTTGTTTGTTCCGCTCGCTTTCTTCCCTGCTCATCTCTTCGCCGCCGGTTGGAATGCTCGCGATGTAGTCTTTGATCTGCCGGGCAATCTCTGTTGCTCCGGCGATGCGTACATAGCCGGTGAGCAGGGTGCGCGCCTGTTCCTCCTGTTGCAGGAGGACGAGCGTAATAGCGGCCTGCGCATACAACTCACTATATTGACGAAGGAACGTTGTCCATTGTTGTGCGGTGGTGAGCGTCTTCATGACCTGTTCGACCAGTTCAATGGCCCTGTTCATGGCGGTCAAGGCCTGTGCCGGTTCGTGGCGCGCCAGCCAGACTCCTGCCAGTGCATACTGTGTATCGGCCTCGCCCAGGGGCTGCTGCTGCTGGCGGTAGAGTGTCAGGGCCTGTTCCAGATCGCTCTGCGCCTCGTCCAGTTGCCCGCTGCCCCGGCGCGCGAGGCCAAGCGAGAGCATGCTATCGGCCTGCCCGACGAGGTCGTCGCTCTGGTTAAAGCGGGCCAGAGCCGCTTCGCATTGCTCGATGGCCTCTTCCCATTGTTCTCCACGTCCGATCAGCGTCTGCGCGATACCGAGCAGCGCGGCGCCGTCGCCGTTGAGGCTTTCAAGCAACTGGAACTGGCGACCGGCCTGCTGGAAGGTTGAAGCGGCTATGTCCAGTTCATTGCGAGCCAGCCGCGAGCGCGCCATGCCGAGCAGCGCCTCGGCCCCGATCAGCGGCTCCTGCTGCCCCTCGGCCTGGTTATGGGCGTCGCTGAAGCGCGCCTCGGCCTGGGTGAAATCGCCTTCGGTCAGCAGCAACTGTCCCTCGGCCAGCAGAAGGGTCGGCAGAACCTGCTGGCTGAGGGGGCTGTCGTTCGCGCTGGCCCGCGCCTGCTTGAGATAGGTTGCAGCCTCGCCCAGTTGCCCGGCGAAGATGGCCAGGCTTGCCAGCCGTGCCTGGGCCTGCGCAACGCCTGCTGCTTCCGCGATCCGGGCCAGCATCTCCTGCGCTTCCCGGTACACGAGCCGCGCCTGCACCGTGCGTCCCTGCTGGCGGTAGATGTCGCCGAGGCCGAGCAGGGCGCGGCTTTCTGCCTTCACATCTTGCGTTGCCTGCGCTACACGCTGCGCGTCGTCAAAGGTTCTGGCCGCCCGTTCCAGCAGGCCCTGGCGGCGCTGTATCTCGCCCAGATTGACGGTGGTATCCGCCACCTCTTCGCGATAGGCAAGCGATTTGTAGGTACGCAGCGCGCGCTCCGTCATGGAACTGGCGTAAGCAAGCTGGCCGCGCCGCATGTTGATCTCGCCGAGCAGGCGATTGGCGTTAGCGACTCCCAGCGCGTTCTGCATGTCCGTATAGCGTTGGAGCGCCGACTGCGTGCTGATGAGCGCCTGATCGACGCGCCCGTGCAGCAGGGAGACCTCTGCCAGGCCGAAGTTGGCATCGGCCTCGCCCAGTTCGTACTCGATCACTCGCGCCAGATTCACTGCTTCGGCAAACGTACTGCTGGCCCGATCGAGTTGTAGCTCGTCGAGATAGATGCGCCCCAGACCGAGCAGGGCATCCACCACGCCGAAGTTATCGCGGTTGGCCCGGTACACCTCCAGGGCGCGCTCGTAATCGGCGGTGGCCCCGGCAAACTGGCGCAGGATGCGCTGAATATCGGCCAGGCTGCGCCGCGCATCCGCCTCGTTGATGCTATCATGGGAAACAGCATATTTATCGATAGCCTGCCGATAGTATGCTGCCGCACGCTCATAAAGGCCGCGTTGCAGATTGATATGGCCCAGCGCCAGGGCTACATTACCCTCCCCCTGCGCATCGCGTTCGGCGCTGTAGAGCCTGCCCGCATCTTCATAAGCATCCTGCGCGCGATCCAGGTGGGCCATCTGTCGCTCGACGTGGCCCAGCGCCAGCTCCGCCCCGGCCTCGTTCAGCGGTCGCCCCGCCTCCTGGTAGAGCTTGATGGCGCGCCGGTAACTGCTCGCCGCTTTGTCCAGCAGATTGTTCTGCCGCTGCACATCCGCCAGCAAGAAGCGGCTATCCCCGGCGCGTTTGTAGTCACCCGCCAGGCGAAACCGTATCTCAGCATCGTTGAATGCCTCTGATGCCACATCCAGTTTGCCCTCGTTGAGGGCCTCGATCCCACGCTGCCAGCTCTGTTCCGCAGCTTTTGTATCCTGTGTTGTCATATTGTTCTATTCTATTTCCTCTCTGAAGAAGAGGAATACTCCTGCTTTGATCTGGATTCCATGTTTCATTCATTGTAATGCGTCCTGACGCGAAAGTCAAAACACAGCAGGCGTCTGGCTGGCAGACCGCGCGGCAGCGCGGCAGATTGCCAGTAGGCAATGCAGAAGAGTTGTGGTAAAATAGCGTGGGACATCGGGCGCGAACTATTTCTTTGATTCTGGTATTATTTCCTGTAAGGAGAGAGGAAGCATGAACGAAGAGACTTTGAGACAGGTACCGCTTTTTGCCGATCTGAGCAAGAAGGAATTGCAAACGCTGGCGAAGAGTTGTCAGGAGCGCACCTATAAGCCTGGGACAACGCTTATGAAGCAGGGTGATACGGGAGTAGGCCTGTATATCATCACGAAGGGCCATGCAAAGGTGACGCAGGAGCAAGACCCTGACCGTGCGGAAGTGACATTGAACCATGTTGGTCCCGGCGACGTGCTTGGCGAAATGGCCCTGCTGGACGATTTACCCCGTTCGGCCAACGTGATTGCCGAAGATGAGGTAACGGCAGTGCTGCTGCCTGTCTGGGAGTTCCGTGCCGCTCTGCGCAGCAACCCTGAAATCGGCCTCAAACTGCTCTCCGTTCTCAGCCACCGCCTGCGCAACGTCCAGCAACCGGGCCATACGCAGGGCTAGTTTCAATCCTCCAGCGCGCTTCGGCGGCCTGGAGCAAGCGGGCGAGGGCCGGGGCGAGCCTGCCGGTCGCCCTGCCGTTCCATCCTTACCTACCTCGCTTTAGAACAGGGGGGCGCAGGTGTGTCATGCTGAGCGGGCGCGAAGCATCCACCTGTGGGGCTACGCTGGCAAGTTCAACTGGATACTGAGCGGGCGCGAAGCATGACACGTCTCAACCCCTCTACTCACTCCCGTTGTCAGTGGAGTTTCGTTCTGTGCGGTTATCGGGGTTGAGCAGATTTTGAATCTCCTCGAACATGGTCTGCACGTCGGCGAAGGAGCGATAGACGCTGGCAAAGCGGATATAGGCGATTTTGTCCAGGCTGCGCAAATGCTCCATCACCAGTTCGCCGATCACGCTGCTGGCTACCTCCTGTTTTCCCAGGCGGTAGAGTTCCTGCTCGATTTCCTCGACGGCGTTCTCGATTTCACCGGCTGGCAGCGGACGTTTCTCACACGCCTTACGCATGCCGATATATAGCTTCTCACGGTCAAACGGCTCGCGCCTTTGATCCCGTTTGATTACCAGCAACTGAAATTTCTCAACTCGTTCGTAGGTACTGAATCGTCCCTTGCAGTGTTCACATTCACGCCTGCGATGGATGGCGTCCCCGATGTCACGCGAGTCTTTCACCCGTGACTCGGTGCCTCCGCAGAATGGACACTTCATGCCTGCGCTCTCCCGGATATGCTGATACGTCGTTTATAACCAGACCTATTGTACCACAGAGAGCAACACAGGCAGGAGACCTCACAGTTTGCGCTTCCAGTCAGGCGTGGGTAGGGATTTGCCCGGACTCGATGTGGCCGCCGTCTCGCCTGCCGCTTGCGCCGGAGATGGGCGCGGCTACCGGGAAGTTGAGGCCGAGCTGCGATGGATGCACTTTGCCGATATAGCCTGAGCGCAGGCGAGAGCCGTCGCGCCAGTAGGCATACCAGTAGGGGCCATGCCCCTGCCCGGTGCGGCACGTGCTGCACGACTCTTTGCCGCACTTGCGGTACTGCAATTGATACGTAATGTGCTGGTTACTTGGAAGCTGCGTCATAAAACAAATCCCTTCCCCAGTTTTTAACAATGTACATACATGTTACAACAATCAGCGTCAATCTGCTACACAGAATACCATCAATGCGTGAATATTGTCTGAATTATCGCTTACAAAAGATGAGAAAATGTTCATTTTGTCGGTCGCTCCCTGACGCAAAAACCGGCCTTTTCTAAATATTTTTTCATGTACCCCATTTTTCCCAGAAAAATTCCTTTTGCTGCCCGGCTGTGCTATGATGTTCTTCAGGAAAAGTCAGTAAGAGGAACGTTTTGCTTTGCCGGAAGATATAAGGAGAAAAGCGAGCGATGCGACCGGGTCACAGGCTGTTCAGTCAATGGCGTTTTTTTGTGCCACTGCTCTTACTGGTGCCTGTCTTGATTCTGGCAGGCCACACGCTGGTCAACGCGCCCGCCTCTGAATTTCTTATGCAGCAGTTGAATGTGCAGCAGGCGCCTGCCGTGCGCACGCTCCATCTCTTGAACGGCAAAACGGCCTCGCTGAGCTGGATTTTCGGGCGCGATTGCAGCAGCGGCGTGCGGGCATATCTGCTCAGCGCGGCCCACGACCCTGATGCCGCGCTGATTGGCAGCGGCTGGGTCGATCCGACGAATGGCCAGCTCATTGAGGGCGAGAACAACAACTGCGTTCCCGGCAGCCTCAGCATGGATAGCGTGGTGCGCCTGGTCCACAGCAAGGGCGGCATGGCCTATCTTACTGTGACGATGGATACCGACCAGTCATGGACGACGCAGCAGGCCGCCGCCTACATCGATAAGGCGACCACTGATGCCGCCTACATCCAGGCCATTGTCAACACAACGGTGCAGGGCGGTTACGATGGCGTGATTATGGATTTAGAGGGCGTCGATCTTACGTACCCCAACATTCAGCAGAAATTTGCCCTTTTTAACCAGCGCGTGTGGGCCGCTTTACGCCCGTTGCACAAACCCTACGGTATCGCCCTGCTGCACAAGCTCAGTGACCATGATGCCTATTACACCCTCAACGGCTTCGAGAACTGGAGTTTGCTGGGTCGCGCCGCCGATTTCATCGTCATTATGGCCGTTGACCAGGCGTACTGGACCCCCGGCCCGACGGTCAGCGATCCCTGGCTCAATCAATTGCTGGCCTACGCCCTGCACACTATGCCGCAGATGCTGCCGCGTATCATCTGGGAGTTGCCCCTTTATGGCGATACCTGGCACCAGGCAAACGGCGGCTGGGTCTTCGATGGTGATGTGACCTTTCAGACTTCTCAGTCCATTCTTGGCCAGTTGACCCCCGCGCAGATTGACGCCGCCGCGACCGACGAGCAGGATGCCTACACGCCCCACGTCGTCTATACCGATGCTTCTGGCGTTAAACACTCGCTCTGGTATCTCAGCCCGCAGAATCTCTACAACATTGTGACCGGCTTCTGGCAAACCCTGCAGATGGAGCCGCAATTCAACAACTCGCGCCTTCAGATCGCTGTCTGGTGGCGCACAACCGCAGAACCCCAGAATTTCTGGCCCCTGCTCGATAAACTCTATTGATGTCCCTGTAAGCATGCTTTTCACCTGGCGCAAGCATACCGTGATGAGTCTGTGAGGGTCGGATGAAGTTGTCGATGGTATAATGAGAGATGGAGGGAGCGTTTTTCTTCGATGTTCGAGAAACGCCTGCTTCGATGCTTTGTCCGTTGTTGGATCGAATTGTGAAGGAGGGGTTGTCAATGCAAATCGTTCTCAAGGGCAAACAGTATGAGATCACTCCCCGACTGCGTCAGATGATTGAGCGCAAGACAAAACGCCTTGCCCGCCTGGTTGATGGCGATACTCGCATTGAGATCACCATCACGGAAGAGAAGACGCGCAGCGCGCAGGATCGCTTCACGGTCCAGGTGGCTATTCCTGCTGGTTCGCATCCTGTGCGCGGCGAAGTCAGCGCGACCAACGTCAATAGCGCGCTCGACGTGGTACTGGATAAAGTGGTCAAGCAACTTGGTCGCCAGAAGGACCGGCAGACCACAACCATACGCCATCATACCCCCCCCATTCGCGTGCTTTCGCTCTCGCGCGCCGGTTTGCTCTCCGCGTTAGAGGAGCGGGAGGTGGAACCGGTAGGCGCGCAAGCCCGGGGCGCGAAACGTACAAAGGCGCAGCAATCGCTGGTAACTATCGGCCACGAGCGCAACGAAGAGATCTGGTCGCAGGTGCTGGAGATTCGCCGCGTTCCCGGCAAACCCATGAATCACGAGGAGGTCATCGCCCAGATGGAGGCGCAGGGCCTCTCGTTTCTGCCTTTCTATAATGAAGCCACCGGCAGCGTCAATGTCATGTATCGCCTCGACAAAGGAGGCTATGGCCTGCTCTTACCCACGCTTGAATAGTTCTCCGCCTGCTTCCTGCGTCCTTTTTGCGCGTCTCGCGTCCATCATGATGGATCATGCTATCATGATGGGCGCAATGACAGCAAGAACAGAGAAAGGATTGAGAACAGGGATAAGGATGATAGCAACAACAGAGACAATCTGGGAGGATTTTCACGGCAGACTGAAGCAGTTCATTCTCCGGCGCGTGCCTGATGAGCAAAACGCGGAGGATATCCTGCAAGACGTTTTCCTGAGGATCCACCTGCATATCGATACGCTGCGGGACGAGCGGCGGCTGGAGAGCTGGATTTATCAGATCACGCGCAATGCCATCGCCGATTATTACCGCGTCCGGCGGGAGGCAAACTCCTTGCCAGACGCGCTGCTCCTGCCAGAACTGCCAGCCGAGGACACGCTCAACGACGCGGTACGCGAATTGATTCCTTGCGTGCGCGCGATGGTAGACAGCCTGCCAGACGAATACCGGCAGGCGCTGCTGTTAACGGAGTACGAGGGGTTGACGCAGAAAGCAATGGGAGAGCTGCTGGGCCTGTCTTTCTCTGGTGCCAAATCGCGCGTGCAGCGGGCCAGAGAGAAGCTCAGGGATATGCTGCTCGATTGCTGTCATTTCGATTTTGATCGCTTCGGCAGGATTATTGATTATCGCCCCAACTGTCGGTGCTGTTGAGCCTGTAGAAGAGAGCGATGGCGGAGTGCTGAACGCGCAAAACCGGTTTTGCGCGGCAGGCTATCCCTGGCAGGCTAGCCTGCCAGGGATAGCCTGCTGTGCGGTGTCTGTTTAATCTGTTTAAATCGTGACTTCAAACTGCCAGGGACGGGGTGGGCTGTCTTCAAACTGGCCCAATGGGTCGGCGGCGCGGATGGTCAGCAGGCGGGCGTCGTTGGAGGGCAGCGGGCGGAAGCGGGCGCTGCCCTGGTAGACGGCGTGATTAGGGTCGCTGGCCAGATCCGGGCGGGCCAGCAACATGCCGCCGCGATCACCACTCCACTGCATGCCGGTATTATCCTTCACGAAGAAGATGATACGCGGCACAAAGGCGAAGCCTGCGGTCAGTGGTGGCCGCATCCACAGGTAATGAATCTCGAAGTATCCCTCGAAAAATTGTATCTGGTGCAGCAAGAGGAGCATGCCCTGCTGCTTCTGTTCCAGTTCAACGTTGACGGTACGCCAGGGGGCGCGGGGACGTGGAAGCTCGCCTTCGCTCGCTTCGCCCGTGAGTCCCTGAGGCGCGGCAATCACCACCGGGGGACGCGAGGCCAGTTCCAGGGCTTTGGCCGAGAATGGCGCTGTGTCATGCATAATGTCGTTACAGAGTTCGAGACAGGCGTCACAGATGTATGCCGCGCCTGGACCAGCTACCATCCGTCCAACTTCTGGCGGGCGACGCCCGCAGAAAGAACAGCGTGGCTGTGACCGATCAAAACTCATTGTGCTATTCCTCGTCGTTGGATGATTATTTTGCCTGATAATTCCTTAACGCGCTCACCGCAGCTTTTTGTAATCCCATGCGTTCCAGCATGGCCGCGTGGGCTTCCCATTCCAACCGATCGTCAAGAGGCGTGAGCATGGCTGAAAGATCAAGAACGTTCGTCTCCGGCGCTATGGCGCCGTTGGCGTTGACTTTTCCGTTTCCGTTTTCCTCGGCGAGTGCGTAATCGCCTTCGCCTTCAATGTCGCTGGCACGTTCACTTTTACTGAACGCCAGATCAATGCCATACGTGCGTTGTAAGGCCAGGCCGATCAGAAAATCGGCAAAGTGCGGATTCTTGGGCAGGAGCGAGCCGTGCATGTAGGTGCCGAACGCATTGCGGTAGACCGCGCCCTCGGTATGGTCTGCCGCATTGTTGCCATAGCCCTTGAGGACGCGCCCCAGCGGTCTGGCCGTTCCCAGGTAGGTGCGCCCGCCATGATTTTCAAAGCCCACCAGCGTACTGCCGTTCCAACTGACAGCAATGTCGCCGATGCAGCGTGGCGAGCGCGGCCCTTTATGGATGGTCCAGGCATCGAAGACGCCGAGGCCGCGCATATCGGGTCCATTGGCCGGGCGATAATAATGCGCGAGCAACTGGTAGCCGCCGCAGACTGCCAGAACGGGCATATTATCCTCGATAGCCGCCCACAGCCCGATGCCCTTTGTCTCGAACAGGTCCTGTGCGACGGGCGCCTGCTCTCTATCCTGTCCCCCGCCAATAAACAATAGATCATACTCGTCCGGGGCCAGAGCATCGCCGAGGCCGAGACCGACGACGCGCAGCGTGATGCCGCGCCGCTCACAGCGTTGGCGCAGCGCCAGAATATTGCCGCGATCCCCATACAGGTTGAGCTGGTCGGGATACAGATGGCCCAGCGTCAGGGTGAGCCGCGAAGAGATACCCTGCTTCATGCGTCTCGTCCTTCCCAGTAGTGCGGGGTCAAACCGCGTTGCTCTAGCAGACGATGTATTTCCAGTAAGCCTGTATACGTTGGTACAACGAACAAAGTTTCACCGGCTGGTGTCTGGCGGATTGCGCTGTCGAAGGCCTCGGCAATGCCATATGGCCTTGTCGTCTTCTCACTCGCGGCTGTGCCAGCCTCAGCCGCCATTTCGGCCACCGCGCCGCTCGCGCCGCTCGCGCCAGCTTCTTCCTGCCCTTCCGGTTCCTTCTCGCGGCGGCTTTGCAAGAACTTACCGCGATAGGCGGAGGGTGTGGGCGCGCCACGCTTACCGCCTGGCGCGGTCTGTGCCAGCAGGCGGCGTAGAGAGCGCAGCGCGGCAGGCGGGATGACCGTCATCTGGCCGGGGTCGATGCCGGCATATTTCAAACGAATGGCGAGGTCAAGAGAGCGGGTTCCTCCTACCACCAGTGTAGCCACCTGCCCAACTATGCGTTCAAAGTCTACATCCCATATCCATGATATATCACGTCCATCGGCGATGTTGTCGTTGAGGATGAACAGTACGTGTCGCTGTGTGTCGGCGCTGAAGAGGGTGCGCAGCACTTCGTTGAAGCCGGTCGGATTTTTTGCCAGCAGCAGGCGCACCGTGCGCCCCTCGACCTGTACGCGCTCTCCCCGCCCGAAGACGGGTTTGAACTGCTCAATGCCGCTTTTCATCGGCTCCCAGCTAATTTGCAGCGCCTGCGCGGCAGCAATGGCCGCCAGGGCGTTATAGATGTTGTACAGGCCGGGCAGGGGAACGACGATCTGCCGCTGCCCCATCGCGGTTTCCACCTGCATGCGCAGGCGGTCAAAGCCATCGGCCTCGACCTCAACGGCGCGCACATCCGGTCGGGGGCGGCTCAACCCGCAGTTCGTACAGAGGTAATGGCCCATGTGGCTGTAGAAACGCAGGTCGTAACTATATTCACTGCCGCACTTCGGGCAGCTGCGCGTATCGACTACCTGGTGTCGGGTGCCGACTACCTGCTGGCCGCCGAGGTCACTAGCGGGGGCATCGATGCCGTAGTAGAGGACAGGCCCCTCATATTCCCTTCCCAGTTGTGCAGTAGCCGGGTCGTCCGCGTTTAGCACGAGCATGGTTCCCGTCGCCAGCGTCTGGATGGCCGCCTGCCAGCGCGCCGCCACGCTGTCGACCTCGCCAAAGCGATCCAGTTGGTCGCGGAAGAGGTTGGTAAAGACGGCCACGCGGGGCGTAATCGATTTCAATGCCTGTGGCACAACGGCCTCATCTACTTCAAAGATGGAGATGGCGCGCCCTGAGCGGCGCAGGCGACCATTGGGCAGGGCGCGAATGACCAGCGAACTGGCAATGCCGCGCATCAGGTTCGAACCTTCGCGGTTACGCCACACGCGCAACCCGGCATCGCTCAAGATAGCGGCGATCAAGCCACTGGTGGTTGTCTTGCCATTCGTTCCGGTGACCAGCACGCTGCCGTACTCCAGTTGTGACGAAAGATGGCCCACAATATCGGGGTACAGGCGCTGGGCAACAAGGCCCACAATACTTGTCCCGCCACCCAGATGCAGGCGGCGGCTTAACGCCCCGACTGTGCGCCCGCTCACAACGGCCAGGCCCGCCCGCAGCGAGCCGCGTTTCCGCCGCGCCTGCGGGCGCGCCTGTTCAGCGTGCGCTTTCGACGTTTGCCCGTCCTTCATCTCCTTTTTTTGCAACCGTGTGCGCTTTTCTTTCGATCCTACCCGTGATGGCCCCCGTTTTGGCATGCTGTCTTGCTCCTCTACATCAGCCTGACTCTCTCTCACGCATTCAGCATAGCATGCGCATGCATGCTGGTCAAGTGTCATTGATAAGTTCTTCCATATCCGTTGAAAACTGGTACCCATTATGATAGGCTTATTCCATTCTAGATAAATAAAGAGGAAACGGGCATGGACAACGAGGAACTCAGTGTCCGGCGCTCACTCTTTCGTGAAGAAGCCAGAAACGCGGTCAATACCGGCGAGCAATGTCTGCGCGAAATTGTTCGTTTTCCCATGTTTTGCCCGTTTTCCTCTTCTCCGGGCTGGCGTCTATAAATGGCGCCGGTTCGGGGTCTGGCCGCTATCGCCAGGTTCCTCCCTCTAGGAATTTCTGCTCAGTAGAGTCAATGGAACTCCATACCCCCTTGTCAACGTGTGCTATTCTATGCATTTAGAACGTGTGCTATTTTCTGCACGCAGAAGGAATAGTCTGATATATGCAGGCGTTCTTACTGTAGTGAGGTATATCGTGGTGCGAGCCAGGCGCGCTATGCTATGACATTTTGTGAAACCGGGTACAGGACAGGGATATGGGAAAGAAACTTGTTATTGTAGAGTCGCCCGCGAAAGCGAAAACGATCGAAAAATTTCTGGGGCGCGATTTTGAGGTCAGAGCCTCGATGGGGCATATCATCGACCTGCCTAAAAAAGGGCTTGGCGTCAATACGCGCAAAGATTTTGAGCCGGCCTATGAAATTATCGAGAAAAAAGACAAACTGATCGACGAATTGAAAGCTGCTTCCAGGCGGGCAGAAGAGGTCTACCTGGCGCCAGACCCCGACCGCGAGGGCGAATTTATCGCCTGGTCATTGATGCATACGCTGGGTTTGCAGCATCCGCGCCGCGCCGTCTTCAACGAAATTACCAGAGGGGCGGTGCAGGATGCAATCCGCCATCCACGTGAAATCGACGAGGATCTGTTCAATGCACAGCAGGCGCGGCGCGTGCTTGACCGGCTGGTGGGCTACAAAATTAGCCCGCTACTCTGGCGGCGCATTCAGTCCGGCACCAGCGCCGGGCGTGTGCAATCGGTGGCCCTGCGGCTGATCTGCGACCGCGAGGCGGAGATTCGCGCTTTTGTGCCGGAAGAATACTGGAGCATTACCGCGACCCTGAGCAAGCAGAAAGCGGCGGAACGCTTCGAGGCCGTGCTGATAACGCGACTTGCCGAGATGGCGACGCTCGACGGCGAAGAGAACGGGAACGGCAATGGCGCTGAGGGCGAGGAGACGGCGGCGCAGAACGGGGCGAAAGCGGCGAAAGCTGAGAAGGGGCGCATCAAAATCTCCTCGAAAGAAGAGGCCGACGCTATCCTGGCCGATTTGCGGGGCGCGACGTATAGCGTGCTGAAGGTGGACGAGCGCGAGCAGCGCCGCCAGCCCGGCCCACCCTACACGACCAGCACCATGCAGCAGGATGCCTCGTCTCGCCTCTACTTCAAGCCCAGGAAGACCATGAGCCTGGCGCAGCAGCTCTATGAAGGCATAGAGCTGGGCGAGCGCGGCCACCAGGGCTTGATTACCTACATGCGTACCGACTCCACGCGCATTTCAGAAGAGGCGCAGGCCAGGGTCAAACAGTATATCGGGCAGGAATACGGCCAGCCTTATGTCGGACAGGGACGCATGGGCAAGGCAAAGGCGACAACGCAGGACGCCCATGAAGCCATTCGCCCCACCGATGTCACATTGACGCCGCAGATTGTCAAACCTTACCTGTCTGCCGACCAGTTCAAGCTTTATAACCTGATCTGGCGTCGCTTCGTTGCCAGCTTCATGACGCCTGCCGTCTTTGATACGGTACGCGTCGATATCGTGGCCGCGCAATATGTCTTCCGCGCCAACGGCTCCAACCTGAAGTTCCCCGGCTTCTACGCCGTCTGGCCGCGTGAGGAAGACGAGAAGCAACTGCCGAAGCTGAGCGCGAACGAGGTTCTTGACCTGCACAGCCTGAAACCGGAGCAACACTTCACGCAGCCGCCCCCGCGTTACAGCGAGGCCAGCCTGATTAAAGAGCTTGAGGAGCAGGGTATCGGACGCCCCAGCACCTACGTTCCCATCATCAGCACTATTCAGGATCGTGGCTACGTCGAGCAGGAGCAGCGCCGCTTCATTCCGACCTGGCTGGGCGAAACGGTCAACGAGGTGATGAACAAACACTTCCCCGAAATCGTCGATGTCAGCTTTACGGCGGATATGGAACACAAACTGGATGATGTTGAAGAGGGCAGGCAGTCCTGGCGAGAGTTCTTGCACGGCTTCTACGATGATTTCAAAGAGACGTTGAAGCGCGCTGAGGCCGAGATGGAGCGGGTCGATAAACCGATGGAAGAGATCGACGAGGCCTGTCCTGAATGCGGGCGCACCCTGGTGATTCGCACGGGCCGCTTCGGGCGTTTCATCTCCTGCTCTGGCTTCCCGGAGTGCAACTACCGGCGCTCCATTGTCAATAAGACCGGCGCCCTCTGCCCACAGTGCGGCGGCGATCTGGTGGAGCGCAAGACACGGCAGAAGAAACGCCTGTTCTACGGGTGTAGCAACTATCCCGCCTGCAACTTCGCCATCTGGGAGAAGCCTGTTGCCGAACCCTGCCCCAACTGCGGCGGCCTGATGGTGGTTCCACGCCCCGGCCAGGATGCCGTTTGCTATCAAGAGGTCGTGGCGCCGCGCAGCGAGGAGAGGCCGCAACAAAACGGCGCGACTGCACGGCGCGCAACGCGCAGGAAGACTGCCACGACTGCAACAATGGACGATGTGGTAGAAAATGGCGCAGCTCCGGCGAAAACACGGGCCAGAACGACCGGCGCGGGTCGCACAACGAAGATCGCAGCAGACCCTGATGGAACTGGTACAGCGGGGAAAAAGACGACGGCGGCAAAGACAACCACCAGAAAGCGTGCCACCACTACGCGAGCCTCGTCTCGCAAGACTGCGACTGCAAAAAAGTCAACGAGTGCAAAAAAGACCACGACCGGCAACGGCAACAGGCGTAAAACGACCGGGAAAACGGTACTATGAGGAGATTTTAAGAATATGCTCTTGCCGTTGTGATATAATTCTCAAAGAGTTATGATTGACTCTGCTGAAAAGTAATCTCTGCTGTTATGGAGGATTTTCATGCCGCACGCAGTAACGTTAATTCCCGGCGACGGCACCGGGCCAGAAATTACCGAGGCGACGCGCCGTGTGCTGGAGGCGACGGGCGTTGAGTTTGAGTGGGATGTGCAACCTGCGGGGCTGGATGTATTCGAGCAAAAAGGCACGGTTTTACCTGATGAGGTGATCGAATCGATAAAACGTACCAGAGTCGGTCTGAAAGGTCCCATCACCACTCCTGTCGGGAAGGGATTCCGTAGTGCGAATGTCGCGCTTCGCAAAAAGCTCGATCTGTATGCGAACCTGCGACCGGCCAAGTCTTATCCCGGCCTGCGTTCTCGTTATGAGAACATCGACCTGATTATTGTCCGTGAGAACACGGAAGACCTGTATGCAGGCGTCGAATTCCAGCGGGGAACGCCCGCGCAGGAAGAGATCATCGAGACCATTGCCCGTACCACCGGCACGCGCCTCGACAGTGACTCTTCCATCAGTATCAAGTTTATCTCTGTCGCCGCCTCGCGCCGCATCGTCAAATTCGCTTTCGACTATGCGCGCGCCAATGGTCGCCACAAGGTCACGGCGGTTCACAAGGCCAACATCATGAAGTTTTCGGATGGCCTCTTTCTTGCCACCGCACAGGATGTCGCGAAAGAGTACCCCGATATCCAGTTCGAGGATCGCATCGTCGACAACATGTGCATGCAACTGGTGCAGAAGCCGGAAATTTACGATGTACTCGTGCTGCCCAATCTCTACGGTGATATTATCTCCGACCTCTCTGCCGGTCTGATCGGGGGTCTCGGCGTCGCGCCAGGCGCGAACATTGGCAGCCAGTATGCCGTCTTTGAGCCGGTGCATGGCAGCGCCCCCAAATACGCGGGTCAGAACAAAGTCAACCCGATGGCGATGATGTTCTCCGGCGTCCTCATGCTGCGCCACCTCGGTGAGCGTGCCGCCGCCGACCGTCTGGAAAAGGCGATGGCGCAGGTGATCGCCGAGGGCAAAAGCGTCACCTACGACCTCAAGCCGCGTCCCGATGATCCCACCGCCGTCGGCACTTCCCAGGTCGCCGATGCTATCATTGAGAAGATGCAGAAACTCTAGATTCCCGCAGGCACGCGATTCATCGCGCGCCTGCAAGGTTTCTATTTACTGCTTACTGCGCTTTGCGCCACCTGTGACGCGACTGGATGTAGCGAATGGTACCGGAGCGCGAACGCATCATCACCGAGTTGGTGCGCGCGCCCCAACCATAGTAGTAGACGCCGTCGAGCAATTCGCCTTTGGTGATGCCGGTGGCGGCAAAGGATACGTCATTGCTTCTCACCAGGTCTTCCGTGCGGAAGACTTGATCGAGATCAATTCCTTCGGCTTTCAGCTTTTCGCGTTCCTCATCGCTGCGCGGCCAGATTTTGCACTGGATTTCGCCGCCGACGCATTTGATGGCCGCCGCCGCCAGCACGGCTTCCGGCGCGCCGCCCGTTCCCATCAGGACATCGATGCCGGTATAGTCTTCCATTGCCGCCTGAATACCTGCCGCCACATCACCGTCGGTGATCAGGCGAATGCGCGCCCCCGCCTCGCGAATCTGGCGAATCAATTCCTGGTGGCGCGGGCGGTCAAGCACCACAACGGTCAGGTCTTCGATGCTGGCGCTCTTCGCTCGCGCTATGCGGTCGAGATTGACGGCGACAGGAGCGTTGATGTCGATGACGTTGCGCGCCGCCGGGCCAACGGCGATCTTTTCCATATAGAAGACGCCGGGCGGGGCCTTGTACATAGAGCCGCGCTCAGCGGTGGCGATCACCGCCAGCGCGCCGGGCAGGCCGAGCGCGAGCAGGCGCGTTCCATCAACCGGGTCAACCGCTACATCGACTTCTGGCGGCAGGCCGTTGCCTATGTGTTCGCCCACATAGAGCATCGGGGCCTCGTCTTTTTCCCCTTCGCCGATGACCACCACGCCATCCATATCCACCGCCTCAACCGCCTGGCGCATGGCATCTACGGCGGCCTGATCGACCATCTCCTTGTTGCCTTTGCCCATCCAGCGGCCCGCGCTCAAGGCCGCCGCCTCCGTGACACGCACCAGCTCCAACCCCAGGTTGCGCTCCTTCGTACCCGACTGCTCAAAACGCCCTTCAGTCATGCTCACCCTCCTTATTTTTGCGCTGCGCTGTAACCATCCAGCCTCTATTCGCCGCTTATCCCATCACTCCTGGCGGCTATACGAATAGATCACCGTTTGCTATACTTGTTCTTAGCGTTGATAAGTATGTCCAGGGCAAGAGCCTGC
This sequence comes from Chloroflexota bacterium, assembly GCA_902810755.1. The sequence goes on from CADDYT010000030.1 coordinate 18,435, forward strand.
GCTTGTTTCTGCTCTTCCACTGCTATCATTACGTCTATCGGTGAAAAACAGAATACTGTTAGCTGTGCAGGCCCAAAGGCTGCTACTTATCGTGCCAGAAGCTATGCATATGTATTGTACAACAGTTACGTTTCAGTTTGTAGTCTCATTGCCTGCCTGTTTTTCGCAGTGGGCGATGATGAGTTCTCACCATCGAAACCAGTCATGGCATGGCTGGATAAACGAGAGATAGATAAGGAAAACCGTATGTACGTAGATGCTCTAACCCTGGCGGCGATTGCCGATGAGTGGCGCGCCCTGCTCGTGGGTGCGCGTATTGATACAATCATTCAGCCAACAGCATATGCCATTGCGTTGCAGTGTTACACCTCTGGCAGCGAGGGACAACCGGGACGCAATTCCTGGCTCTATCTCTCAGCCCACCCACAACTGGCGCGGGCGCACCTGACGGCGTTCAAACCGCAGAAAATCGCCAGCGAACCGCCTCCCTTTGTGATGTTGTTGCGCAAACACCTGGAAGGCGCGCGCATCGAGGCAATTGTGCAGCCGCGCTGGGAGCGTGTGCTGGAAATCGTCGCGGGCTATCGCAAGGGACCTGAAAGCGAGGAGCGCACGCGCTTCCGCCTCATCATCGAAATCATGGGCCGTCTCAGCAACATCATCCTCGTCGATGAGCAGGGCATGATTCTGGGCAGTCTCAGGCGTGTCGGCGCGGAAGTCAACCGCTATCGCACGATTGCCGCCACTGTTGCCTATCTCCCGCCGCCGCCCCAGCAGCGCACCATCGCCGGTCAGACCGTCCCACGCCTTGAGCCAACGACCGTCACCGCCGCCCAACTTGCCATCAGCGCGGCGGAGAAAGAGGGAGCTGAGCTTCCTGCTGAGCAAACGGCTCGTCGCAAATCCGGGGCAAAGCCAGCAAAGCAGCCGAAGCTCTGGCAATTGCTGACGCGGCACCTGCTCGGTTTCAGCCCGCTCTCCGCGCAAGAGGCCGTGTTCCGCACGACGGGCGATATCGAAACCTTGCTTGAACCGAACAACATCGCCGAAGAGACCTGGGAAGAACTGGCCTGGAATGTGCGCTCGCTGGCCGCGCTCTACGATACCCACGCCTGGCAGCCGCAGCTTGTCGAGCGCGCAGGGCAAAGCGAAGGCAGGCCGGAATCATTCACGCCGGTCGCTTTCGCCCCTTATATGCTGGAACAGTATGCCGAAGCGCAGGATATGCGTATCCGCTCGCTGCCATCCATGAATGCTGTGCTGGATGAGTTCTATGCCCGTGCGGAGTGGCGCGACGCGATGGAAGATGTGCGCGCCCCCATTCGCAAGGCGTTGCAAACGCACCTCGAACGCAGCAGGCGCAAGGCCGAACTGCTGCAACAGGAACTGGTGAAGACGGAAGAGGCCGCTCAGTACCGCTTGCAGGCCGAATTGCTGCTGGCGCACCAGCACGAGGTGCAGCAGGGCCAACCCACCGTCTCGCTGCCGAATTTCTACGCCGAAAGCGATGCCGACGGCAACCTGCCCACCGTCACCATCCCGCTCGACCCGCGCTTCGATGCCGTCGGCAACGCCAACCGCCTGTTTAACCGCTACCACAAATTGCGCCGCGCGACGGAACTCGTTCCCGCCCAGATCGAGCAGAATGCCGTCGAGCTGGCGACCATTGAACAACTGCTGGCCGATCTCATGCTCGCCGAAACGCCAGCCGAAGTCGCGCTGGTCAAAGCCGAAGTGCAGACGGCAGGCTACATGCGCGGCACCCCTGGAGAGCAGCAAAAGAACCAGAAAGCCCGGAAACAACAAAAGGGCGGCAAGAAGGGCGGCAGGCCGGTCAAAGGCAAGCCAACACCGCCGGGAGGCGGCGTCCCGCTCCACGTGCAGAGCCGCGAGGGCTTCACGCTTCTCATCGGCAAGAACAGCCGCCAGAACGAGGATGTCACCTTCCACCAGGCCGCGCCCAACGACCTCTGGCTGCATGCGCGCGGCGTGCCGGGCGCGCACGTCATCATCAAAGCGGCGGGCCGCGAAATCCCCCGCGCCACTATCGAGCAGGCCGCTCAACTCGCCGCCTACTACAGCCAGGCGCGCGGCAGCACCAGCGTCCCCGTCGACTACACCCTCCAGCGCCACGTCCGCCACATGAAAGGCGGCGGCGCCGGCATGGTCATCTACGAACGCGAGCGCACGATCTACGTGGAACCGAGGGGGGTGGAGTAGGCTGAAGCTCGAGCAGACCTCTTTGAACTGGCAGAGCGGCGTAGCAAAAAAGTAGTATTGATAAAGCTTTCAGATGAGAATATGTTACTATATCTCCGGGCTTTTCGGCCCGGTTTCGCTTTTTGTCCCGGTATATTATTGTCCTCTGGCACGGAGGAGGCGAGAGATATGTTTAAGCGTTTTGTAGGAGCAGTATTTCTTGGCTGCTTGCTTCTATTCTGGCTCACAGGCTGTGGCGGTTCAACCCCTGCTGACACTTCGGGAGATGTAACGTCCTCTCCGACAGCTGCGCCATCTGTCATGGTTTCACCGACGCCCTCGCCGGTAGCGCCGAGTGTGACCGGCATAGCGATGGGGGTCAGTCCTGCCAGCTTTAGCAGTATTGGCTGTGGCAGCGCGACGAATATTGTTTTTAGCGCGGCCATTACCATCGCGGCTGGCAGCACCGGCGGCCAGATACCCTATACGTGGAATATTGACCATACGAGCATTGCGGGTAGCGTGACCTTTGCGGCGGGGGAGACGAGTAAGACGGTGACGTACACGCTGAGCAACTATACCGTTCAGTTAAGCTCGACATCCGCCGTAAGCGGGTCGATCACCGTAGGAACGCCGGGCAGCTCGGTGACTTCCTCTTCGATCGGGCCGACAGGTACCTGCAGACTGCCGGGGCCATTTGAGGTGACAGGCATTGCCCTCTCGGTCAGCCCCGCGTCGCTCACCTCGATTGCCTGTAATACAACAATCACTGTGACGTATACCGCTACTGTCACCATCGCTGCCGATAGCAATGCCGGAACGGTCGTGCTTGTCTGGACGATTGGCTCATATCACCAGACGGTGAGCCTTGTCTTCGCGCCGACACAAACGGTACACACGGTTTCCTACTCACAGACAGGCAAGGTGGTGAAGGTGAGTACCTTTCCGCGCCTGGCGACGATTGCCTCAACCAGTCCCAATGCCGTAACCTCTGCCTCAGTCAAACCGGCGGGAACTTGCGCTTGATGAGGTCACGAACATGTCATGCTGAGCGCGAGCGAAGCATGACATGTTATGGAGTGAGGTCTGTGCTAGTGGGTCTGGCCGCGCTCGCGTGAGGAGCCAATGCCCATTTCCTCGCGGTACTTGGTGACGGTGCGCCGGGCCATGGGGAGGCCACGCGCGCTGAGCAGGCGCGCCAGTTCATCATCGCTGAAGCGGCGTTGCGGGTCTTCGGAGGCGATCAGTTCGCGCAGGATATCTTTGATGCCGAGAGAGCTGTCGAAGAAATCGGCGAGAGGGATGAGTCGACCGTTGGGCAGCAAGGCGTATTTGTTGGCGGTGGCGCGGCTGATCGTTCCCTCATCGAGATGCAGGCGGGCGGCGACTTCCGCGCGCGTGAGGGGGTGCAGGTAGCGCACGCCCCGTTCGAGAAATTCGCGCTGGTAGCCCACGACCAGTTCGGCCACGCGCCGCAGCGTTTGCCAGCGTCTCTGCACGCAATCGACAAAAAACTTTGCCCGCTCGCCCTGATGATGCAGGTAACGCTGCATCTCCCCGGCCTCACTGCTGGCCCTGTCATTGCTGCCGTTGAAAGAGAGAGCGGTATAATCGCTGCTGATGGAGAAGCGATAGCGTTTTTCCTCGATCAACTCGACTTCAAAGCCTGTCTCTGTTTTGCGAATAAGGATATCCGGGCGCATATAGGCTGTGCCGGGGGAGGAGTGTGTATCAGCGCGATAGATGTGGGCGGGATAGGGGTGCAGCATTCTACGAATGTACTGACCGGCCTGGCGCACCTCGGCTTCCGGCACGCGCATGAGGCGGGCGATTTCCGCGAACTGGCCGCGCCCCAGCAGGTCTAAATATTGTTCGATGAGCGGGTAGGCCAGGGGATGAGGCTCGGTCAGTTCGCTCAGGGCGCGCAACTGGATGAGGAGACATTCGCGCAGGTCACGCGCCCCGATGCCCGGTGGCTCCAGCGTCTGGAGCTGGCTCAGCACGTATTCGACGCGCTCAACCGGCACGTGCAGGTGTTCGGCCACCTCGCCAATGCCGATATCCAGGTAGCCGCGTTCGTTGAGGTTGCCGACCAGTTGCTCGGCAATCAACGCGTCGGCGGGCGAGACCAGAGCTTCCAGTTGTTGCAGTAATGCCTCGGCCAGCGTCTCGCCTGTAGGGATGCTGGCTATCGGGTCAAAGTCATCGTCCTCGTCGCCATCGCCGCTACGGCTGTCATAGCTGTCGATGGTGGAAAATGAGAAGAACTGGTCGCTCCACTGCATTTCCGGGGCAGCAGGATCTTGTGGGGCCGTTTCTTGTACGGTGGATGGGGCCTGCGCGAAATGGCCGCAGGATGGGCAGGTCGTTCCCTGCATCAGGGTGCCGCAAAACAGGCAGATGCGCTGCTCGCTGACTTCCAGCGCCGGATTCTCGATCTGTTCCTGGTTTACCGCCCGTTCCAGTTCGTCCGCCGAGAGGTGCAAAATGGTACTTGACGTGATGAGCTTCGCACTCACGCGCAGGATATGATCTGGTTTTTGTACGGGTTCGAGTCGCATAACTTCTCTCCACCTCTCCGTTACCGCTCCATTATATGCTATCCCGACCTGTCTGCCTAGACCCAGCCGCGATTGACGAGGGCATTGTGGGCCGCTTCTTGCTCTGCCGCCTGCTTATTGCGTCCGTGTCCTGTTCCGGCAACCTGCTCGCCCAGCATGACCTCGACCGTAAACTCGCGATTATGCGAGGGGCCTTCCTGGCTCACAAGTCGGTACGAGGGCGTGATGCCGTCCTGAGCCTGCGCCAGTTCCTGAAACAGCGACTTGTTATCTTTGAAGAGCCGTTTTGTGATGATCTTCTGTGCCAGAGGCTCCAGGCGTTTGAGCAGGAACTGGCGCGTTACCTCGATACCCTGATCCAGGTAGATCGCCGCCAGCAGGGCCTCGAAGGCGGAAGCCAGGACACGCTGGCTGCCGCCCGTATAATGCTCTCCCCTGCCCATGCGCAGGAACCGGCCCAGCTCAATCTCGCGGGCAAAGGTCGCCAGCGTATCCGTTTTCACCAGAATGGCGCGTACATCGGTCAGTTCGCCCTCGCTCAACTGTGGATAGGTGCGATAAAGAAAGTCGGCACTGATGAAGGCAAGAATGGAATCGCCCAGGAACTCTAACCGCTCGTTTGATTCCTGGCCCGCGCCCGGCGTCTCGTAGATGTACGAGCGATGGGTGAGGGCCAGTTGTACCAGTGCTGGATTCTGGAAATGGATACCCAGAATATCTTCCAGCGTTTCAGCCATTATACTACCTCCAGCACTACCTGAGATTCGTTCTGTACCCGCTCCGTCACCTTACCGACGCGCCAGAACGGCACTTCCGGCGCGAGTATGGCAAGCTCTGGCCACAGTGCGGGGTCGATGGCGGCAAAGAGGCCGCCGGAGGTCTGTGGATCCCAGAGGAGCTGCCGCTCAACTTCGCTCAGCCGCTCGCTGAAACGCACATGAGGCGAGAGATAGGTTTCGTTGCGATGGGCGCCGCCAGTGATACAGCCCTCTTCCGCGTAGCGCAGCGCGCCGGGGAGCAGAGGAAGCGCGGCAAAATCGAAGCGCATACTGGTCAGGCTCTGTGCGGCCATCTCCCAGGCGTGGCCCAGCAGCCCGAAGCCGGTGATGTCGGTAACGGCATGCACGCCTTTGCCCGATCGCACCAGCGCCTGGCTCGCCTGCTTATTCAGGCGCGTCATCGAGGCCACCGCCGCCTCCAGATCGCTCGCCAGCACCTTCTCCTGCTTGTGCGCTGTCGTAATCAGGCCGGTGCCGAGGGGCTTACCGAGAATGAGCAGATCGCCGGGCTGAGCGCCGCCTTTGGTCAGGATATGGTCGGGATGCACCATTCCGGTCACGGCCAGCCCGTATTTGGGTTCTTTATCGGTCACGGTATGCCCTCCGGCGATGATACCGCCCGCCTGTGCCACGATATCGGCGCCGCCGCGCAGGATGTCGCTGAGCAGGCTCGTCTCCAGATTGTCCGGCCACGCCACCAGATTAATGGCCATAAGCACCTGACCGCCCATCGCATAGATATCGCTCAGGGCGTTAGCGGCGGCAATCGCACCGAAGGTGTAGGCGTCATCGACCACCGGCGGGAAGAAGTCAGCGGTACTGATAATCGCCTGTTGCTCGTTCACGCGATAGACGGCGGCATCATCGGCGGCGTGCAGCCCGACCAGCAATTCAGGTGGCACGGTATGGAATGTGAGTGGACGCAGGACCTGCGCCAGGGTCCCTGGACCCATTTTCGACGCTCAACCGGCGCAACTTGCCAGCGAGGTCAGGCGTATTCTTCTGCCTGTCGACATATGGAATGTTCCCCGTTTACAAACTGTTTTCTTCTTATGGAAGCATTGTAGCGCGTTTGCCCGTGAGTCGTCAACAAGACTGGACGCGGCAGCGCATATATGCTACTCTTGGGGGCGTGAATGTGAGGAAGACAGGCAATCGCGGGCTGCACGGCGTGCCGTAGCAGTTCGAGGAAAGTCCGAACTCCACAGAGCAGGATGCTGGATAACGTCCAGTCAGGGCGACCTGAAGGAAAGTGCCACAGAAACATACCGCCTGGCGCCTGCATCCATCAGAGCGCCGGGTAAGGGTGAAATGGTGAGGTAAGAGCTCACCGGCAGCCGGGTGACTGGCTGGCCGGGTAAACCCCATCTGGAGCAAGACCAGACAGGAGGGGTAGGAGCAGATGTCGTGTTGCTCTGCAATGCGGCCTCTCTCCTTGCAGGCTGCTCGTCTGTCAACCTCCGGGTTGGTCGCTAGAGGCAGCAGGTAACTGCTGTCCCAGATAGATGATTGCCCCCCTCTCGGTGAGAGCCGCCAGGGGAACAGAATTCGGCTTATGGCTTCCTCACATCCACTCCCACGCTGTTTTACAGAGGTTCACCCGATTTTTACTGCTGGCTTTCTTTGTCAGCAGAAAATCGGGTGAACCTCTCGCCTTCACGGGGCGCTGATCTCATCAGGGTCGATCACACAGCCCCGGACAATCCCTTGATCAGCACCTTTTCCATCACCGCAGCAGCAATCGAGCCATTTGCATTGCTGGTGACGGAGAGAAGCAATATCCCTTCCTGCGTCCCTGCCGGGAAGGTGGACCGGTAGTTCACGGCGTTTGAGAAGGAGGTTGGACCCATCCCGATAGCTCCAATGGCCTGCGCATGGCCGAGAGGTTGATACAGATGATCGAGGACGACCAGCTTGCCGATTACCCCCTCAAATGCCGAACCCGTTCCGCTCACCTGCACCGGGCTGCTGATTTGAGAAAACGGAGCAGGACTGGTGATCGAGAGTCCTGGAGCAGTGACAGAGATCACTTCCCAGATGCCGCCGTTGCTGTTGCCTTCCAGCCGCGAGAGCGTGACGTTGATGCTTCCCCCTTCCAGTCCGGCGTTTCTGACTCGCACGACCGCACTGACATCATGCGCCCCTCCGCCGCTCAGCAGCGTGGAAGAAGAATTGGAAGACCAGTTGAGCAAGTTCACTGCCAGCGCGGTGGCCACCTGGGTCGCGCTGAGTTTCCACGGTTGATGTCCCTGATTGACCTGAATTTGATCGGCTTCGGCCTGGTAGCGCGTCATATCGGGGAACATGCCGGGAAAGACCGTTTGCACCAGTGTCCCTGCACGCTGCGACCATTTGAACTCGCGGAAAAGGTCTGCCTGCATAGCGGAGACCGATTTGCCTCTGTTGAGCGAGGAGAGTTCGTCGGCCTGGGCAGTCATCACGGTATTGTAGTGGCTGATTTTTGCCTTCCCCTGTACGAGTCCCATCACCTGAAAGACCCTGGTTGGCTGAGCATCCGTGATGTTGCTGAAGACAAAGACATCCAGTGTACGACCGTCGTCACCGCGACGAACGGTCACCAGGGCCTGAAGCGAGGGAGTACCCATGATGTTGGCGCAACTGACCGACTCGACGTGATGGGGGCCACCATAGGCGTAGGGGTTGATGATCGGCTCCCAGTAGGCGGGGGTCGCTACCTGAGCAGGGCAGGCTCGCGGGCCAAGCGCGATGCCCGGTGTAGGTGTGGGTGCAGGCAGGGTACTCGACGTCGGGCCGGGTCCGGGGTGAGCAGGTGTACTGTGGTGATGCAAGACGGAAAAGATTCCGGCAAGCGCGCCAACCAGCAGCAAGGCGAACAGGGCCGCAGCCAGCGTGTTCAAGCGAGACCAGCGCCGGGCGCTAGTGGTGAAAGGCAAGGTTCCAGACGGCAGTTCTTGCTTATGCTGAGATGCGACCAGGTGGAATGGTTGGTTTTGCTGAGCATGGAGGAGTTGAGCAGGAATGCGAGGGGTAGTATAGAGCGCATCCAGGTCGTTGACGAGTTCCCGTAAAGCGGGATCGTCCTGGCCCTCCAGCAGATCAGGATAACGAGCATCCAGTGGCGATTTATTGTTCATGATACTGCTCCTTGAGAGTGTGCAGAAGACGGGTGAGTTGTTTTTTCACGGCAGCGGGGCTTTTGCCAACCACCAGAGCGATCTGCGGCGCGCTCAGCCCGGCGGCGAAACGCAAAGCCAGGAGTTCACGCTGCCCGGAATCGAGTCTGGCCAGCAGCGTCTTGAGCTGTACCAGGCGTTCCTGGTGCAAAAGCTGAGTATCCATATCCTGGTAGCCGCTGGAGCTATGGAACGGGACCGGCAAGGCATCCCAGGAAAGGATGGTTTTGCGACGCCGATGCCGATCAATGATGGCATGGCGAGCAATCTGAAAAAGCCAGGCCACGAAAGGGCCTCCGCGTGGCTGGTAGCCGGGGAGAGCCTCCAGTGCCTGGAGAAAGATCTGTTGGGTCAGATCGGCCGCATCGTCATCGTTTTCCAGGCGCGCACGCACATAGTGGTACACACGTGGAAGGTAGCGTTGATAGAGGAGAGCGAATACGGAGGGGTCGGCCTGTGCCGCCCTCACGAGTTCGGCTTCGTCCGCATCTGGAGGAGATGAGGCGTGAACAGGTTTTTTCATAGCGGTTTCCTTAAAAGCCATTTGTATCCTCTTATCGGGTTCTGTGAGCAAAGCTTACCATAGGAATAAACGTATCCATAAAAACGCAGATCTGGCAAAATGGGGACAGTTTTTTTTAGAAAATGTATCAGCAAAAATGCGGGCGAGTTCTGTATTGCTGGATAGCCAGATGAGCAGGAGGCATGAGGTTAGAAGCAGTGTGGAAGTTGGAGACGATGGCTCAGGGAACCCGGGCAATACAGTAATGCCAGGACCCGGGCTGTGTAGAAGATACTCTTTTCTATGCTGCCCGGGTCCTGGCATTACTGCCTGGTTCCTGTCCCTCTGTCTTTTTGCCTGTTACTTGCTCAGTCGGTTATGTTCGATCAGCCAGCGAACAAAGTTCATGCGATGTTTTTCTTCCATGATTTCACGGTATTCAGTTTGTTCACTTACATGATTTCTCATATAGACCAGACGACCCACCTCTGCTTCGGTGAAACCCAGTGAGAGCAGGCGCTCAATATCCCAATTACTGGCGGTGTAGGTATGTTCTGTCATAATAGCGAAGCTCCTCTTCTTTTGTCGTCAGTGCTGTGAGCAACACATTGGCGGCTCTCTTGTCGATTCGCGACCTTGCTTGCAGGTCTATTTGCTATCTATACGGATGCCGCTTCTCCTGAGATGCACTTTCTGGATTAGAAGCCGCTTACAAGAGCGACTTCTAGCTTAGAAGTTGATTAACTTTCCCATTGCTCCCAGATGCATTTGCAAGCCCCGCCGCTTTGCCCTATACTACGCAGAGAACAACATCGTCCCGATAGATCTCTTTTCAGCACGGAGACCGGAAATGATACTGGGTTTGAATCTGACCTGGCACTGGAGTCCAGGTGCGCTTATTTTTATCATTCTGCTCTGCCTGCTTTACGGCCTGGGTATCCGCTACGGGCAGAGACGGAACCCACAGCAAGCGGTCATCAAACCGCATCATCTTGTTGCCTTTGGAGCCTGCATCGTTATCATGGCGCTGTTGTTGCTCACGCCATTTGACACGCTGGCGCGCACGCAATTGTTTGTGGCGCACATGGTGCAGGTGGTCTTTCTGGTGACGCTTTGCGCGCCGCTATTTTTGCTCTCCTGTCCAGAGTGGCTCTGGCAGCCGGTACTGCACTGGTCGCCGACGCGCAGTATCCTGAGCAAGTTGACGCGCCCGTTTATCGCCTCGCTCATCTTTAATCTGACCTTTTTCTTCTGGCACGCGCCCAACCCGTTCCACTACGCGCTCCAGCACGGTTCTGTCTACCATATCGAGCTGCTCAGCCTGTTTCTGGCTTCCCTGCTCAACTGGTGGCCATTAATCGGGCCGGTGCGTGAGTTGCGCCGCCTGAGCTACCCGTTGCAGATGCTCTACGCCTTTCTCGATGGGCAGCCCGTTGATGTCTTCGCCTTCCTGCTCGTCTTCACCGGCGTCGTCTTCTATCCTTATTACCAGATTCCCGCCCCTCTGGTTCGGCTCGGCCTCACCGCCTACCCCTTACAGGCGATGGGTGGCACCTTCCTGATGATTCCCGGCCTCGTTGACCTGCTCGTCATGACCCCACTCTTCTTTCGCTGGCTTGGGCAGATGGAGGCAAAGGCGAAGATCGCCGACCAGAAGATGCAGGAGGAACTGGAGGAGGAGGCTGCACTGGAAGAATCGAGCAGTAGTATCATCTCGTAGGCGCCGATTGATCGGCCACGCGGACACCACAGGGGAAAAGTCGGCATTACCAGCTACAGCGCAATTGCAGCGCCTTAGCCAGGCGGCGCTCGTATTCGCGGCGCGGAATCTCGGTGACGCCGAGCGAGGCGAGGTGGGGCGTGAGAAACTGCGTATCGTGCAGCGTGTAGCCGCGCGCTTTGAGGTGTTCGACCAGGGCGACGAGGCAGACCTTTGAGGCGTCGGTGGCGCGCGAAAACATGCTTTCACCCATGAACGCGCCGCCCAGGGCGACTCCGTAGAGGCCGCCGACAAGCAGACCATCTTTCCATGCTTCAACACTGTGCGCCAGCCCGGCAGCGTGCAGCGTGGTATAGGCTTCGATAAAGGCTTCGTTGATCCATGTCTCCGCTCGCGCGGCGCAGCAGCGCATGACAGCCTCGAATGCGCTATCCATCCGTATCTCATACGTATTCTTTCGTAGAGTGGCACGCAGCGAGCGCGAAATGCGCAGGTTGGCATGTTCCAGAATGGCGCGAGGGTCGGGCGCGTACCAGAAGATACGCCCATCTGGCTCGGCCATCGGAAAAATACCCCGTGCATACGCCTGAATGACCAGCCTCGGATCAAGTGGTTGCAATCTCTTTTTTCGCATAGATGCTTGTGCCGATGAAAGATGGTAGAGATATATGATATATTATGCGAGAGCGATGAAGGAAGGTCAATAGCGAAAGGGTAGGGAACTGGCGAAAAACTTTGACTTTTGCCCCATCTTCCGTTATGCTCAGATAGAGGTTTGCTTTCGTCCGTCGTTGTTTGTCAGGATGGGACGAAGTATTGTAGAGAGGTTGAAATGGAACTGTGAATACAGGACGTTTGATACGCATATTTTCAGTCATCACTGCTATTCTGGCGTATGTGATGGTGTTGCTGGGAGTGCTGGTGACAACCACCGGGTCGGGACATGGTTGCGGCAACACCTGGCCGTTCTGTCACGGAGAAATTATTCCCGGCGTCATCACTATCGCAGGCGTGATTGAGTACAGCCATCGCGTCATGTCGGGCCTCGATGGCTTTCTGGTATTGATCCTGGCCGTCTGGACGTGGTTGCTCTATCGCAAAGATTTCCAGGCGAAGCTCTTTGCTTTTCTCAGCCTGCTCTTTGTCGTTTTACAGGGTGTGCTGGGCGCGCTGACCGTCATCTACGAGGGGACATGGGCGCTCACCTGGCTGCTCTCCATTCACTTTGGCCTCGCCCTGATCGCCTTTGCCAGCGTGATTTTGCTAACGGTGCGGCTGTTTCAATCTGGCAAGGAGCCAGAGGAGACGCGCGCGCCGGCGGCAGGTCGGGGGCTACAGGGACTGGCCTGGGGTCTGGCGGTCTACACCTATATCGTCGTCTATACGGGCGCGCTGGTTGAACATAGCGGGGCGGTGGCGGCATGCGGCCCACAGTTTCCTGCCTGTAGCCCGACCTATGTACCCGGCCTCACATCGCTGGCCGGTATTCAACTCCTGCATCGCTACTTTGCCGGACTGCTCTGGCTGCTTGTCCTTGCCCTGCTCGTTGTTGCCACCCGCCGCTATCGCGAGCGCCACGACATCGTCCGGGCGAGTCGGTGGGCCTTCGCGCTGATTACCTTGCAGGCCATCAGTGGCATGTTCAACGTCTGGACGGAAGGCCAGCTTTTAGCGGCTCTTGTCCACACCACCCTGATAGCCGGGTTTTTCTCCGTTCTCTGCCTGCTCTGCGCGCAGGTTGGCTGGCCCTGGAAACGAACGAAGCCGGTGACAGGCGGGGAGAGTGGCGAGAGCAAACGGTTGGAGTTGAAAACAGTTCCCTGATTTTCATCCCGATTGGGAGATTGAGAAAGAAACCCATTTCTGCCGCCTGCGCCTCGGAAAAGTATATCGTTAAGCCAGGGCGAAATCCCTGTTGCCCGACCATGTTTCTTATGCCAGTTGTCTGGCAAAAAGCTCTTGCCGTTCGTTATTAAGAGTGGTATCCTTGAAATATCACAACCGTTGGAGGGATATATGGATCACAATCTTGTAACAACCGGCTTTGAACTGGCGGGGCATCGCATCGTGCGTCAATTTGGCGTCGTGCGTGGCATTATCGTGCGCTCGCGCAGTGTCGTGGGCAATATCGGGGCCGCGTTCCAGCAGCTTGTAGGCGGCAATATCTCCATCTACACACAGTTGTGCGAGCAGGCGCGCAATGATGCTTACGAACTGATGATCCAGCACGCCCAGCAGGTGGGAGCTAACGGCCTGATCGGCGTGCGCTACGACGCCACCGAAATTGCCCCCGGCGTCACCGAGGTTCTCTGTTACGGCACCGCCGTGTATGCTGTACCGCTGGAGTAACCCGGCCTGTGCCGGAGGTTGAAGGTTTTAGCCTTCGCGGCCTTCCATGGCCGTTTTTTTATTTATGCGAGTTGTTTTTTCTCTCCCCTCGCGAACCATCTGAGATACTTCACCAGCTTTGGATTCAGCGTCCCGATCATCTCCATATCTTCGCCGGTCAGGGGGCGGATCAGGGTGAGGAGGGCGGCGCAGAGGATGAGGAAGATGAGGCCAGAGAGGATGAGCAGGGGGCGGCTTTGCGGGTGCCAGAGGATGCCCGGCAAGGCGGCGAGAACGAGGGTGAGCAGGAAACGCAGGGTGAAGCCGAGCGGGTATTTGCGCGGCAGCACGTTCCAGAGGAAGGCGAGCAGCAGCGCGCCGGTGAGCAGTTGCGAGATGCCGTCGGCGACGAGCGCACCGGCAGGACCCCAGCGCGGGATGAGGATGATGCCGATGAGCGCGACGGCGAGCAGGCCCAGCCACTGGCCCAGCACGACCAGCCGGGGCTTGCCGACGACGTAGAGCGTGGATTGATGGATGGTGGTGCCGAGGACGCGCACCAGAATGTTGAAGAACAGGAAAATCGCCAGCAGCGGGCCAACCGGATCGTAGCTGCTGCCGTAGAGGGCGTGGGCGACATTCTGCGCGTTGAAGAGGCAGAAGACGAGGCCCGGCGCGGCCAGCAGCGTCTCGATCTTGATCAGCGCCTGCCAGGCCCGCGCCAGTCGTGCGGAGTTGTGGCCGACGTAGGCGGCGGCCAGGGCGGCCACGCCGACGCCGCCGAAGCCGGAGACGAGCAGCAGGCTGGCGGCATGCGCAAGCTGGAACGAAAGGTTGAAGTAGCCGATCTCCACCAGCGAGATGGCGAAGTAGCCGAGCAGGATGATAGACACCTGCTTGAGCAGCGCGCCGGAGACCAGGTTGGTCAGCCATGCCGAGAGGCCGAGATCAAGCACCGGTTTGAGCGACTGCCTGTAGCTTTCGCCACGCAGGAAGAGCATGGGTGCGAGCCAGGCCACAAAGGCCAGAGCGGTGAGCAGCGAGATGACGGCGAGAACCCAGAGGACGCCGTCGATGCCCCAACCCATTTGCAAGACTATGAAGCTCAGCGCAAGGATGGCGAACTGGGCGATGCTGCCTGCGATGAAGACGAAACGCATGCGCATGAGCGCGGCACAGACGGAGGTGAAGAGGCTGCTGATGCCGTTGCCCACCACGTAGACGGCGATGGGCGCGATATGGCCGATCAACTGCGGGTCGCGCATACTGGAAGCCATTGCCGCTGTGCCGCTGATGGGGATAGCGTCGATAATGTTTGCCAGCACGGGCATGCCGAAGAGCATGATGACGGCGCTGGCGCTCAGGATGACAATGCGTAACGCGAGCAGGCGCCGTATTAGATTGGCGGCAGATGCTCGCCCATGCTCGGCAAAGACGCGCGGCACAAACGTTGTCGTGGCGTCTTCCAGGCCAAAGGCCACAATATAGGCGATGGTGTTGAACGCGGCCATCACTACCGCGTAGACTCCGTATTCCACAACGGAGACTTTGCGTGTGACGATGACGGTGAGCAGGAAGAGGGAAATAAAGACCCAGAGTCCATATATCTGGTTGAGCAGGTAGCTATTGGGCGTGCGTCTCAGCAGGTGCCGTGCCTCTACCTCACTGCCCGGCAGTTTGCCGCTCTTGCTACCGTTTTCGGCTTCGGGGGCAGGTTCCACCAGCGTCTCACTGGCAACCGGCGAGAGCATACCTTCCATATGTTGGAATTTGTTGACATCTCCCACTTCTCTTACACTCCCGTTCGCCGCCTCTGATGGCGCGATATACCTGTTATCCTCTAACTGGCCGGTCACCAGCCGTACCAGCCGTAACGGTCTCAGCATAACACAGATTGTCCGTTTCGTATATTCTCTTGTTTCATATCCTGTTTCTCTAGCCCATTGGAACTACACCGATGTGTCGGCGCCTTTCTCGATCCTGACAGGTATACTTTCTCCAGGGGGAAATGGTCGGTATCAGACCATTTCCTGGCTTCCTGTCCGGGATTGCAATAAGCTAATTCACTTTATAGAGTGAACGCCCCAGCCAGCCAATTCCCCCCAGTGCCGCAAAAAGTTCCAGGATGCTGACGTTGGCGGTCACGTGATCGGCGGAGATGAGGTAGAATGTGCCGACTTTGAAGGTGGCAGCAATGACGAAGAGGCCGAGGCCAATCCACGCGGGCAGCGTCGCGTAGAGCAGGGCGCGCTGCCAGTTGCGCGTCAGGTAGCCGATGGCGACGGGCAACAGATAGAGCAAGGCGGTAATGACGGGGGCGATGGGCGCGGGAAATGGCCCGTCGAGGGCCGCGCTGCTCGATTGTGGCAACAGGCGCGTCCAGAGCTGCGCCGGTACCAGCGCCAGCGTCACCAGCAGCGTCTCTACAACGATCAGAGCGATTGTCAGGATTGTCCAGAGTTTTTCGCGTTCGATATTCTCCGTGCTTGAGTGTAACATACGCTTTCTTTCTAACTGGTCGGCAAAGGCAGCAACCCCATTTGATACTTCAGCATCAGAATGCGGCGCACCGAGTCATCGATGCGCTGCTGGCTGATCTGCCCGTTATTGACTGCCTGTTTGATGCCCTCAACCATAGCCGCGACATCGGATGGAGTTGCGGCGCCCATCAGTAGATCGTCGCCTGCCTGAATGGCCATGACTGCTGCCTGCGCCTCTGTATAGTAGGCGCTAATCCCTTCCATTGTCAAGCTATCGGTAATAATGACCCCCTGAAATCCCAGGCGGTCGCGCAGTATTCCGGTCACAACTTTATAGGAGAGCGATGAGATCGTTGTGGGATCGACTGCCTGCACGATTTCGTGCGTGACCAGCACAGCGTGGACATTGCCCTGGGCGATCAACGTGCGATACGGCGCCCAGTCAATGGCGTCGAGCTGGTCCAGAGGGCGCGTGAGGCGCGGCAAGCCAAGATGCGGGTCCGTACTGACATCGCCCAGGCCGGGGAAATGTTTTAACGCGCCAAGTACCTTGCCGCTTTGTTGCAGGCCCTGAAGATACGCGCTCGCCATGCGCGTCACCAGCGCCGGGTTGTTGCCGTAGGTGCGCATGTACAGTTGCGGGTTGTATACCGAGTTCACATCGATTACCGGGGCCAGATTCAGGTTGAAGCCGTATGAAGCCAGGTCCTGCGCGTCCTGCGCGCCTTCTTCCCGCGCGCGGCTGGGATCATTGGTCGCGCCAATGGTCGTCTCCGAGGGACGCGGCCCATCCAGCTTTGCCAGCCGATCTACCAGGCCGCCTTCCTGATCGATGGCGACAATCAACGGCACCGCGCTGTTTTTCTGCATCTGCTGAATCAGCCCGGTGAGCTGTGGCTTGCTGATAATGTTGTTATTGGCCGTGAAAAGCAGGACTGCCCCGATATCGTACTGGCTAATCATGGTGCTGATGTCATAGGAATATTCCGGGCCAACGAATTGTACCAGCATCATCTGGCCAATCTTCTGATCTAGCGTCATATTCTGCACAATCAGGTTGATGTACTGTTGAGGAGTTATTTGCGTTCCGCGCGTCGCCGTTGTCTCCGCGGTAGGTGTCGCGTGCAGTTGCTGTTTGATCTTGTCGAGGACATTGTTGTTGCTACTGGACGGGCCAGCCAGCACATAGGACCATCCCTGCGGGCCAATAAACTGGGTGAAGCCCAGGTTGGTGGCATTGAAGACAAGGATGCAGAGCAGGGCAATGAAGAGAACAGCCTGCCGACGCGGGAAGACGGTTGTTGCTCCCTGGCTGCGAACTGGCTCTACAGCCGGTACCGTTTCTGGCACGGGTGGCATGGCTTTTGGCAGTTTGATAGTCGATATGGCTGCCAGCGCGAAGTTCTCTTCCTGTCGGGTGTCTTCCGCCTCTGCCTCTGCCGCTCTCGTAGCGGTAGCCTCCGGCGACTGAACGACAGGCCCCGTTGATTGCGCCTCTACGGGGTCTGCTATTGCAGCCTGTAGCTCAGGATGGTCGTGAGCGGTTTTCTGTTGTGTTTCCATCTCCGCGATACTGGCGGCAACTGCCGGGATGAGCCGGGGCGGGGCGGAAGGCCGTTCCAGAACGCTGGAAGTCGGATGGCGAGACGGGATGGTGCGCGTTTTGCGTTGAACTTCCCTATCATTGTTGTGATCCGGTTGCTCCGCTGAGCGCCGGGGCGTTGGCTCGTCCATAAACACCTCTTTTTTACATCACAGATACTGGCAGGAGAGATAGTACTTCGTTTGAAGCGAGCAGCCGTAAAGTCATCCATATAATGAACGGCTTGCACGCATGAGTTGTAACTGTCAAGGACTTTAACCTGTACAGTCAAGCAGATTATGCCCGGAAAAGCTGTGAAATAACTCACAATTTGCGCCCTTTTTCTCTGTGTACAGTATGTCACAGGGAGAAATTTAAAATCTTTTTCCTGTGTGCGTCTCTTCTCTTAGAATAGCTTTATGCAAAAAGGCGAAAATATCGTACTGCTTGTTCAAATTGCGGGTGTGCGTTATACTGTGTCCACAGGTATGTGAACTTTGCTGAAAGGGAACCTGCTGAAAATGCTCAGCGTGCCACAATCTGCGATTTCTACGAAGCGGCAAAGGCCGCCGCGTGCGCTTGCCAGCGTGCTAGTGGGAGCGGGGATGACTGTTCTCCTGGCCTGCCTCGTCATTCTCATTATCTGGCTTCTCAGGCTGTCCCATGCCAGCGGCCCGGCTCTGAGCCAGTTACTTGTTTTACTGACGACGCTCTTGCATACACCCGCGTTTCTGATCGCTTTCGTTGTGGCTCTGGTCGTCTTTAGCCTGCTGTTCTGGCTGCTGGCCCGGCCCCGCGCCATTGCCGCTTATCTGCGCGAAGCGGCAGGCGCCCAGGAACCATATCACCGGCGCTACATTTCCCTGGCGCATGCTGTACCGGCGCAGCCCCAGAATTCCTCTGCGAACCCCGTGCAGCCTGCTCCTGTCGCTGATCTGCTCCTGCCGGATACGTTCTGGCTACTCTCCGGCGAGCCGGGCATGGGCAAGACGATGGCTCTGCGCGAATACCTGTATCAAAGCGCGCAAGATCGCCGGGGCAAGAGACGCGAACGCATTCCCCTTTACGTGCCGTTGCCCCACTACGCTCTCTACCTCAAGGCTCACCTGCAAACTGACCCGGAGACCGGGCAACTGTTATCTCCCGTCGTGACCATCGTCGATTTCCTGCGCGAAACCAAGCTGCCCGGCCTCACGCACCTCGGCCCGTTTTTGCAACGACTGAGCGAGAAAGGACGCCTGCTTTTGCTCTGCGACGGCCTCGATGAAGTTGACGCCGAGTCCCGGTCGTTGATTGTGGATGAGCTGGTGGAAGAGATACGCCAGGGCGATAATCGTATGGTACTGGCATGCCGTGAGGAAGTCTATCGCGCGCAGGCATCGCTGGTACAACTGGTGCAGGATGGCAGGTTGGAGCGGCTGGAGCTTCAACCTCTGGATGAGGAGCAGATGCGCGCGTTCATCGAAAAGGCCTCGCTCAACGCCGCTCGTCCCTGGCAGCATACGGTAGGGCAGGTCATGCAGGTCATAACCTCCAGTCGTTTGCAGACGCTCTGTACCAGTCCGTTGCTACTCTCCTGCCTGGTAGAAGTAGTCGATCAGGTGGGCGTCAGGCAGATGCGGCAACTGGATACGCGCGGCGCGTTATTGCGTGCCTGTGTTGCGCAGACGATTGAACGGCAGCGAGCCGCGTGGAAACAGCAGGCTCCGGCAGCGCGCAGCCTGCTCGATTTCCTGGGGCGGCTGGCCTACGTTGCCCGCCGCGCAGGGAACCTCAACGCCATTCCATTGGCTGAGGGCAGCGAAACGGCGGATGCGCTGCAGGCGTGGCTTGACGAACATCCCACTCCATATCCGTTCAGAACCGGCGCGACAGAACAGATACTCTCTTTTGCCGCCGATGATGTGCCGCTGCTGGTGCAGTTCGCGCTGGATGCAGGTTTGCTCGTTCTCACCCCTGATGGCGTCCTGAGCTTTGCGCATGTGCTGTTTGCGGAATATTTTATCGCCGAATACTTCGCGCTCGCTGCTCAGGTGCAGGGCAATCAATCCTGGCTGCGCACAGACATTCTGATGGATGTTGAGCGATGGAGCGGCCCGGTCGCCCTGTGGGCGGGCCTTGTCGATAATCCCCTTGCGCTGGCGGCGCGCTTACAGCTTGCCGGGCGCAGTGGACCCGCGCTGCTGCCCGCGCTGGCCTTGAGCCTTGTCGCCGCCGGTGTCTATGATGTGGTGCCGCACGTAAGAACGGCAACGCTGGCCCCGGTCATGCTGCCGAAAGGGATGGAAGAGGCGCTGGCAAAAGTCATGCAGTCCCAGGCAGCGCGGGAGAGTCTTGCCCGGCTCTGCACGCTGTGCGCGCAACATGGCGGCCCGGAAATCTACTCCTCACTGCCGTTGCTGCTCACCATCACGGGCAGCGCCAGTTTCATTGAATTGCTCGATCACGAGATTGTGCCGCGCCTGCTGTGTGACTACCTTGTCGATATCGTCAACAAGCAATCGTATGATGCGCAGGTCAGGAGCCTGCTGGTGGTGCTGGGGCGCTTCGGTGATGCGGTAGTGGAGCGCGCCGCCGCTTTGAGCCAGCCCGGCGGCGGCAGGAGCGAGCGTCTGCGCGTCGCCGCCATTCAGATTCTTGGCCGCGCGGGTACGCCGAAAGCGATAGAACTCATCCTGCCTTTCCTGCGCTCCGCCGAACAATCGATTAGCAGGGCCGCCATGCACGCGCTGATTCGTCCCGGCCCGGAACGCACCCTGCGCCATATCCTGCCTCTGCTGGAAAATTCCGCACCTGCTCCCACAGAAGAGGCGGCACAGGTCATTGTGCTGGAAGTTCTGCTGCGCTTCCTTCAGGAGACCAGGGAGGAACGCCAGCTCACGCCCGCGCAATACCAGCATGTCCTGACCGTGCTGCTCACCCTGCTGAGCGGCAATTATGCCTCTGCCGCCGCGCTGCAACAGAAGGCGGGCGAGTTGCTGGTATGGCAGGGGCAGCAACAGACGAGCCGGGGAGCGAAGGCGCTTGAGTTGCTGATCCAGACGCTGGCCGCACCTGATGACACGCAGGCAAATAACGCCGTGCAGGTCTTGCTGGCAATCGGCCCGGCGGCAACACCATCCCTGCTGTCGTATTTGCAGACGCAGCCGCCCAACGCGGTGCGCGTGCGCATTGTCGAAGTGCTGAAAGGCGGTCGCGACCGGCAGGCACTGCCGACCTTACTACAACTGGTAGCCGACCCATCAACTGCCGTGCAGCAGCAGGTGGCGGCTGCCCTTGCCGCTCTTGCCCCTGCCAGCATTTTCGGCCTGATTGACCTTGTCACCACCAGCCCCGACGCTCTGGTGGCCAGACGTGCCGCTCAGGTGTTGATCTCGATAGGCAGCGAGGTCGTCGAGCCGGTTGTTTCTCACCTGCATCCCGTTGTGCCGGAACGCACGCGCCTGCTCGTTGAAGTGCTGGAAGAGGTTCCCGATGCGCGCTCCATCGAGGCCCTCGTCTCCTTCCTGCAAACGCCACAGCCGGAACCCCTGCTGACCATAGCAGCCATTCGCGCACTGGGGCGCATTCCCGATCAGCAGGTGGTGCCGCCATTGCTGAGCATGCTAGAGCAGCCACAGGCACAGCTATACGAGGAAGCTATCACCTCTCTCGGCCAGCTTGGCGAACTGGCCCTGCCTGCTGTACTGGCCGCGCTGGAGAGCTGGCAGGAACCGAAGCTGCAAGAGCGGGCGCGCCGCGCTATCCTCTGCATGGCCCCTTTTCCCGGTGAGGCATTGATGGCGGCAATGGCAACCGGCAGCGATACGCTGGCCAACCAGCTCGTGCGCATCTTCAGCGAGCAGGGGCAGGAAGCCGCGCAGACGCTGGTCAATCACCTGCTGGATACAGATACCCGCGTCAATGCGTATATTCACCAGGCGCTGGATGCCATTCCCGGCGCGATCATCGTTCCCGCCTTGCTTGAGGTGCTGGATCGTCCGACCTGGCAGCGGGTTGTCTCTGCTTTACTGCTGAAATATCCAGAAGCCATTGCGCCTCTGGTCTCCCTGCTCGACGACCCCGCGCGCGACTCCGTTGCCGCGTCCATCCTGCCGCAATTTGGCCCGGATGTGCTTGACCCCCTGCTTGCCAGCCTGACAGCAAATAATCTTGAGGTGCAGGAACACGCGAGCCGGGTGATCGTGGCCCTGGTGCGACAGAGGCCGGAGACCATTGATCGCGTGGTGCAACTTTTTGGCAGCAACCTGTCACCGCAGGCGCGCGAAGTCCTGCTTGATGCCCTGACCGGGCCACTGGCCGATGTCAGCCTGCCCGGCCTCATGGCCGGTCTGGAAGACGCCCATCTGGTCGAGGGCGTCTCTGAGGCTCTGGTGCGCCTCGAAAGCGAGGATGAGAAAGCGGACGACGTGCTGGAGAAATTGCTGCACGCCCTGCGCGAGCCGGGGCGGCAGTGGGGCGCGGAACGCACCCTGGTGAAAATTGGCGCCCCGGCAGTACAGAGCGTCGGAAATCTGATCACCGATGCCGACCCGTCCATTGCCAGAGCCGCACAGCGTATTTTGATACATATTGGCGCGCCCGCTCTGCCCTTTATCTGGGCTGCTTCCAGCGACACCAGCAACGCGCCCCGACGAGAAGCCGCTCTCTCCATCCTGAACCAGATGCCCACTCCGGTCATACAGGATAGGCTGCTCTGGAACCTGACGAGCGATCAGCCTCAGGACGTGGCGATGGCCGTTGCCCTGCTGCTGGAGCGCATCCATACCGAGTCGAAGCTGGCGCTTGAAGAGCAGGAGATGATTCCATCGCTGCTCAAAAGTGTGGAGCAACAGGGCGGCGAGCGCACATTGCTGCGCATCCTCTCCCTGCTGCTCTTCATCGGCAGCCCGGATGTGGTGGATTACCTGGTGCAGGCGCTGTATGAGCAGCGGGAATATAGCGAGCAGATCATTCAGGCGTTCCTGCTGCTGGGTAAAAGCGCGACGGGGACGCTGGAAGCTATCCTGCGTGACCAGCAGGCGACGCAGGAGTTGCGCGCTTCCGTCGTGGCTATTCTGGCTATGCTTGAGCCGACGCAGAGTGTCACCGAGTACGTTAGAAATATCAGCAGCTATGGTTATGGCGTCACGGCGCGCCCGGAGATGCTGCAAGACCCGGCCATGCTCAACGTGGCCCTGCGCGCGCTCGGCGGCTTGCTGGCAGGGGGTCACTGGGATGTTTCTACCCTGCTCGACCTGCGCACAAAAAACCTGGAAGCCGATCTTGCCACTGCCCTGCTCGGCTGGCGCTACGGTGTCTATATTCAGAAGTTGCTCGGCGACCTGCGCAACCAGCACGAAGCGCACCAGATGGAGGTGCGCAACTTGCGGATACAGATCGCGATGGCACAAGAGGATAACCAGCGTTTGCAGGAAGAACTGGAACATGCTAACCAGGAACACGACCTGCGCGTGGAAGAACTGGAGCATAGCAAGTATCAGCACCAGGAACTGCGCCGCCGCCTCGATTACCGTGAGCAGCAATACGAGGAGTTGGAGCGCGAAAACAGCCATCTCAGGCACGAGATAGATGTGCTGCGCTACGAAAATAGCGTGCTGCGCCGCGAAAACGAGCAGTTGAAACAGGAAGCCTGAGCAAATCCTCTCCCCTGACCCTTTTTTTGCATATCTCCAAAAAAGTCGGAAAAAGGATTGACAAAAAGAGATTTGTTGAGTATTCTCATAACAGCAGGAAATGTATTTGGTCTGTTCATCATACCAACCAGGTTTGGAGAAAAGCGAGAACGTTCCATTGGATTATACACCGGTGCAGCCGAGCAAGGTTTTTGAGCAAATTGTGGAGCAAATCGAGCGGCGCATTTTGAGCGGCGAGTTGCGTAGCGGCGATCGGCTGCCCAGCGAGCGCGAACTGGGTGAGCAATTTCATGTCAGTCGCACAGCGGTGCGCGAGGCGATGAAAACGCTGGCGCAAAAAGGGCTGGTGGATATGCGACCGGGGCGAGGAACCATCGTCATCGATGGCACGTCGCGGGCGGTTAAGCATTCGCTGGACCTCATGTTGAGCGTCGGCCAGGCAAATGGGTCGCAGAATCTGGTGGAGGTGCGCGAGATTCTTGAACCCGAAATTGCTGCTCTGGCGGCGGCACGGGCCACAGAAGAGGAGATTGCCGCGATGCGCGAGGCTGTGGAGATCATGGACAACAACCTGACCAACGCCAACGCCTATATCGCCGCCGATAACGATTTCCACCGCGCCCTGGCTAAAGGCACGCAGAACGTTCTCATTCTCCGGCTCGTCGATTCCATCGTCGACCTGCTCAGCGAGCAGCGCAAGCAGATTTTTGCGGTCGAAGGCGGCCCGGAACACGGCCAGTTCCACCACAAACGTCTACTGGATGCGGTGATTCGTCGCGATCCTGAAGCGGCTCGCCAGGCAATGCATGCCCACCTGCGGCAGGTACGCGAGGATGCCAGTATGGACTCGAAAGCGTAATATCCCGGTTGAACAGGCCAGCGCGCACTATCCCATAAGCGGCACGAACAGCCGCAATAGAGCAGGGCCATCCCTTGCGGGTGGCCTGGGATAGGGCGCGCTGGCTTGCGGTAGGGCATTGATCGAAATATTTTCAGGAGTGTATTCTTATGACTACTCTTGGCTTTGTGGGCCTCGGTGCGATGGGAAGCCGCATCGTCAAGCGCCTGCTGGACGCGGGCGAGACCGTCGTCGGCTACAATCGTACCAGGGCGAAGGCGCAGTGGCTGTTAGAGGCCGGGATGCAGTGGGGGAATTCGCCGCGCGAAGTGGCGGAGAAGGCCGATGTGGTCTTCACGATGGTCACCAACACTGCCGCCCTGCAAGACGTTTTCAGCGGTTCCAACGGCATTCTGGCCGGTCTGGGGCCGGGCAAAATTTTCATTGATATGAGTACCGTCAGCCCCCACAAATCACGGGAACTGGCGGCACAGGTGGCTGAAAAGGGCGCGCAGATGCTCGACGCGCCGGTCTCCGGCAGTATCCTCACTCTTGAACAGGGCAATCTCTCCATCATGGTTGGCGGCGAGCAGGCGGCTTTCGAGCGCGTCAAACCCATTCTGCTGCATATCGGCCCGAAGGTGAACTATGTTGGCGGCAACGGGCAGGCCGTACTGCTGAAGATCGCCATTAATCTCAGCTTGCAGGTGCAGTTTATGGCTTTCTCTGAGGGCCTGCTGCTGGCCGAAAAGGGCGGCATCCCCCGTGAAGTAGCCATGGAAGCCATGCTCAACAGCGCCGTCGCCTCGCCATCGTTGAAGTATCGCGCCCCCTTCATTCTCAATATGCCGGAAGAGGCATGGTTCGATGTCAACATGATGCAGAAAGATATGCTGCTGGCGCTGGAAATGGGCCGTGAACTGGATGTCGCCATGCCCACCACCGCCATCAGCAACCAGTTCCTCACTGCTGCTCGCGCGCTGGGGCTGGCAAAGAAAGATTTTGCCATCACCTACGAAGTGCTTGCCCGTCTGTCCGGCTGGAATACGCAGAAGACAACAAAAGACGAGAATGAAAGCTCGTAGATGCCGATTGATCGGCCCGTTTTAGCCGCGCTGTGCGTTCTGCCGATCAGTCGGCAGGGCGCACGATCAATCGGCGCCTACGAGAGTCCGTATGACCCTTTTTCTATCAACGGAGAACAACATGTCGCAATCCCAAACAACTCGTCCCGAGCAGGAGGTTGAGCCTGTCGGGGCGGAGCGCGCACGCTGGCTGCGTATGTACGAGTTGATGCTCAAGATTCGCCTGTTTGAGGAGCATGTCAACGAACTCTATTTGAGCGCGAAGATGCCAGGACTCGCCCACCTCTATTCGGGTGAGGAGGCCGTAGCCGTTGGCGTCTGCTCCGCATTACGCAACGACGACTACATCACCAGCACGCATCGTGGTCACGGTCACTGCCTGGCGAAGGGTGCCTCGGTGGATCGTATGTATGCCGAACTGCTGGGCAAGGAGGCCGGCTACTGTCGAGGCAAAGGCGGTTCCATGCATATTGCCGACCAGGACACAGGCAATCTGGGAGCCAACGCCATCGTTGGCGGCAGCGCGGGCATCGCCACCGGTGCGGCCATGTCGATCAAGATGCGCGGCAGCGATCAGGTTGTCGTCTGTTTCTTCGGCGATGGCGCGCTGGGGCAGGGGGTGCTGTACGAAGTGATGAACATGGCCTCGCTCTGGAAATTTCCGGTCATCTACGTCTGTGAGAACAATCTCTACAACGAGTACACCCACAATTCCCAGACGACGGCGGGCGACATGTGCGCTCGGGCCAGGGCCTTTGGCATTCCGGCTGAGGAGGTGGACGGGCAGGATGTGCGCGCCGTCTATGCCGCCGCCTCGCGTCTGGTCGAGCGGGGGCGGCGGGGCGAAGGCCCGGCTTTCTTGCTCTGCAATACCTACCGCTACTACGGCCACCACGTCGGCGACATCCAGCGTGCATACTATCGCTCCAGAGAGGAGGAAGAATACTGGAAGACGCAGCGCGATCCGTTGAAGATTCTGGCCGACTGGATGATCGAGCAGGGCATGGCCGACGAACAGAGCTTTGAGCAGATCGCACAGCGCGTGCAGGCCGAGGTGAAGGCGGGCGTCGAATTTGGCCTGCAAGCTCCCTACCCGGAGCCGGAAGAGGTGGTGCAAGATGTCTACGCTTGACATACTGAGCAGCCAGCAGACCGGCAGAGCCGTGCGTGAGATCACGCTAGCGCAGGCCATTCGCGAGGCGCTGGCTGAAGAGATGCGCCGCGACCCGCGCGTCTTCATCATGGGTGAAGACGTGGCCGAGGCCGGCACCCCCTTCAAAGTGCTTTCCGGCCTTGTAGAAGAATTTGGCCCGCAGCGCGTCATCGATACCCCTATCTCCGAGTCGGGTATCACCGGCATGGGCGTGGGCGCGGCCATGACCGGCATGCGCCCGATAGTCGATATCATGTTCGGCGACTTTCTGGGCCTGGCAATGGATCAGATCGTCAATCAGGCGGCGAAAGTCCACTATATGTCCGGCGGCAAGCTCAAGGTGCCGCTGGTCGTGCGCACCACGCTGGGCGCGACCCGGCGCAGCGCCGCCCAGCACAGCCAGAGCCTGCACGCCTGGGTCAGCCATATCCCCGGCCTCAAGGTGGCGCTGCCCTCGACGCCCTACGACGCCAAAGGGCTGCTCAAAACGGCCATTCGCGACGAGAACCCGGTCATTTTCTTTGAGGATAAGATGATGTACCAGCTTAAGGGGCCGGTGCCTGAAGGCGACTATAGCATCCCCTTCGGCGTCGCCGATATCAAGCGCGAGGGAACGGATATCACCATCGTTGCCACCAGCAGCATGGTGCAGGTTGCCCTCGCCGCCGCCGATCAACTGGCCGCACTGGACATCAGCGCGGAGGTTATCGACCCGCGCACCACCTATCCGCTGGATAAGAAGACCATGATAGAATCGGCGAAAAAGACGAGCCGCGCCATTGTCATGGACGAGGGCTACGAACGCTACGGCGTCACGGCGGAACTGGCGGCCATTATCGCCGAGGGCGCGTTCTACTACCTGGACGCCCCGGTCAAGCGTATGGGCGCAATGGACGTGCCGGTACCTTTCTCGCCCGTGCTGGAAGACCAGACCGTCCCCACGCCCGACGCTGTCGTCCAACTGGCAAAAACGCTCTGTGGGCGCGTATAGAGACCGCAAACGGAAGGAGCAGAATCATGGCACTCAAGACCTATGGCCTGATGGGTGTAGACTGGGAAGAACGAGTCAATTTTGAACGGTTGCGCACCGAGCGGCTCAATCGCATCAAGAAACTGCTGAAAGAATCGGAACTGGGCGCGCTGCTCTGCTTTGACATGAACAATGTTCGCTACATCACCGCCACGCATATCGGTACGTGGGCGATGGATAAGCTGGCGCGCTTCAGCCTGTTGCCGCAGGACGACGAGCCGATTATGTGGGACTTTGGCTCCGCCGCCCGCCACCATCAACTGTACTGCCCCTGGCTGGGCGAGCGTTCCCGCGCCGGTATCTCCACGTTGCGCGGGGCCATGCTGCCGGAGGCCGGACGCGCCGAGGACGTGGCGCACAAGATTCGCGTCGAACTGGAGCAGCGCGGCCTGCTCAACGAACCCCTCGGCGTGGATGCTATCGAACTGCCTGTCCTGTTTGCCCTGCAAAAAGAGGGCATCAAGGTTGTCGATGGGCAGCAGTTGATGCAGCAGGCTCGACTCATCAAGACGCAGGATGAGATCACCCTGCTGACCACCGCCTGTATGATGGTCGATGCCGCCTATGACGAACTCTACCGCGCCATGAAGCCCGGCTTCCGCGAAAATGAGTGCGTTGGCCTTGTCAGCAAGGTGTTGTATGACCTGGGGTCGGAGCATGTCGAGGGCGTCAATGCCATCTCCGGCGAGCGGTGCAGCCCGCACCCGCACGTCTTCAGCGACCGCGTGCTGCGCCCCGGCGACCCGGCCTACTTCGACATCCTGCACAGCTACAACGGCTATCGTACCTGCTACTACCGCACCTTCGCCATCGGCAGCGCCTCGCAATCGATGGTCGATGCCTACAAACGCTGCCGCGACATCCTCGACCGCGCCATCAGCGAGATTCGCCCCGGCGTCACGACGGCGGATATCGTCAGGCTGTGGCCGAAGGCGCAGGAATTTGGTTTCCCGGACGAAGAGGCGGCCTTTGCTTTGCAATACGGGCATGGCGTGGGCCTCTCTATCTGGGAAAAGCCGGTCTTCAGCCGCCTCGTCTCGCTCGACCATCCAGAGGTCATTCAGGAGGGCATGGTCTTCGCGCTGGAAACCTTCTGGCCCGCCAGCGATGGCTGGACCGCCGCACGCATCGAGGAGCAACTGGTGGTGACGAAGGATGGCTGCGAGGTCATCACGCGCTTCCCCGCCGAGCAATTGCTGGTCGCCGGCGTGCGCTACTACACCGTCAACGGCCCGCTGCCCACCACACGCGAGACGCAATCGAACCTGAACAACAACGGCTACGGCAGTTTCGCCGACCTGAGCATGCAGGGAACGCCCCTGCATGGTGCGCAATCGACGGCGGCTGTGCCAACAATGGGAAGCTAGGCAGAGATGGCAACAAACGTTATTCTGCCCGCGCTGGGCATGGCACAGGAGACGGGCCTGATTGTGCGCTGGCTCAAAGCCGAGGGCGAGGCTGTCAAAAAGGGCGAGCCGCTGCTTGAAGTTGAGACCGATAAGGCAACGGTCGAGATTGAGGCAGCGGCGGACGGCATCCTGAGCGGTATTGCGGCAGCCGCCGGAGATGAGGTTCCCGTCGGACAGGTCATCGCACAGATTCTTGCCCCCGGCGAGGCATCCCCCAGAAGTACCATTGCTCAACCGGGAATTCCGGCGCCGATAGGCAATGAAAATGGGACCGCTGCCGCTCCTGCCCGGACGGCTCAAGAAGGCGTGGCAACGTCTTCAGGCAGGGATAATGGCGCGCCCATCGTTGCTGCAACTCCCCTGGCCTCGCGCATCGCTGCCGAGCATCATCTGGACTTGCGCTTGATTACGCCGTCGGGGAGGCGCATTCAGAAAGCTGATGTGCTAACATATATTGGTGATCGGGAAAAAACGGTAGCAGCCACTGTTAGCGTTAGTCCGCGCTTGCCCGCTGCATCGCCGAAGGCGCGGCGGCTGGCAAGAGAGCAACAGAAGGAACTGGCTACCATACATGGCAGTGGACCAGGTGGCGCGGTACTCAGCGTAGATGTACTCAATGCGCCACAGGTGGAGGAGCCGACTGCCGTGTCCGTTGCCACATCGGCCCCGCTTCCGGTCGAGGTGGGTGAAGAGCCAACGGTAACAGGCGTGGAAGGTATGGGAGGCACGGGAGGCACGGGAGGTGGTCAGGAACTGGCGGTCAGCCATAGCTGGCGCGTGATGGCCGAACGCATCACGCAGAGCTGGACGAGCGCGCCGCACTTTTATCTTGTACGCGAGGTGCGGGCCAACCGGCTGATGGCGTGGCGCGAACTGGCGCAGAAGCGATCAATCGAAAAAGTGACCTATAGCGATCTGCTGGTCAAGGCGGTGGCAACTGCTCTGCGGCTCCATCCGCGACTCAACGCGACCTGGAACGCGGATCGCCTCACGCTCAACGAGCAGATCAATATAGGGCTGGCTGTGGCCACCGGGATGGATGGAAGCGGGCAAGGAAGCCGCGCGGGGCTGGTTGTCCCGGTGATTTCTCACGCGGATGGGCTGGGAGTGAGCGAGATTGCACGCCGCCGTCGCGAACTGGTGGCGCGTGCGCAGGAGGGAAGACTCCGGCCACAGGATCTCAGTGGGGGTACGTTTACCATTAGCAACCTGGGTATGTACGGCGTGGATGCCTTTAACGCGGTCATCAACCCGCCGCAGGTCGCCATCCTGGCGGTGGGTCGCATCGCCGAACGGGTCATCCCGCTGGATGGCCAGCCATCGGTACAGCCCATGATGCTGCTCACGCTCTCGTGCGATCATCGAGCAGTCGATGGCGCGCGCGGGGCGCAATTCCTGGCGACGCTGGCAGAGATGCTGGAGGAGCCATTAGCCCTTCTTGGTTAGTTTTCCCGACATGCTGAGAAGCGGATGTGAGGAATGCTTCTCAGAAAAACGTACTTCTACCGTCGAAGCACTGGCAACTGTGCCAGAACACACAAGGAGAGCAAAAACATGTATGGACGACACAGCAGCCGACTGACAAATATGCTCAGTATCGGCACCAGCCTTTTCGTAATCCTGCTATTTTTGGTAGGCTGCGGGCAGACGCCCACGACGGGCGGCACCAATCAGCCCAAAACGCCCATCCTGATCGGCACTTCTCTCTCTCTTTCGGGCGACTTCTCTGATGACGGGAAGGCGTTCGAGCGAGGCTATCAGCTCTGGGCCGATTATGTGAACTCACACGGCGGCCTTCTTGGTCGCCAGGTCAAGCTGGATATCCTCTCGGATGCCAGCAGCCCCGATCAGGTCACAACCAACTATCAGAAGCTGATTACCGTTGACAAAGTGGACCTGGTCTTTGGACCATACTCCACCCTCTTGACGAAGCCCGCTTCGGTCGTCGCGAACCGCTATGGTTATGCAATGGTAGAGGGCGCGGGCGGCGGCCCTTCTGTCTTCACTCGCGGCTTGAACAACGTGTTCGACGTTTCGCTGCCCGTTGAGAATAACCTGGTCAGCTTCGCGCAGTACATTCTCGCGCTCCCTGCCTCGCAGCGCCCGACAACTGCTGCCTACGCGACCGAGGACGACCCGTTCACGCAGCCGCAGGTTGACAAGGCCAGGCAGTTGCTGGAGCAGGGCGGCGTCAAGACCGTCTCCTACCAGGTCTACCCGGCAGAGACTACGGACTACACGCCTATCATCCAGAAGGTGATTGCCTCTCATGCACAGATCAATATCTTCGGGACTATGCTGCCTGACATCACTGCCTTTATCCAGGCCGAAAAGCAGCAGCATTACAATCCTGAGGCAATCGTTGCGACTGCCGGACCCGATCAGGGCGCTGAGTTTATCAAGGCAGTCGGCGGAGCGCAATCGGCTGAAGGCGTGATGGTACCCAACGACTGGTGGCCGGGAGTCAACGTTCCCGGCAATGCCCAGATGGTTCAAGCCTACATTGCCAAATACGGTGGCACGGCCAGCGATATCAGCGCGGATGTAGCCGAGGGTTACTCTGTCGGCCAGGTAGTACAGCAGGCTATCGAGAAGATCGGGGTTGTCGACAACGCGAAGCTCATCCAGGAATTGCACTCTGGCGACACATTCCAGAGCGTGCAGGGGCCTGTGAAGTTCGACTCGACCGGCCAGAATGTTGATGCCTCTGCCTACCTGTTCCAGTGGCAGAAGGGGCAGTACGTTCCCATCTATCCCGCTTCCGCCGCCGGTAGCAACGTCGCAGAGTTCCCGAAACCAGCGTGGCCGTAATCGCGCAACTGTAGCCAGTTTTCCGTAGGCGCGCAGTTGATTGTGCGCAGCGCCGATTGATTGGCCTCGTCATCACAGGCCGATCAATCGGTACCCTACGGGTATCGTAATCACTGTAATGGGTATGCGTAAATCGTGAGGTGAGCGAATTTGAAGAGGGAGATGCGAGAAAGGTTTTGTCGTGAATATCATCGTTGAAGCAATTATCACGGGAATATTGACAGGCGGTATCTATGCCCTCATGTCATCCGGCTTGACCCTCATCTTTGGCGTGATGGAGATCATCAATATTGCTATCGGCGCGCTCGTGATCCTGGGCGGCTACTTAAGCTATGTGTTGCAGCAGTACTGGCATATCGATCTGTTTGTGAGCCTGCTCATCACTATGCCGGCCATGTTTTTGCTTGGCCTCTTGCTCGAATGGGCTTTCATTCGCCCGCTCAAGCGCGACCGCGTCATGCTCTCAATCCTGGTGACGTTTGCTATTGCATTGATTATCGAGGGGGTACTGAGCCTTATTTTCGGCACCGACTACGTACAACTCCATGCGTGGTACGTTGGCGCATCGATTAATATTGGCGGCTTTTACCTGGCGTATATCTATATCTTTGGCTTCCTCTTGAGCATCGTCCTGCTCACCGGCCTCTACCTGTTGCTGTACCGCACAAAGTTCGGGCAGAGCGTGCGCGCCGCCATGCAGAATCGCACGGCGGCGGAACTGATTGGCATCGATGTCGAAAAAGTTTCCATGATTACCTTCGGCATCGGCATCGCGCTGACAGCAGCCGGTGGTATGGCGTTCGGCGCCACCACCAGTTTCAACCCGAACAGCGCCTATGACCTGATCTCGCGCTTGCTGGTCATCATCATTCTCGGCGGTATGGGCAGCCTGCGCGGCGCGCTGGTTGCTTCTCTGCTCATGCTGGTGGTAGAGGATGTCACTGCCGTTGTCTGGTCGCCTGTCTGGTCAAGTACCGTTTTCTTTATCTTACTGGTCATTGTCCTGGTGGTTCGCCCGCAGGGCATTTTCGGGCAGCTGGAGGCAAGAAAACAATGAGAGTAGTGAAAATCGCAGGATTGCTCATTTTGCTGGCCTTCGCCATTGCATTTCCGCTGCTGTTTCCGAACCCGGCGGTCACTACTGTAGCGGTCTTTACGCTGATGTTCGCGGCGGCTGCCACAGCCTGGAATATCTTTTCGGGCTACACCGGCTACATCGCCCTCGGCCATGCTGCCTTCTTCGGCACCGGGGCCTATGTGATGGCTATTCTCTGCGAGGACTGGCATATTCCGGCGGGCTATGCCCCCTTCTCTCTGATTCCGCTGGGGGGATTGGTTGCCGCTCTCTTTGCCGTCCCGCTTGGTATCATCGCCCTGCGCACGCGGCGGCACACCTTTATTGTGATTACCATTGCCTTTTTCTTCATCTTCCAGTTGCTGGCCTATAACCTGAGAGGGATTACCAACGGCTCCGCTGGCTTGAGCCTGCCTATCCCGACGTGGAGCGGTGATTTCTACAATGAGCCGTTCTACTACACCACGCTGGCAATCCTCTTGCTGGCACTGGCCGTTTCCTGGTGGGTACGCAACTCCAAATATGGTCTGGGTCTGCTGGCCATCCGCGACGATGAAGATCGGGCGCTGGGCTTAGGCGTCAAGACGGGGCCGTCTAAACTGACTGCTTTCGTCATCTCTGCCTTTTTCGTTGGCATGCTTGGCGCTCTCAATGCCTACTTCGTCGAGGCCATCTTCCCCCCATTTGTCTTTGACCCGCTCTATGATGTCGCGATTGCCTTGATGACTTTCATGGGTGGTCTCGGTACGCTCTCCGGTCCCATCATCGGCGCGCTCATCCTGGAGCCGACACAGCAATACTTCACGCTCATCTATGGCGAAAATGGCTGGTACCTGGTCATTTATGGCGCACTGTTCATCGTGATTATTCTTCTGCTGCCGCGCGGCATCGTGCCGACGATCAGCGAGCGGTGGGCACAGTGGCGCGCCTCGCGTAGCAACACCGTTGAACCGGTCGTTGCCCCTGCCCTCAACGACAACCCGACTGCCAGTAATCAGGGAGGGCGGCCACTGGCCGAAACGAGTGAAGGGGTGAAGGAGGTGAATCTGTGAACATTCTGGAAGTGCATAACGTCTCGAAAGCCTTTGGCGGCATTCAGGCGCTCAATACCTGCTCGCTTACGGTCGAACAGGGAAAAATTACAGGCCTCATCGGCCCCAACGGCTCCGGCAAGACGACGCTCTTTAACGTCATTACCGGCTATGAGCGCGTGGATAGCGGCGAGGTGCAGTTCAACGGCAGACGCATCACCAACTCCTCGCCTGATAAAGTGTTTGCCATGGGCATTGGCCGCACCTTCCAGTTGACGCGCATCTTTCCCCGCCTCACCGTGCTGGAAAACATGCATGTCGCGGCACAGCGCAACGATTTGAAGGGCCTGCTCAGCCGCTGGAGTTCCTCGCATGAGCAGCGCCGGGCTATCGAGCTACTCGATTTTGTCGGTATTACCCGTCTCAAAGATGTCCCGGCGGCCAATCTCTCCTACGGGCAGAAAAAGCTGCTGGAATTCGCCTTCATCCTGATTGCTGAGCCAAAAGTGATCCTGCTGGACGAACCCGCCGGTGGCATCAACCCGACTATGATTAACCATATCGGCGCTCGTATCCGCGAACTCAACCAGCAGGGCGTGACCTTCCTGGTGGTCGAACATAATATGGAATTTGTCATGAAGCTCTGCAATACCGTCAATGTCATGCATCGTGGCACGAAGATCGCTGAGGGACCACCGGAAGCCGTGCGCGAGAATCCAGACGTGCTGGATGCCTACCTGGGAGGGTAAAGAACAATGACAACCATGCTGAATTTGCGCAACATCTATGCCGGCTATGATGGCAGCGATGTTCTCAAGGGCGTTGAACTGGAGGTGCAGGAAGGCTCGATTACCTGCATCGTTGGCCCTAACGGCGCGGGCAAATCCACTGTGTTGCGCGTCCTCAGCGGCCTGCTCAAGCCGCGCCTGGGCGAGATTGTCTTTAATGGACGTTCCCTCGTCGGCCTGAGTCCGCGCCAGATACTCTCGCTGGGCATTGTGCAGGTGGCGCAGAACCACAGCCTGTTTACCGATATGACGGTGCAGGAGAATGTGCGCCTGGGTGGCTATATCCTCAACCACCCCGCACTGGTGAGCAATCGCCTCAAAGAGGTTGAGAACCTTTTTCCTATAGTCAGAGAACGCGCGAAAGATAAGGCGGGCAGCCTCTCCGGCGGGCAACAGCGGCTTGTCGAATTTGCCCGCAGCCTGATGCTCGATCCAAAGCTGATCCTGCTGGACGAACCCTC
>CADDYT010000031.1 GCA_902810755.1 Chloroflexota bacterium
TCATCTGCGTTTATGATGGGGAGTAAGTCCCCTTGCCTGGCTAGCATAAGTGTACCACACTCTCAGGCATACTGGTATCCTCCGCGTTTCTTATAGCCATAAAGGTATACATCGGTTAGACGCGCCATGTTATTGTGCTGCTGCGCAGCTACATCAATGCTGCACAGGGCGTATAATATCCAGGAGCGGGGAGATCGAGCCTATCCGCAAAAGCCTTATATACAGGAGGGATATTTTTCATGGTTGTCAAGCTGAGTCATGAGCAGCTAAGCGCGCTGCGCCGCATTGATAGCCCGACCATTTCTAATGCTATTGAGACGTTTAATGTACGCCCGCGAGTCGCGGGCTATGTTGGCTACGATATTCGCTGTATCTTCCCGGATCTGCCGCCGACCGTTGGCTACGCCGTCACCTGCACGGTTGATAGCACGACCGAGGGGAGAGAGGGTATCGGGTTCAACCGGCTGTACGAGCTGCTCGCGGCTGCCCCCAAACCTGCTATTGTGGTTATGCAGGATGTCGGCCCTGATCGCCTGCATTCCTGTCATGCCGGAGAGGTGATGTCTACGACGATGAAACGGCTGGGAGCGGTTGGCATTCTTACCGATGGCGGGTTGCGTGACGTGAGGGAGGTGCGCGCGCTGGGCGGCTTCCAGTATTTTTGCGCCGGGCTGGTCGTCTCGCATGGCAACCCCATCTGTGTCAGTGTAGGCGAGGAAGTCATCATTTCGGGGATGCGCGTGCGGCCCGGCGACCTGTTGCACGGGGATATCAACGGCATCCTGCATATTCCCGACGAGTGCGCGGAACAGGTGGCCGAGGCGGCTTATCGCGTCTGGGCACGGGAAGAAGAGACTATGCGCCATGTGAATAGCCCGGATTTCTTCCCCTCTTCAGGGGAGATAAGGCACTAGAAAAGATGGAGATGATGAAACGCCTGGTGTTGCTGATCCGGCACGGACAAACCACCTGGAATGTCGAGCATCGCCTGCCCGGCCATTTACCCGGCATTTCGTTGACGGCTCTGGGGCGAGAGCAGGCCGCGCAACTGGCGGAGGGCTTGCGGCCTCTGCCCATCAGCGCCATCATCAGCAGTCCGTTGGAACGGGCCGTTGAGACTGCGCGCTATCTTGACGAAGGCAGGGGGTTGCCCATCCAGCTTGAGCCTGAACTGATGGACCTCAACTCAGGCCCCTGGGCGGGACAAATTGCCGATGTCTTGCTGGCGCGTGACCCGGCGCGCCGCGCCTTTCTACGCAACCCAACAATTGTCCCGCCGGGGGTGGAGTCGTTTCCCGAACTGCAAAAGCGCGCGGTTGCTGCCGTGCAGCACTGGCTCAGTCTCGAAGCTACCGGCCCTTGTCCGGCCTTTGTGACGCATGACGATGTTATCAAGGTGCTGCTTGCCTACTATATGGGCCTGCCTCTGGAACACGCCCGCGCTATCGTCGTCGGCAACGCTTCGGCCAGTGTGGTAGCATTGGAGGATGACCACCCGGCGCGTATCCTTGCTACAGGCTGGAGTCCATCCCCGGAGTGGCTCAAACCATCTCTTCAAAGTTAGAGTTCAAACGCGAATGCAAAGAAACCTGCCTGACAGGTTGGACAGGAGGAACTGTGCCAGAAAGAGACTATAGCGAGCGGGATGTGCTGGATAAACTGGGCATCAAACCGGGGCAGGCTGTCGCTTTTGCCCAGGGAGCGGGACAGATCGAAAGCGGTTTGCGCCAGCGTATCCTTGCGCGCACCGAACGTCCGCCTGCCGGGCCTGAGGAAGCGGTTGATGTGGTGCTGGCGCTGGTCGATGAGCGTACCGATATCACTGCTGTGCTGAGACGCTGGAAAGCGCGCCTCAAACCGAACGGCAGTATCTGGCTGCTCAGCGCCAGACGCGGCCATCCCGGCTATATCAACCAGCAGGCGCTGATTGCCGCCGGGCAGGAAGCCGGGGTGGTGGACAACAAAGTTTGCTCTCTTTCCACGCAATTCAGCGCCATGCGGTTTGTGATCAGAAAGGCCGAGCGCGGCTAGCCCAGAACCGTCGCCGTAACCGAGTAGATGGGGGGCAGGAAATCGGCGATCAGGTTCCAGCTATCGCCCTGGTCGCGGCTGGCGAAAAGCTGGCCGGTGTTGGTGCCAACGTAGACGCCGCAGGGGTCTACCGTATCGGTACACATGCCGTGACGCAGCACGCCGAGGCTCACGTTCCGGCCTACCGGCAGCCCGCTGGTCAGGGGTTCCCAGGACTCGCCGCCGTTTCTCGTGCGGTAGACCGTGAATTGCTCGCCCGTGTTGTGCCGCCCCATCGGGTCTTCCACCACCACAAAGACGGTATCGGGGTTGTGCGCGTCCAGGGCGATGGGGAAGCCGAACTCAGAGGGCAGGTTGGCCTGGATATCCGTCCAGTCGTTGCCCGCGTTGGTGCTTTTGTAGATGCCGCAGTGGTTCTGCTGGTACAGGACATCTGGCTGCGTCGGGTGCTGCACGAAGCGGTGGATGCACTGCCCGAATTCGGGGTAGATATCCGGCAGGAAGCTCGCCCGCGTATTCTTGTTGGCAAAGACCCAGCTTTTCCCGTTGTCATCCGTGCGCATGCAGCCCACCGCTGAAATACCGATCCACATACGGTTCGGATTCGAGCGGTCGGGAACAATTGTGTGCAGGCAGAGGCCGCCCGCGCCAGGATTCCACTGCGAGCGCGTGGGATGATTGGCCAGCGCCTCGTTGATTTGCCATGTCTCGCCGTTATCATGGCTGACCCACAGACTGGCCGGGTCGACGCCTACGTAGATGGTTCCCGGCTCTGTCGGGCGGCCCGGCTCGATGACCCAGATGTTGATGAGCTTCTGCCCGCTCTCCTCTGAAAACTGGATGCCCTGCCGGGGTTCCTGCCATGTCTCCCCAAAATCGTCGCTATAGCGCAGGAACGTGCCGAAGAAATCCCCGTTGTCGGTCGCGAAGAGGCGCGCCCCCTGTCGCTGATCCAGCGCGGCGAAAAAGACGCGGCGGTCTTTCAGTGAAGTAGCCTGAATATCCCACTTTTCTCGATCTTTTGAAGTGAGCATGAACAGACCTCTCTTCGTTCCTACCAGTAACAGCACGGTTCCCGATGGGTAGGTCAGGTGATAAGCCATAAAATCCTCCTTGCAATGTAACGTCGCGAAATCAAACAGCGTGATGAGCCGACAGGGACTACAGGGAGCCGCCGGCCACAGAAGGGAAGATGTGCAGCGTCGCCCCATGAGGCAATGGCGTATCCAGCCCTTGCAAGTAGCGGATATTCTCCGCATTGAGAAAAATGTTGACGAATGTGCGCAACTCGCCCGTCTCGAAACAGAGATGGAAGCGCAGACCCGGATACACCCGCTCAAGGTCGTCAATGACCTCACGTACCGTATGCCCTGCCGCCATCACCGCTGCCTGGTTGCCCACCTTCTGGCGCAGCGCGCCCGGAAAGGCCACCTTCACAATGGGAACCGAACCTGTTGCATCCATCATCATTTAGCCTCTTGAAATAACAGTACAGAACGAACGTCGCACCAGAGTTAGAACGTATGTGCCAGTCGCTATGACAAGTATAGTGCCGAAAAAGCCATCCGTCAATAGCCGCTCGCTCTTTTGCCTTCTTATTGCCGCTGTTATGCCATTCTTTCTGGTGCCCCTCCGAACGGTAATGATACGAAAGTGATAGTAGGCAGGCCTCCCGGTTTTGCTCGTTCACATTCATCCTTGCTTGACAAACATACGGCGTGTTTCCTAGAATGTCTGTAACAGTTGAATAATTTGTTTGCTCTCTACAAGAGAGAACGCCGGGGTTGCCCTGTATTTGCTTGCATTGCTTGAAAGTGAGGCGCGCATGACCGATCAGCCTGCTTCTCCCCAATCTTCCCAGGCTCGCCTGCCGATGGAGCTTTTTCGCCCCTCGCTCTCGTATCCATCGTACCCCTATGCCGAAATGCTGGCTCGCACGGCGGAACGCTACCCGGAATATACGGCAGTTGTCTTCAGGGACATCGATCTGACGTACCGCGAACTGGATGCGCTGGTGAACTCGTTTGCTCACGCGCTGCTCGACATGGGCATCAGTAAAGGGCAGGTGGTGGCGCTGTTCATGACGAACCGGCCTGAATACCTGATTAGCTGGTTTGCCATTGCCCGTATCGGCGCGATTGCCACTCCGATGAATCCATCGTACAGGGAGCGCGAGGTGGCGTACCAGTTGAGCAACAGCGAGGCGGTGGCTGTGGTGGTGCAGGCAAACCTGCTGCCGGTGGTGCAGGCGGTGCGCGCACAAACGCCGACGGTGCAGCGTCTCATCGTAGTGGATGCGAGCGAAGAGACGGCTCAGACGCTTTCCTTTAGCCGCCTGCTGCGTCGCTATCCGGCCACGCCGCCTGCCATTGAGGAGATAGGCGAGCAAGACCTGGTTGCCCTTCCATACAGCAGCGGCACGACGGGGCTGCCCAAGGGGGTCATGCTGAGCCACAAGAATCTCGTCTACAATGCTGTGCAGTCGATTGCGACAGCTCGCCTCACGCTCAATGATCGCATGTTGATTTTTGTCCCGCTCTACCACATCTACGGCATCATGCTGATGGGCTGCGCGGCTATGTCCGGGGCGAGGGCGGTGTTGATGGAACGCTTCGAGCCGGAGACCTGCCTGCGCCTGCTCCAGGAGCAGGGCATCACCATTCTGTACTCCGTGCCGCAGGTGCTGGCCGTGCTGAACGACTGGCCCACGTTGCACAATTACGACCTGCACACCGTGCGTTTTACACAGTGCGGCGCGGCCCCTGTGCCGCCGCCGCTGGCGCGCCGCTTCGAGCAACTCACGCATATTCCGGTCATGACCTCCTACGGGCTGACCGAGGCATCACCGGGAACGCACTCCAACCCGGTCTACAATTCCCGCTTCATGAAGGTAGAGACGATTGGCCTGCCCATCCACGATACTGAGCAGAAGATTGTAGACATCGAAACTGGCACGATTGAACTGGGCGTGGGTGAAGAGGGCGAGTTGATTGTGCGCGGGCCGCAGGTAATGCAGGGCTACTGGAAAGCCCCCGAAGCGACGGCGGAGGCCCTGCGCGACGGCTGGCTCTACACCGGCGATATTGGCTGGCGCGACGCCGATGGCTATGTCACCATCACCGATCGTAAGAAAGAGATGATTAAGTACAAGAGTTTCAGTGTGGCTCCGGCCCAGATTGAAGCGTTGTTTCTTGAGCATCCTGCCGTTGCCGACGTGGCCGTTGTCGCGAAGCCGGACAGGGAAGCGGGCGAAATCCCCAAAGCCTTCGTTGTCCTGCGCGTCGGCTATGAAGGGCAGGACGCGGGCGCGTTGATGGCATCGGTCAACGCACAGCTTGCGACCTATAAGCACGTGCGCGAGGTCGAATATATCGATGCTATTCCCAGAAACCCTTCGGGGAAAATTTTGCGCCGCGTGCTGAAAGAGCTGGAACGCGAGCGCATGGGCTGATCGATCTGGAACAGGAGCTGGATGGATATGGATATTGCAAATCTGCTGGCGATTGACGTACATGTACATGCGGAAGTCTCAGAGCGCGTGGCCGATGCGCATGGCTGGGGAGAGGAAGTGCGCGAAGCTTCGACTGCCTATTTCAAGAACGAGGGGAAGCAGCCAACGCTGCCGGAGATCGCCGCCTACTATCGCGAGCGCAAGCTGGCCTGCGTGATTTTCCCCGTCGATATGGAATCAACTACCGGCATTACGCGGGTGCCAAACGAAGAGGTGGCCGAGGCCGCTGCCGCCAACCCGGATGTCTTCATCCCCTTTGCCAGCATCGACCCGGCAAAAGGGAAGATGGGCGCGCGTGAGGCTCGCCGCCTGATCGACCACTTCGGTGTGCGCGGCTTCAAATTTCACCCCTCCGTGCAGGCATTCTACCCCAATGATCGCAGCGCCTACGTCCTCTACGAAGCCATTGCCCAGGCCGGGCTGCCTGCCCTCTTTCATACCGGCCATTCCGGTATCGGCACGGGCATGCGCGGTGGGGGCGGCATTCGTCTCAAATACTCTAACCCGATGTATCTGGATGATGTCGCGGTCGATTTCCCCGATATGCCCATCATTATGGCGCACCCGTCCTTCCCCTGGCAGGACGAGGCTCTTTCCGTCTGCCTGCACAAGCCGCAGGTCTACATCGATCTCTCCGGCTGGTCGCCGAAATACTTTCCGCCGCAGCTTATTCAGTACGCCAACACCCTGCTCAAGCACAAAATGCTCTTCGGCAGCGACTACCCCATGCTTACCCCCGACCGCTGGCTCGCCGACTTCGCGCAAATCCCCATCAAAGCAGAGGTGCGCCCGTTGATTTTGAAAGAGAATGCGGTCAAGTTACTCAGATTAAGTGAGGAGTAATATATCTACTCAAACATTTCCCGAAACTCCTTGCTGGAAATCATCTCAGCCTCCATGCTCGCATAAGTGCCGCTCTTGAGAAGTTCGTCGGCGACGCGGCGCAGGTGGCCGAGGGCGGCGCGCATGAGGCCGCCGCCGAAGCTGACGCGGGCAACGCCGATGCTGGCAAGTTCCGGTAGCGAGGGAGCGTGAGGGCCGGTAAGGATGTTGACGGGGGCCGCAACTGCTTTGACGAGGGCAGTGATGGTTGGCGCATCGGTGAGGCCGATGGGGAAGAAACAGTCCGCACCTGCTTCCCGGTAGGCTCGCCCGCGCTGCACAGCCTGCTCGAATTTGCTGGCGGGATCGCCGCCCGGCAGCAAATAAATGTCGGTGCGCGCGTTGATGACGAGGAGGATATCCATTTCGGTCGCCACCGCCTGAATGGCTTTGAGCAGCTCAACCTGTGAGGCGATATCGACCAGCGTTCGCTGCTGCCCTTTTGTGGTATCCTCGATGTTGATGCCAACCGCGCCTGCCGCGATGATTTGCCTGACTGTCTGCGCGACTTCTGTGGGCGTGTCGCCATAGCCAGCCTCAAGATCAACGCTGACGGGACACTCGACCACTCGCGTGATATTGCTCACCACCTGTAACAGCATCTCGCGGCTGATATGCTGCCCGTCGGGATAGCCCAGCGCGGCTGCTACCCCCGAACTGGTTGTTGCTATGGCCGGAAATCCGGCCTGTGCGAGTATCCATGCGCTGGCCGCGTCCCACGCATTCGGCAGGACGAGCATCTTCGGGCCGCTATGAAGCTGCCTGAATTGTATGGCTTTCTCTTTCTGTCTGCTGGTAATCATGGGCCTGTTGTCCCTTTCTTCCATGTAATGGCATGCTACCATAGATGCTTTGCTGCCGCCCGGCATGATATGTCCTTGCAGTCCCTTCTTTATGGCATGATATCACAGTTTTGTCTCAAACTACCGTGTCATGCAGGGGAGGAACTGTCGAAATCGGAGAATGTGTGGTATCCTTTTTGCGTAATCTTCAGGTCCAATCTGGGCCTCAATTCAATCAGGTAGAAAGGATATGTATGCCAGAACATATTGTGAAGCCCATTCGGCGCCTGGGGGTGCTGACGGGCGGCGGGGACGTGCCGGGACTCAACGCGGCTATCAAGGCGCTGGTCTACCGGGCGAACCAGATGGGGATCAGTGTGCTTGGGATTCGTGAGGGCTGGGAAGGCATCACTTATCTGGAGCGCGCGCGCGGCCTTGAGGCGCTCATCTTTCGCCCCGACGTTCCTGAGACGTGGCACGGCGGCTACATCGTCCCTCTAACTCGTCTCAATACACGCACCATTGACCGGCAGGGCGGCACGATTCTGCAATCGACGCGCACCAACCCGGCCAATGTCAAAGTTGCTGATTTACCCTCCCATCTTGCCTCCTATGGCAAAGGACACACGCCGGAAGAGCGCGTTGATCTCACCGACGAGGTGCTGGCGAATATGCGCTTTCTCGAACTGGACGGCCTCGTTGTCATCGGTGGCGACGATACGCTGAGCTACGGGTCTGTGCTGGCGGCGAAAGGCGTGCCGGTGTGGGGCATCCCCAAAACGATGGATAACGACGTGCCGGGTACCGAGTATTGCATTGGCTTCCAGACGGCGATCAGCAGGGCAGCAGAATTTATTGGCCGCATCCGTTCCACAGCTGGTTCGCACAGCGAGACCATTCTCTTCCGCATGTTTGGTCGTGATGCCGGCTTCACCGCCCTCGAAACGGCCATTGTGGCCTGGGTTGATCGCGTTCTCATTCCCGAAGTGGCCGTCGATGTTGACAGGTTGGCCG
The DNA here is from genome assembly GCA_902810755.1 of Chloroflexota bacterium. Next base: position 8,221 of record CADDYT010000031.1, read on the forward strand.
AATTGATCGTCGAAGATCGTCAGAATCCGCGCAACTATTCGACGGTGGTGCTTTCAGAGGGGGCCAATCTGGGCATGCCTGTGCCGGAAGTCGGCCCGCCCGACGCCTATGGCCATCGCAAGAAGGTCAACGTTGCCGAATATCTGGCCGAGCAACTCTCTAATCGCCTGCCCGGCATTCGCTTCCTGCCCATTGACCTGACCTACTTCCTGCGCAGCGGCGAGCCGGAAGTCTACGACAAGCATATGGCTATCTACTATGCCAATCTTATCATGAGCCAGGTCGAGGCAGGCCAGTACGGCGTCATGGCGGCCTACCGCAGTGGCGCGTTCATCGTCACCGATATCCCCGGCAAGAACTACCCGGCCCGCCGTGTCGATCCAGCCGACTATCATCCCACGCGCTATCGCCCTCGCTTCGAGCGTATTACTGGCCCGTACTTGCCTCAACTTTAAAGCGCGGTCCACCTGCCTGGAGGAGCAGGCGAGGGCCGGGGCGAGCCTGGCGCTCGCCCTGCCGCTCAATCCTTACCAACATCGCTTATTAGGAGGGCGGGAATGCCTCCCGCCCCCTTGTCTTTTTCCCTGGATATCTGTATAGTTTTATACATCGAGGAAGAAGTTTCTTCCCCGGTTGGAGCAGAACGCGCGTATTGTATCGTATGGCGGAGAGCCACCGGGAGGACGATGGAGTGACCCGGGCATTTCGACGACGGTTGTATCGCTATGCACTGGCAAGCCTGACCTGCTGGCTCATGGGTATCCTTGCCTTTGACATAGAAGATATCGGCATCGATCCAGTACAGTTTTCCTGGACCAGCTACCTGCTGACCTTTTCTGGCGTCGTCCTGGCTTTTAAGACGCTGGATATCTGGAGTTCCTGGCTGGAGGATAACAGTGAAGAGCAGGATGAAGATCGACCGTCGCGCAATCTCTATCCTCTTCTCTTCACCCTGGAAGGTGGAGCGGTACTCCTGCTGGCAATTTTCTTACTCCTCGTCGCCATAGCCAGAGACTGGCCCACCGGGCAGGAAGGTCTTATCTGCACCTGGAGTCTGATTGTGGCCGGCGGTTGCCTGCTTACCAGTCGGCTTTCCGAGGGGCTTGGTTAGCCAGCTTCGGGTATGCTGGCCGGGTCTCATGCCGACAGGTGCCGTGCGAGCCGCGTTTGTGGCGCGTTCCAGCGAGGAAAGGCGGATAAATGCCTCTCGCGCCGAATGCCCGCACATCTCCTCAGAGGGCTGTAACCGGCTGCATACAGCCGGGCGCTCCGGCCTGCCAAACAGACTGCACCGGTTATTCCATGTCAGGTGAATGCAGCGCGCCCCCGCCGGTTTCCCGTATGGCATCCCCGGCAAAGGCGATGAAATGGATGGAGCAATACAACACGCCCCACAGCCTACTCTGCATTCCATCCTCTTCTCTCCTTTCGCATTTCAGTTCCTGACCAGTATACCATGCTATAGAAAATTGGCGCGCCCCTGTCATGCTGAGAGTGAGCGAAGCATGACAGGGGCGCGATACGCAAGAAATCTGATATCCAAATTCTCTACCTGTACAGGTTGATTTGTCTTAAAGGGCTACGTATTCTTACGCCCTCTGGCCTTGAAAACCGTCTTATGCTATAGTTAAACTGAACAATTTGTTACTTTTTTAGTATGGAAACCGTCTAATTAGCAAGCTCGTACAAGGCGAAGAGGCGGGCAGGAACCGTTCACAAAGGAGGGCGTTTCATGTCTGATCCGGCAGTTGCGCTGGCGTGCTTGAGCGGCGCGGCGCAACATCGTATGGCGGGCCACACGTGGTGCTGGTGCGGTTGGTTGTTCCCGGACTGGAGGCTCACCTGTCGCATCAAACGGAACTGATCATGAGTGTAGCGCGTGTGTATATGTCTCCATTACAGCATAATTCCCAACCATCGCTTCTGGATGGCAGGCGCATTGCCCAGGTGGTAGCTGCGTATTATCATCTCTCCTTTGAGCAGATGTGCGGCAAGCAGCGCGATAAACATATCGTGCTGCCGCGCCAGATTGCTATGTATTTGATTCGCCAGGAGACGCAGGTCTCCCTCACCGAAATCGGCCAGCTTTTCGGCGGACGTGACCATAGCACCGTTCTCCATGCCTGGCAAAAAATCGACCGCGCTCTTCCAACGAATCCCACGTTACAGAACGACATCGCGGCCATTCGCGAACGCCTGCACCGCTCCTCGAACCATTGAAAGGGAATGTTCAGGCGCAGACTCAGACTCTCTCACAAAATTCTGGCGGATACACCTCATCGTTTTGCGGTATACTATAAGGCATAGTTATGCAATTGCCTGATAGGAGAAGCGCATGAAGCTTGAGGAAGAAACCATTGCCGTTCGCCCCGGGGAAGAGTTTGATCTGGAAATGATAGAGGCGTATCTGCGTGAGCATATAGAGGGTCTCGGTGATGGGAAGTTATTTGTGCGGCAGTTCCCGTCGGGGGCCTCGAACCTCACATATCTATTACAGATTGGGAACTGGGAAGGCGTTTTGCGCCGCCCGCCGTTTGGGCCGTTGCCGCCCAGGGCGCACGATATGCAGCGCGAATCGGGCCTGTTGCAGAAGATTTCCCCCGTCTTTCCGCTGGCCCCCAGGCCATATGTCTTCTGCGATGACCTCTCGCTGTTAGGCGTGCCTTTCTATGTCATGGAGCGGCGCAAAGGCATCGTCCTCAATGATACCTTCCCGCCCGGCGTCACTGTGGACGATACCCTCTGCCGACGTATCTCTGAAACGGTCGTCGATACGCTGGCGCAGATTCACGCCATCGACTGGCAGGCAGCCGGACTCGGCGAGTTTGGCCATCCGGTGGGCTTCCTCGAACGTCAGGTGAAATCGTGGATCGAACGCTACTATCGTGCGCAGACCGATGATATTCCCCAGGTCGAACCGCTCACACGCTGGCTGGTTGCGCACATTCCCGCCAGCCCCGCTCCCACGCTCATTCACAATGATTTCAAGCTCAACAACATGCTGCTGGCCGAACATGACCTCGGCCAGGCCGTTGCCGTGCTGGACTGGGAAATGGCGACGATCGGCGATCCCCTCTTCGACTTTGCCATCTCCCTCAGCTACTGGGTGACGCGCGACGACCCCGAAGTGTTGCGCAGTGTTTTGCCCGTTGTTACCCACCATCCCGGCTTCATCAGTCGCGAGCAATTTATGGAACGCTACGCCCGTAAGAGCGGACGCGACCTCTCATCCATGCACTTCTACATGACCTTTGCCTACTTCAAACTGGCCGTCATTTTGCAACAAATCTATGTTCGCTGGAAGCGCGGCCAGACACAGGACTCGCGTTTCTCCGTCTTTGGCAGCCGTGTGCGCAACCTCATTCTTCACGCTGCCGCCCTCGCTGAGACGGGGAAGATGTAGGCAGAACTCTCCGAGAAGGTGAGAAACGTGGTGACTTCTCTTCGCTCTCTGGCGCATAATGCTCGTTAAGAATTGATCTGTAAAATAGCAACGGAATGAGCGTCTAATTACTGACATGCCTTTTGTGTACAGGCATAGATCGACAGTATTGTTTCTTCATGCAGCTTGCCGTCCTCTTTTGAGGAGACGAGACAGGAGTGAAACTCATGGCTTTAGGAGACGCTCATATTGGCCCGGCGGCCCCGCCTCTATCTCCCTTGCCTGCTGTCGCTAACACGGATGCTGCGCAGCGCCGCTTTTTGCAGGGTAACCCTTTGCTGGCCAATGACAACACCTATCTGACGGCCCTTGTCGCGACCTCGGCTGCCGTGCCTGTTGTCGCCGCAATGGTGACGGTCGCGTCCTATGTTGCTCCGTTTCCCGCTACCTGGCACGAGTGGATCGCCGTCCCTCTGGGTGCGATTATCACGCTGCTTGCCTGGCTGCTCAGCGCGCTGCCGTGTCGCCGCTTCGCCTCCGCCGTCTATGCCAATCGCTGTAGCTATGGTAGCCTTTTTAACCAGTTGCGCGATGTACAGTCCAGGCTCTGCACGCTGGACGATAAGCGGCGCAAAGACCCGGAAAACCCTCTGGTCAAGAGCGATGCATATAACATTGCTTTTACCGAAATAGCCACCTGGTGCGAGGATATCGAAAGGGAGTTGAAGTGCAGGGGCCTCTCCTGGCTGCTGGCGACCGGCTATATTAATATGTGGAGGGGCTTGCATCACGCAGAGGAGGCAATGATTGAGATTGAGCCTGCCGAGGCCGTTCTCAATAAAGCCATTCATGACGAGCTGTGCCTGCAAGGCTCGAACATGAATAACAGCGAAGAACTGCTCGACAAGTTGAGAATCGCCGTCAAAGTGCTGAGCGTGACCGGCACGCGCTACCTGATCAAACAGCCCCGAGCGCGTGAAGACGACGATGAGAGCGAGGGCAACGGCCACCAGAATCAGGCTCCTCAGTCTGAGCGAACGACCATTGAAATGGAGGCGCGTGTAATCCTGCGCGAGATCCGCCATACTGTCAATGAGTATCGCGATAATCGCTGGGAAGGGCTGATTCACACACGCAACCGGCTGATGATGATGGTGATTGTGACCAGCTTTCTGGCCTACTTTCTCCTCTGCCTGCCCGTCGTCAACGAGGTGAATACTTCCTATGTCATTGCCGCCACCGTCTTTTTCCTGGTTGGCGCGATTGTCGGCCTCTTTAACCGGCTGCATCTTGAGACGCAAAGCAGTAATGCTATCAATGACTATGGTCTCTCGATGGCACGTGTGATTGCCACGCCGGTTCTCTCCGGCCTGGCTGCTGTCGGTAGTGTCCTGGTGTTTGTGCTGCTGGCCAACGCTATCCAGAACGGGGTGAACATCACTGATAAGATCACAGACATTTATAGCATCAGCCCCTTACACCTCATCCTGGCCGCCATTTTTGGCCTGGCTCCCAATCTGCTGATCGGCCTGCTCCAGCAAAAAGCCGAGAGCTACAAAAGCGATATCCAGAGCAGTAAGGCGTCATGAGATGCCATAAGAAAAACGCTCGCGGCCATGACATGCTGCCGCTCAGCATGCCATGAGAAAGTGACCGCAACGTGTCATGCGCAGCGGCAGCGAAGCAACCAGGGTGACCAACCGGGCGGCCTGGCCGAGGCGGATGCTTCGCTGCGCTGCACATGACACGTTGGGAGCTATTTTCAAGAGCAGGCTGATGACTGTTTCAGCACGTTGGCGGTCTGGGGCCGAGATCTCCGCCGTAGCTGATAATCTTCCAGTCGCCATAGGTGTCTTGCTGGAGGGTGAGCTGGAGCTGGTAGGGCTTCGAGAGCTTGCTGCGCGTGATGTTGTAGCGGTAGACCTGCGTATTGTTTTGCACAGCCGCGCTGTTGGGAATCTCGGTGTATCCTGTCACCTGCCCGAAGCACTTATCGTCGAGCTGGGCGGCGTGCGTAAACTCGTCCTGTGTGGTTGTGACGGTAATGTTCGCGCCAAGATCGTCGTATGCCTGCTCGTAGTTACGGGTCGAGAGTTGCTGCAAGAAATCCGCGCTGGTGGCGGCTGCCCCGGATGCGGCATTGCTGGCCGAGATGAGATTGAATGCGGCATAACCGATGCCGCAGGCCAGCGCGACACAGATCACAAAGAGGCAGCCCAGGATGGTCAGGCGCCGCCGCCAGTTGACCGGCGCTGGCTCCCTGCGCTGCGGACGCGCCACACGAGGGGTCGCCGGGGGACGCTCGATATCAACTCTGGCCATTCCCGGTGGGCGTTGTGGCACTGCGCGACGTTTTCCCGTTCCGTTGGTTGGAGCGAGTCGCGGGGTGTAAGGGCGATCCGACTCGTTCTCATTGCCTCGTGGTCCCGGCATACCGTTCATCCCTCCTCATCTCATCTCTTTCTGATTGTTGCTCTCGCTATCGATACCTGTCTCTATAGCTATATATCAAGCAGGATCACCCCTGCCAGATGGGCATGTACTCGTTCCAGTTGGTCCTGCGCCTGTTTTGCCTGCGCCCGCGTCGTGCGATTTTTGCCGATGACCAGCAGCGTCTGATCGACCAGGGCGGCGATAATTGAGGCATCAGCGCCGACCTGTACAGCCGGGCTATGAAAAAGAACGAGGCTCGGAGTCGTTTCTTCCGCCAGTAAAGCGTGAATGCTGGCAAAAACTGCTTCGAGCTTTGTCAGTTGCAAAAGTGTTGTTGGCCCGCTCCTGCCTCCCGCGCCGAGCAGCCGCAGGCGAGGAATGAAGGTGGGTTGCAGGCAGGCAGCCACTCTCTGCGGCGTGATCTCCGCCTCTTCCAGCAGATCAGAAAGCCCCGCGTGCGGGCCAGCGCCAAAACGATGCTCAAGGTCGGCGTTGCGTACATCGGCATCGACCAGAATAGTCGGTGTTCCGCTCTGCGCTGCCGCAATAGCGACGTTTGCCGCGATACTTGCCTCGCCCGCGAAAGGGGTTGGCGTCGTAATCAGCAGCGTTAGATGTCTGTTCTTTTCAGTGTTCCAGTTGAAGCGGATGTTGGCGTAAAGTGTATAAAATGCCTCGCTATAGGCGGAACTTGCGTCATAATCTGTGAGCAAAGCAACCTGCTCGTGCGAACGAATACTCAAGGTAATCAGCTCCTCTCCCCTCTACACAGAAAACGGGCGGAGATCATAACCGGGAGTATCTCCGCCGTCGATATGGCTACGCTTTACGAAAAAACAGCCAGGATGCATACACATTCCTCTGTTCTATGCCACCGGAGATGACGAGCGGCGTGTCGGCTCGCTCTTGCCTATAGCCGGGGGACGCGGTATCTCACCATAGATGGGTAAGTGCAGCAGTTGTCTCACCTCATCCTTCGTATGCAGGCGATCATCCAGATAATCGGCCAGGAAGGCCAGGGCGATGCCGATAATCAGGCCTACCAGCAACAGTAGGACCAGCAGGGTGAGCTTATTACTCGCTGAACCTGGGCCGCGGGCGGGGCTGGTCGCGCTGCTGATGACCTGCGCCGAAACGGCAGGCTCGCTTTTACCAGATGTGCCGGTCGCATTCTGACCAATGACGTAATTGATGTAATTGCCAATATGATTGGCGCTGACCTCGCCGACGGCGTTGGCAATGGCCCATGCCCCTGCCGGTGTGGCCCATGTCACGCTAACGGTGACAAGATTGTGCAGGGCTACGGCAGAGAGCGCGCTCCCGATAGCTCCGCTATCCTGCCAGTTGCCCAGATCGGCATTAGCTCCAAACCGCTGTGCAATCTCATCTGTATCTTTACCGATTTGCTGAGAGACATCACTGTCAAATTCGTGCGAGGTCAGAATTGGCCCGTTTGCCAGCGCATCGGCTAAATCCGTTGAAATCGTTAAATTATCCGCATAACTGGTATCCTGGTTATTGGTGGACTGCAAGGCGATCTCTAAGGTTACATTGGAGTGATACGCGGTCAGCGCACCGGGAGTTTTGCGCAGGTGATAGTATTGATAGCCCACATAGAGAGCTACCACGATGAAAACGAGGGCGACGAGCCAGAGACGCCGCCAGATAATGGCCCAGTATGTCCGTAATTCCACGTTCTATGCCTTTCTCTCCGTGATGTTGTTTCGATATGAGAAATTACCGCAAGAGGTCACTGGTTGGCGTGCGCAGGGACCCTGCTTTACGGTCGCTCATCTTTGCCTCGATAAACTGCAAAATACGGCGATGGAAACGAGGCAGATCAAACTCCAGGGCATGATTGCGAATTGCCTGTGGGTCAAACTGCCGCTCGTCGAAGGCCGCAAGGGCTGTGGTCAGGCTCTCTGCTGTTTGCTCGCGGAAGAAAAGGCCGGTCACGCCCTCGACAACCGAGGCCAGCGCCCCGCCTGCCCCGTAAGCGATGACGGGACGGCCCGCAGCCTGGGCTTCCAGCGGCGTGATACCGAAGTCCTCTTCGCCGGGGAAGAGAAAGGCGCGGCAGTGCGTGTAATAGTGAAGCACTTCTTCGTCGGAGAGCCGCCCCGTGAAGCGGATGGTCGGCCCGGCCATCCTGCGCAGCCGTGCCTCGTCGCGACCGCTGCCGATGATGACCAGCGGTAATTGCAGCCGGTTGCATGCCTCAATGGCGAGGTCAATGCGCTTGTAAGGGATCAGACGGCTGACGATCAGGAAATAGTCTTCCGGCTGCGTTGCCGGGTCGAAGGGGAAGCGTTGAGCCTCCACCGGCGGCGGAATCACCACTGCCTCGCGCCGATAATATTTGGCAATGCGCTCGGCCACAACCGGCGAATTGGCAATAAAATGATCGACACGCATGGCGCTGGTCTGATCCCAGACACGCAGGCCGGTAATCAGAAACGGCAAAACGCGCCGCGCCATACCTCCCAGTTGCTCGCGCTCGACATACTCCCTGTAGTTCCAGCACCAGCGCATCGGCGTATGACAGTAGCAGATATGCATGGTTTCCGGCTTCGTAATCACACCCTTGCCGAAGGCGCTGGAACTGCTCAGGACGAGATCGTAGCCGCGCAGGTCCAGGCTTTCCATCGCGAAAGGATAGAACGGCAGGTAGGGCTGGTGATGCTTCGTGACCAGCGGCAATTTCTGCATGAAGGTCGTGCGAATATCCATCTGGCGGAAGACCGGGTCAACCCGCTCAGGGTCATAAATCGAAGTGTAGATGGGCGCGTCGGGGAAAATCTCGTGCAGGGCAATCACTACCCGTTCCGCGCCGCCCATCTGGTTCAGGTAATCATGAACCAGCGCAACTTTCATCAATAAGCCCCCCTTCTGCGCAGCACAGCCGGGATGGTGCGCAGCAATATCTGGAAATACAGGCGCAGCGACCAGTTAGAGATGTAATAGAGGTCCATCAGCACGCCTTCGTCGAAGCTCAAATCGCTGCGTCCGCGTACCTGCCACAACCCTGTCAGGCCCGGCATGATGGTCAGGCGTCCTTTCTGCCAGTCCTCGTACTGAGCCACCTCCTGTGGTAGCGGCGGGCGCGGCCCAACAAGGCTCATTTCACCCCTGAGGACATTGATCAACTGTGGAAATTCATCAAAACTGGTGCGCCGCAGGAATTTGCCCACCGGCGTGATACGCGGGTCGTCTCTCATCTTGAACAACGGCCCCTGCGCCTCGTTATAGCGCATGAGATTCGCCAGAATCTGGTCGGCGTTCTGATACATCGAGCGGAACTTGTAGACTTTGAACGGCCTGCCATTCAAACCAATGCGCGTCTGTTTGTAAATGATCGGCCCCGGCGAGTCCATCCGAATAGCGATGGCAATACACACCCACAGGGGAATGCCCAGCGCCAGGATGAGCAGCGAGATAGACACATCCACGAAGCGCGTGATCGCTTGCTGCCAGCGATTGAGCGAATTCTGCTTGATGCTCAGCAGAGGGATACCTTCGATAGCCTCCATATCGATACGCGACAGGCTCAGTTCGTGCAAATCAGGGATGAGTTTGAATGATGCGCCCAGCCGCTCGCACAGCTTCACGCTTTTAATGGTTTGCTCGTGCAGGCGCGACGGCAGAGCAATAATCACCTCATCGACCTGCATAGAGCGGATGACCAGGTCGAGGTCTTCGAGCGTACCAAGCATCTTAAAGCGTCCGAAATCGCTGGGTGGTTCGTTCATATCGTGCAGGAAGCCGACAATGGAGTAGCCGAGGCTGGGATTGGCGGCGATATGCTGCATCACCATCTTGCCCAGTCGGCCAGAACCGACGACGAGCAGGCGCGTCTCTCCCAGCCCCAGTCGGTAGAGCATGCCCATGCCGACGCCTACGATGAGCCGACCCAGGGAAAGCAGGACGATGGCGGCAATCCAGACAAACGGCACCAGCAGGCGAGAACTGGCCATTGGCTGCACTACAAAATAGTAAGTAATCAGAAAGGCAAGGCCGATGGTCGCGGAACTGGCGATTGTCCACATCTGGCGAAACCATGTTCCGGTCAGCCGATATTTGTACAGCCCGCGCAGGGCAAAAATGATGATCAAGCCAATAACAATGCCGATTTGCAGCGATTGAAAATTGCTGAGCGGGGCGAGAACCGCTTTACCATGCGGCCCGTTATCGATCACGCTATCGCGAATGTTGTTGAGCAACCGGGTAAGGAAATTATTCTCTGAGATGAGATACAGGCGCAGGTAGTAAGCCAGCTGGAAGGAAACGTAGACCAGCCATGCATCCAGAATGAGCATAATGACGCACTCGAAGACCCGCCACTGACGCCGGTGAGAACGCCGTCTGGAAATGGCCTCCATAATTGGACCGGTCGCTCCTCTGCTGATGTCCAGAGAGCCTGTCCGGTCGGTATCTGTTGGCAGGCTGGCTCTGGTGCTGCTCAGTCTGGAAAACTCGCTTCTATTCACAGTCCCACTCTCATGTGTAGCATCTGGTCAATTGTACATATTTTAATGAACGTATGAAACACGTTGAAAATTGTTATTTGCCGCGTGGAATTGTGCCGCCCGTTCATAGACGGCAACCGTTTGTTCCACCATGCGCTGCGCTGAAAACTGCACAGCCACCTCGCCAGCCATCGTGCGGCACTTTTGCCGGTACTCCTCATCGGTCAGCGCCCGGTAAAGGGCCTGTGCCATTCCCTCGACATCCTGTGGCTCTACACAAAGGGCAATGCCCGCGCCCGCTTCCGGCAGGCTCGAAACGGTTGAGGTGACGACCGGCGTGCCAGCAGCCAGCGCCTCCGCAACAGGCAGGCCGAAGCCCTCGTACAGCGAGGGATAAATAAAGGCCCCGGCGGCATGATACCAGAGCGCCTGTTCCTCGTCGGCTACATAGCCGGGAAAAACCACTTCTGATTCTAACCCCAGTTGCCGCACTCTGTCAAAGATTGCTTCATATAACCAGCCCTTTCCGCCTACCAGCGCCAGCTTTTCCCTGCGCTGATACACTTCTCGCAGGCGCGCATACGCCTCGATAAGGGTGGTAATGTTTTTACGTGGTTCCAGCGTTCCAAGATACAGCAAGAAGCCGTTTTCCAATCCGTATTTCTGCCGGAAACTGCTGATAGTTCCTTCATCTATGTCACTGGCGAACCGCTGATCGATACACGGGTAGACCGTATGCAGGCGTTCGGCGGCAACTCCTGCCAGTTCGATGGCATCTTGCCGCGTGCTATCTGAGACGGAAATAATCATGGTTGCCTGGCGCAGGCTGCGCATCGTAAATGTTCGATGATACAGCCGCTTCGGGCGTGTCAGTACATGCGGAAAGCGCAGGAATGCCAGGTCGTGCAGGGTAATCACCCCGGCACACGCGCGCGGTAACAGAGTTGGCAGGACATTGACCGGTGAATGAAGCACATCAATGCGTTTTTGCCGGATCAGCGAGGGCAGCGTCAACTGCTCCCAGGCCACGCGCGCGGCTGGACGCTCTTCCGGCCATGGAACAGACACGTAGGTAATGCGGGGATGGTAGGCGGCGAGGCGTTCTACCACCTCCTCTCCATTCACGAAAACGGTATATTCATGCTCTCCCGGTTGCCGCGCAAGCTCCGTGAGCAGGAACCGAATGTACCGGCTCACACCTCCATTACGATAATTCTGACTGTAGGAGAGCAACTGCGCATTTATGCCGACGTGCATTGTTCTTCACTCCTCAATGCCATATAACGGCCCGGAAATTCCGCAGGTAACAGGCTGGCCTTTTTAGTTCAGTCGGGCGAAAAATGCTTGCATGCCTTACGGATAAGGAGTATACTCAACTGTAACAGTTGCGCGAATGGCCGACGGGCAAGTTGGCAAAGAAAGAGGTCATATGCCAGAGAGAAAATACATTGCGTTTTTCTCTATGTCGGTGTATTATAGCCTAAAGTTGGCGCAACTGTTGATATGTAAACTACGTCATCTGGCGTACCTGGTTGGCGTAGGCAGGGGCGTAAGCGACTAAAAAACGGGAGAGAATCGCGTTGGCCAAACAACTCCGTCTCGATGTTGCACAGCTAACAGATGTTGGGCGCAAGCGTGAACACAACGAAGACAACATGGCCTATGTCATCCCGAAAGACCCACAGGTGATGACGAAGAAGGGCGCGTTGTTCATCGTGGCCGATGGTATGGGTGGCCATGCAGCCGGCGAGGTGGCAAGCGAAATAGCTGTTGACACGGTAAGCAATACCTACTACCAGGATGACAGTGAAGATGTTGCTGCCTCTCTGTTGCAGGCCATCAAGCGTGCGAATGCGTTGATCCATCAACGGGCGGCAGAGAATATGCTGCGTAGCGGTATGGGAACGACCTGTGTGGCAGCGGTCTTACGCGGCAATATGGCCTACATCGCCAACGTCGGCGATAGCCGTGCCTATTTTATGCGTAATGGACAGGTGAAGCAAGTATCGCAGGACCACTCCTGGGTGGCAGAGCAGGTGCGCGCCGGTCTGCTGACCGACGATCAGGCCCGCACGCACGCGCAGCGCAATGTAATCACGCGCTGTCTGGGTACGCAGGCCGATGTCGATATTGATATTTTCACCGAAGAGCTGCGAGAAGGCGATTCACTCGTCCTTTGCACCGATGGCCTCTCCGGTCTGGTCAGCGATGACGAAATACGGCGCATCGTGGAGCAATACGTGCCGCAGGAGAGTGTCTATCACCTGATCGAGCAGGCCAATAACAACGGTGGCCCGGATAACATTACAGCCATTGTGCTGCGTGTGCTGGAGGTCGGCGTAGAACCCCCTGGTGTGCGCCGCCCGGTCGCTGTGGGCGGGCGTGAAACGGGTGAGGATACGGCTATTTTGAGCATGCTGCCGGGCACGCAGCCCGGCACAACTCTGCGTCCGCTCGATGGGCGCATTCCCAGCGCACCCTTGCGCTATGCCAGCGGCCCCCTCTCGCCTCTTGCCGATAGCATTACCGCTCCTCAGCCAACGCTGCGCGCTTCGGCCAGGCGGACACGCCTGCTCTATCCCACCCTTGCCCTCTGTCTCCTTTTAATCGTCGCTCTCGTTGCTACCGGCGCTTACTATTTCCTGCGCCCCCATAGCGATGCTACTGCCCAATCTCTTCAGAAAGCTCAGGGCTTGATTGCTCAGGCAAAGCTGGAAAAGAATGCTGCCACTGCCTTACAGGATCTGTCACAGGCCCAGAATATCTTGCGCGGCCTGCAATCAGGCGCGCTCAGCAGCGATCAACAGGCAACCGTCAACACGTTGCTGCAAAGAGACCTCACCAATGCAGTGAAGAACGCCATTACACAGTACGATCAGCAATCGGCCATCTCGGTTTTCCCCTGTTCCGGCCTTCCTTCTGCCAGCCCGGTCAACACCGGCAGCACGAATACCACGCCGCAGACCCTTATCGCGGTGCAGAATGGCAAAAATACACAGTTCTATACCCTTGCCGCCGATAACAACCTGTATCAGATGAGCAGTCAGTCCGGTCAGTTCGGCCTGGTCAATCGCCTGAGTTTGCAGTCGGGTATGCGCGTCCTGGCGGTCGCTGGCGATAATACTCGTTTGTTCCTGCTCACCGACCTGCCAAGCGCAAATACGCATGGCTACCGCGTTGGTCTCCTTTTGCCCGGTCAGAGCAGCCCGAAGTTGCAGCCGCTGGCCAGTGTCACGAGCCAGAATCAGCAGTTGTTGCCCACGCTGATGACGGCCTGGGGAAATGATGTCTACGTCGTGCTGACCTCGCCCCCCACCGTTTCCAACAATGCTGCCAACAGCGTTATCCTGGATTATACGGTTGGCTCCAATAACACGCTCAGTACAAGCCCTACTCGCGTTTCTATCGGAACCTCGACTACCGTGACCAGTATCACCGCTTTTCCCGGCCATCTGTTGTTTCTGCTGCTCCAGGATGGCACCATCCAGAGTTTGCAACTGGATGCCCCGAATCCTGCTGCCACCAGTGTCCTGATCCAGCATCCTCTGGCCGCTCCTTTGAGCGTAACTGCCAGCGCCTATCGTGCCGGCATGGCCGTGCCTACGGCGACGGTCTCGACCTCTGCCGGGAGCGGCAATGTCCCGCTCAACGTCGTTGGAGCCTCTCAATTGACGGCGGGCATGGTCGGGAACGGGAGCCAGCCCCATCTCTATGTCGTTGACCCCGGAAATCATCGTATGCTGGATCTGCAGATGAGCGTCCCTTCTTCTGCCACACCAACGCCGACGACGTCCAGCAACGGCAATGGTGGTTCGCCGGCAAAGCAGTCGGGCAGCGTCACCATGCAACTTCAGCAGCAATATGTCTCAACCAGCCTCTTCAATCAACTGGGAAGCGTGGTCACAGATCCAAAAGGCTTGCCCATCTATGCCCTGACGAAAAGCCAGGTCGCGAACAGTACTTCTCCTGTTCTGAGCCTGGTTGCTCTCGACCCCACCGCTTTCAAAACCGGCAGTTGTGCATAAGCCCGATTCATAGTAATATTATCTGGCACAGTGAAATGCAAATGTCTCCAGTTTCCCGGGCATTTGCCTCTTGTTTCCCTTTGCCTCTGAGCTTATCTTTTGCAATAAATAAAGGAGTTAATGATACGTGAGTTATGAAGTGCATTACCGTACCCATACCTGCGGCGAACTGACGGCGGAAAACGTCGGGCAGCAGGTAAAGCTGGCAGGCTGGGTCAATCGCCGCCGCGATCATGGCGGACTTATCTTTTTTGACATTCGTGACCGTTATGGCATGACACAGGTGATCTGCGATCCCGAACGCTCGCCGCAAGCGCACCGGATCGCTTCCACGCTGCGTTCTGAATATGTGGTACAGGTGAGCGGAACGGTCGTTCATCGCTTGCCCGGTACGGAAAATCCCAATCTGAGTACCGGCGCTATCGAGGTTGCCGCCGATGAGATCGAGATTCTCAATCCGGCTCGCACTACGCCGTTTCCTATTGCCGATAACATCCCGGTTGACGAATCGCTCCGGCTCAAATATCGCTATCTGGATCTGCGCCGTCCCACTATGCGCAACAACATGATTCTGCGTCACCGCGTGGTCAAGGCTATTCGCGACTACCTCGATGAGCGCGGCTTCCTTGAAATCGAGACCCCCATCTTGATGAAAAGCACGCCTGAAGGGGCGCGCGACTACCTCGTGCCAAGTCGCCTCTATCCCGGCGAGTTCTACGCCCTGCCGCAGTCGCCGCAGCAGCTCAAACAGTTACTGATGGTAGCCGGGCTGGATCGCTACTTCCAGATCGCCCGCTGTTTCCGCGACGAGGACCAGCGTTCCGACCGCCAGCCTGAATTTACGCAGCTTGACGTGGAAATGTCCTTCGTGGACGAGGAAGATGTCATGTCGCTCATCGAGGGCCTGCTGATCTTCCTGATTGAGAAGACCACGAAGAAGCATATCAAGCAGGTACCATTCCCGCGCCTGAGCTATCAATACGTCATGGAACGCTACGGCACCGACCATCCCGACCTGCGCTTCGACCTGCCGCTTGTCACCGTTTCCGATCTGGCGGCGGCTGGCAATTTCGGCGTCTTCAAAAACGCGCTCGCGGCTGGCGGCACAGTCAAGGGCATTCGCGTCCCCGGCGCCGGCGGTTACAGCCGCAAGGAGATCGAGGAACTGACCGAATTCGCGCGCACGCTTGGCGCGAAAGGTCTGGTCTCGCTGGCGATCGGCCCATCGGGCGAGGTGAAGTCCCCGCTGACAAAATTCATGGCTGCCGAAGAGGTGCAGGCCATTATTGACCGCCTGCAGGGCGAGCCGGGCGACCTCTTGCTCTTCGTCGCCGATAGCGGCAAAGTGGTCAACGATGTCCTCTACCGTCTGCGCATCAAGCTGGCGGAGCGGCTGAACCTGATTGACCCGAACGAGATGGCGCTGTGCTGGGTCGTCGATTTCCCCTTGCTGCACTACAACGAGGAAGAGCAGCGGTACGAAGCCGAACACAACCCCTTCTCCGGTATGGACGAGGCCCATATCGAGCGGCTCGATACCAACCCGCTGAATATTCGCGCGAAGCAATACGACATCATCTGCAACGGCTATGAAGTCGGCGGCGGCAGCGTGCGCATCAACGTCTCCGAACTCCAGCGCAAAGTCTTCTCGCTTATGAACATGAACGATGAGCAGATCAAGGAGCAGTTCGGTCACATGCTCGAAGCTTTCGAGTACGGCGCGCCCCCGCACGGCGGCATCGCCCTGGGGATCGACCGCCTGGTTATGCTGCTGGCCGATGAGGAGAATATTCGCGAAGTCATTGCCTTCCCCAAAACGCAGGCCGCCATCGACCTGCTCATGAACGCTCCCTCACCCGTGGATGAAAAGCAACTGGAAGAACTCCATTTGCAGGTGCGTCCGCTTGAAAAGAAGTAGTCTCATCTATGGTAATGGACGGGCACAGGTACCGCTGCCCGTCCATTACCATAGATGAGACTATGGTACCGGTCTCCTGTAAATTTGGATACCTGAGTATAATGGATGTAGGTTCACCCCCAGAAACACAAAAAAGAAATTGTATAGAGCATCCGGTTGGGAGGATGGAAGGAGAAGAAATGGTATCGATGAATCATATGAATGTGGATCGCAATGGAAGCAGTGGGCCATCAACGACGGTGGGCGTCTTGAATCGTCAGACAGCTCTTACCCCGATAGGCCCGAAGTTTGCCCCTGCCCTGACTGAGGACGAAGCTGTCGCTCAGGCTCGTTTGCTCAAGGCGCTGGCCGACCCTACACGCCTGCGCATCTTGAGCCTGTTGAGCCGCCACGAAGGGGAAGTGTGCGTGTTTGAGATCGTGGAGAGCTTTACGCTGGAACAGCCGACAATCTCGCATCACCTGCGCATCCTGCGCGATGCCGGCCTGGTCGACTGCCGCAAAAAAGGTCTCTGGGCCTACTACTACGTGCGCCGCGAAGCCCTGAGCCGCGCCCAAGAGATCATCAACGCGCTGGCATAAATCAGCCAGTCGTGATAAGAGACTCCCACAAAGGCGTGGGAGTCTTTTTTTGTTCCCGCATTGCCGCTCATCTCACAACGGCTCTCTATCCTTCAGGGGGAACCTGAAGGTACCGCTTCTGGGGACAGGCACAAGGCACCATCCCTACCGTTTCCCCCTGAAGGATGGAGACCCAGTGGCTGCGGGCTGTTGACAAAGAGGCCCGTTTCGTGTACCATAGATGCGTGCGATACGGGAGAGGAGAGGAAATGGAACAAGGTCATAGATTGCTACCCCTAACCTTTCCAGCCTGTCTCTCACAGGATTTTCGGGCGTGGCCAAGTGGTAAGGCAGCGGACTTTGGATCCGCGATTCCCAGGTTCGAATCCTGGCGCCCGAGTCAGCCGCTTTAGCAAATCGGTGAGGAACTGGAAACATAACCCTACCTGTCAGTCAGGGTGGGGCTGTACTCTTATCCCCTTGTGCGGATGGAGAATAAGAGTCAAAAGGGATTGAATATCCATTATGAATACATATGCGACCGTAGTGCTTGCAGCGGGCAAAGGTACACGGATGCGTTCAACTCTGCCTAAAGTGCTTCATCCTCTGGCCGGGTTGCCACTACTGGCGCATGTACTCAAGGCCGTTGAGGCCCTGCCCGCGACCCCTCTGCTGGCTCCCTTTGCGACACGTATTGAGACGCACCGCCCCATTGTTGTGCTTGGACACGAGGCCGAGCAGATCGAAGCCATCTTCGGCAAACGCTGCATCTATGCCCTGCAAAAAGAGCAACTGGGGACTGCCCACGCCGTGCTGGCCGCGCAGGATGCCGTCGACTCCCTTGATCCCCTGCCCGATACCGTGCTGGTCTGCTATGGCGACACCCCTCTGCTGAGCGGCGAACTGCTGGCACGGGTGCTGGTCGAGCATCTCAGCAGCAAGGCCACCATCACCTTCCTGACCGCTATCACCGAGGAGCCGACGGATTATGGCCGCGTCGTGCGCGACCGTAATGGTCAGGTGCGGGAAATTGTCGAACTCAAGCGGGCGACCGAGGAGCAGAAGCGCATTCGTGAAGTCAATTCCGGCGTCTACTGCTTTGAGCGCCAATGGCTCTGGCCCACGTTGCAACTGCTGCCGCGCAACGCCGCCGGTGAGTACTTCCTGACCGATGTGATTGCTCGCGCCAGCGCGCAGGGGCGCAAGATTGCGACGGTCTGCGGCTCGTTAGAGGATACTATGGGCATCAATGATCGCGTGCAACTGGCCCAGGCCGAGCAAGTGCTGCGCCGCCGCATCCTGGAACGCCATATGTATGCGGGCGTGACCATTGTCGATCCCGCCACGACGTATATCGATGACGAGGTCGTGATTGGCTCCGATACGCTTATTCTACCCGGTACAATGATTACAGGGAAGACGCATATCGGCTCGGGCTGCCGCATTGGCCCGTATTCGACCATCGATTCCTCAACCATCGGAGACCGTTGTATCATTCGCAACTCGGTGCTGGAAGAGACGGTCTTTGAGGATGAGGTCTCCATTGGCCCCTTCAGTCACTGTCGCCCCGGCGCTCACCTGGCGCGTGGTGTACGTATGGGTAACTTTGGCGAAGTCAAAAATTCATATATCGGTGCAGAAACGGATATGCACCACTTTAGCTATATTGGAGATGCCACTGTAGGCGAACATGTCAATGTTGGAGCAGGAACCATTACCTGCAACTACGACGGAGTGCGTAAAAATCGTACCATTATTGGAGATAGAGCCTTTATCGGCAGCGATACCATGCTGGTTGCTCCTGTTACGCTGGGAGACCAGGCGCGCACCGGTGCCGGCTCTGTCGTGACGAAAGATGTTCCGCCCGGCGCGCTGGCTGTTGGAGTCCCGGCAAGAGTCATCCGCAGAGCTGAATCGGCGCCTGCCGCGAGAGAAGACTCCACGGCAGAAAGTGGCAAAAAGGAGTAAATGTTTCTATGGACGGCCCTGGCTTAGCAAGTATAGCCGCCGCAATCGATCTTCACATTCCACAGTTTACCGGAGAAACGTGGCTACAACTCTTTATACTCATTGTAGCCCTCATTCTCAGCGCAACGGCCTCTGCCGCTGAAACCGCCCTCACCTCGGTGAGCCGCATCAAGCTCAAAAATCTGGTCGAGGAAGGCGATGAAAAAGCTCTACAGATCGACCGTCTGCTCGCGCAACCCAATGTTTTTCTTTCTACCATTCTCGTTGTCAACAGTGTGGCCGTCATTGTCGCATCCAGCATGGCGACTGTGCTGGCGCTGACCTTCTCCCAGTCCTTCGGTGAGGTGATCGCCACTGTTCTCATCTCGCTCATCGTGCTGATCTTCTGTGAGATCACGCCCAAGACGGCTGCCGTGCAGAACCCGCTGCGCTGGGCGCGCATAATGGTTGGCCCGGTGCGCGGCGCGGCCTGGCTCCTGCGCCCGATTGTCTGGTCGCTGAGCGCCATCACCAATTTCTTTGTCAGGCTGATGGGCGGCGGCCAGATGAAGCATCGCGGCCCCTTCGTAACCGAGGAAGAATTGCGCCTGCTCGTCTCGGTGGGCGAGGAAGAGGGCGTGCTTGAAGAGGAAGAGACCGAGATGATCCGCAGCGTCTTCGAGTTCGCGGATACAACGGTGCGCGAGGTGATGATTCCGCGCATCGACATGGTAACGCTGGAAAGTGACGCCACCGTCGATCAGGCCGTTGACCTTGCCCTGCAAGGCGGTTTCTCGCGCATTCCCGTCTACGAAGACAATATCGATAACATCATCGGCATTCTCTATACCAGGGACATGCTCAAGCAGTTGCGTGAGGGCCACGACCATATGCCCATTCGCGATCTGCTGCGCCCGGCCTACTTCGTGCCGGAAACCAAACGTCTGGATGACCTGCTGCGCGAAATACGCCAGCGCCGTATCCACATGGCGATTGTCGTCGATGAGTATAGTTCCGTTGCCGGTCTCGTCACCATTGAAGACCTGGTGGAAGAGATCGTCGGCGATATCAAAGACGAGTTTGACCGAGAAGAGAACCTCTATGAGCAAGTCAGTCCCAACGAGTATATCTTCGATGCCAAGATCAGTATCAACGACTTCAACGACATCACCGATATGCACCTGGACGATACCTACTACGACACGCTCGGCGGCTTCCTCTACGCGCAACTGGATAAAATCCCCGTCGCCGGAGATACTACCGTCTTTAACGATACCACCTTCAAGGTGCTGGCGACACGCGGTCGGCGCATTACCAAAGTGCAGGTAGTGCGCCACCAGACCCAGGCGAAGCTTCCCCGGCATACAACGGGAGAGCTGGCAGGGCAAGAACGGCTCCCATCGCAAGCCCAGGTGCAGGCCACCGCGTCTGAAAAGCCCGCTCAGCAGCGCCCGCAATCTGGAAACCTCCCCTCTGAACAATCTTCTCAACAGGGTTTAACGAGAGGAGCATGAGCATGAAACCGGACTTTGCCGCTCTGCCGCGCGCCGTGCGCATCGTGGAAGTCGGCCCGCGCGACGGTTTGCAGAACGAAAAGGCGCTTGTTCCCACCGAACAGAAGATACAGTTTATCCAGATGCTTGCCGGGGCCGGTTTGCCCGTTGTCGAGGCTACCTCTTTTGTCAGCCCGCGCGCCATCCCGCAGCTAAGCGATGCCAGCGCGGTCATGACCGGTCTCAAACGTCTGCCAGCCACCGAGTATCCCGTCCTCGTTCCCAACCTCAAGGGCATGGAGCGGGCGCTGGCTGCCGGTGTGCGTTCCATCGCCGTATTTACCGCTGCCAGCGAGAGCTTCACCCGTCACAACATCAACTCCACCATTGAAGAAAGCCTTGCCAACTTTCGTCCCGTCGTCGCGCTGGCAAAGCAGGAAGGTATCCCCGTGCGCGGCTATATTTCCACCGTCTTCGGCTGTCCCTACGAGGGCCATATCGCCCCCCGGCAGGTCCTCAACGTGGCACAGGCCCTGCTGGCAATGGGCATCGACGAACTCTCGCTCGGCGATACCATCGGCGTCGCCACGCCCAACCAGGTGGTAGAGGTGCTTGACCTGCTGACCGGCGAGGGCGCGATTCCCATCGAAAAGCTGGCCGTCCACTTCCACGACACACGCGGCACCGCCCTTGCCAACGTCCTTACCGCGCTGCAAATGGGCATCAGCATCATCGACTCGTCGGCGGGCGGTCTTGGTGGCTGCCCCTACGCCCCCGGCGCGGCGGGCAACCTCGCCACCGAAGACCTTGTCTACATGCTCAACGGTCTTGGCATTGCCACCGGAGTCGATCTGGCAAAGCTGGTCGCGGCCACCAGCTTCATCGCCCCCTTGCTCGGCCACGCCCCCACCAGCAAATATTACCAGGCCGCAATTAGCTCTAATGAAATGGCAGGATAAGAATGCCGATAGATTTTCGTCTCTACCCCAAAGTAGAGCTACACCTGCACCTGGATTGCTCATTAAGCTACAATGTTGTGCGCAAAATCAACCCGTCTATTTCTGAGGAAGCATACCGGCGCGACTTTATTGCCCCCGCCAGGTGTACCAATCTGGCCGATTTCCTGACCCGCGCTCCCCACGCTATTGCCCTGATGCAGACCGAAGAGCAACTGCGGCTGGTCGTGGCCGACGTTTTTGAGCAGTTGCGGCGTGACAACCTGCTCTATGCCGAAATCCGTTTCGCCCCATTCCTGCATACCGAAAAGGGACTTTCGCCAGA
The DNA here is from genome assembly GCA_902810755.1 of Chloroflexota bacterium. Next base: position 29,726 of record CADDYT010000031.1, read on the forward strand.
GCAAGTCGTTGAAGCTGTTGAGGCGGCGACGGCACAGGCAAGCGCGACGACCGGCATCGAGGCCCGGCTGATCCTCTGCACGCTGCGCCACTACTCCGCCGAACAGAGCCTTCAGACGGCACAACTGGTCGAGCGTTTTTATGGTACGTATGTCGCCGCTCTCGATCTGGCAGGCGACGAAGCTGGCTTCCCGCTCGCGCCACACATCGCCGCCTATCACTACGCTGCTGAACGCAACCTGCCGCGCACGGCACACGCCGGCGAAGCGAGCGGCCCGCAGAGCGTCTGGGAGACCTTACGCCTGCTCCATCCCCTGCGCATCGGTCATGGCGTGCGCAGCAGCGAAGACGCAGCCCTCGTCGAACACCTCAGGAAAGAGCGCATCCATTTAGAGGTTTGCCCGACCTCCAACCTGCAAACAAATATGTACAATACCTACGCCGACCATCCTATCAATAACCTCTACAATACCGGTCTCTCCCTGAGCGTCAATACGGATACGCGCACCATCACCGATATTACGCTGACGCAAGAGTACGAAAAGCTCCATCAGTTTTTCGGCTGGGAGAAACGCCACTTCCTTCACTGCAACCTGGAAGCCATTCGCGCCTCGTTTCTCCCCGCAAGCAGGAAGCAAGAACTGGCGGCGCAATTACAGGAAGCCTATCAGGCTATATGACCTGTATCCTCAGAATAGGCCCCGCTTATCGTTCATTCCAACAAAGCTTTGCTTTTGATGGTCTTTTGTGTTTCGTAGAAAGGCTTTGTATGGATATCTTACGGAGATTTGGCCGCCGCCAGTCGCGGCGAGAGGCATTGCGTCGTCTGGGAATCCTGGCAGGGGCTGGCCTTGCGCTGGATGCCGGGACACTGGCAGCCAGCAGGGCGCTGGCGATGGGGGCGGGTACTAACCCGATCAATCATGTCTTGATTGCCTGTCAGGAAAACCACACCTTCGATCAGTATTTTGGCTACTACCCCCGCGCCGGAAAGTTTGGCGTCCCGGCCAGCTATTCACAGCCTGATGGCAATGGCGGCAGAGTGAAGCCGCATCATTTCTCCTTCCCCATCTCTGCTGACCCGTCACATTCGTGGCAGGATATTCACCGTGAGTGGGACAATGGGGCAATGGATGGTTTCTATACCACCGACGGCTCGACGGCCATGGGCTATTATGATGGCTCAGACCTGTCCTATTATTACAGGCTGGCCGATAGCTTCACGCTGTGCGGCAACTATTTCTGCCACATGCTTGGCCCCTCCACACCGAACCGGCTGGGCATGATGGCAGCAACCGCAGGAGGCAACACCACGAACAACATCAATCGTGGCAGCCTGGACTGGCCCACCATTGTCGATGTGCTGGATGCGCACAATATCAGCTGGAAGTGTTACAATCTGGGTACTGGCACCGGCACCTCGCTGGAGGATTTCAACGTGCTGGTCTATTTCAAAAAGTGGCAGAACGACTCGCGCCTGCAATTCCAGGAGGATGACTACTACTCCGACCTCAAAGCCGGAACGCTGTCGCAGGTCTCATTCCTCATCACCGAATCGCTCGTCAGCGAGCATCCACCCGCTGATATCCAGATGGGGCAGGATAAAATGTCGGATATCATCAACGGGCTGATGCAATCGAGCCTGTGGAAAAGTTCCGTCCTCTTCTTCACCTATGACGAGGGCGGCGGCTTCTTCGATCACGTGGCTCCGCCGAAGGTAGATGCCTACGGCATGGGGTTCCGCGTGCCGATGGTGGTGGTCTCGCCCTGGGCGCGGCGCGGCTATGTCTCCGGCCAGTTATACGAACACAGTTCCATCCTGAAATTCATCGAACGTCGCTTTGGTCTGCCCACGCTTGCCAGTATCAACCACCAGTTCGACACATCCACGCCCGGTACCAATAACGATGCTGCCAACGGCGCACCCACCGGCCCCGCTGCACCACCACGCGACGGCCTTTCCCAGATCGGCGACTTCTACGAATCCTTCGATTTCTCGCAGAACCCCAACTATTACCCTGATCTCCCCTCGACAGATGGGGGTTACTGGTAGATAGGGGGCCAGGGCAAATTACAGGAGAGTGTGCAACATGGACGTGTCATGCTGAGCGCAAAAGAGCCTTTGGCCCTGAGTGAGCGAAGGCGAAGTATCTCTGGTAAGCCGCACCGACCAGCGAATTGCCTCAGCTACTTCACTCGCGCTCAGCATGACCCGTCCGAGATGGTCTTTTCATATTCCCCGCTTTCATTCTGGGCCTGCTCTGGCTCCGTTCCCGTGTTGTACCCCTCAAATACCGTCACCAGAAAATGGGCCGCCTTCTGCTCGCCAGTCAGTTGTTGTAGTAAGGCATGATGCTCGCCGATCTTTTCCAGCCGTGCCGTGATAAACGCATGTTTCGCCACCTCCGCATAGCCGGTCAACCCCCGCTGCGCCGCCTCATACTCCAATTCAATCTGGCGCATCAGCCGGGCCACTTCACTCCTGTTCTCCTCTGACATAGACTTCAACCTTTCTCCAGGTGTTCACACTTTCGACAATCAGCATTTGATTTTTGTTGACCGCCTGACGATAGGTGTTATAATAAACACCAGCCCGAGGGTCACACACGATCCACAGGTGAGGTGAGAACGTGTCTTGCTTGCCAGCTTTGGAGACGTTCTCACCGTCCCATACGAAAATCTTACTTGATCCATGTAGCCGAAAGAACCTCATTTACCCCCTGTTTATACCCTATCATTACCCTTTTGCTCGATCATAAAATCTCGTTTGTGATTTCATGGAGCTTATGATAGACTATTGTTGCCTCACTTATGCAGGAAAGCCTTGCTTGGATAGAGACAGATATTCCCAGGTTCTATAAAGTCGAGAAGAGGGGAATACAGATGGAGAAGCCGAGAAACGCAAACCAGAAACTTCAGTACCAGCGAGAACTCAGGGGCTGGTCTCAACGAAAAGTCGCCGAAGAGGTAGGAACTACGGAGAAACGAGTAAGCGCATGGGAGCGTGGCGAAAGCATGCCAGCCCCTTTTTATCAGGAAAGGCTCTGTAAGCTCTTTGGGAAGGATGCTGAAGAACTGGGATTTCTTCAAGCACGCCTTACCCCTTCATCTCTTGTGCCTGCCAGTCCGATGGTAGATAGAGGTCAAGTAATGAATGACAGGTTAGATCAAGCTGAAAGCTTTATCAACCTGGCATGGGAAGCATGGTTTGCTTCTCGCCCCAGGCAAGCAACACGCGAAATAGTAAAACTTCTCCCCGATTTAGAGAAAACTCTTTATACCTCTCTAGCCAACTTCTCTATTCTGCGTGTAAAAGAGCTGCTCATTCGTTGTCATGGCTTGCTCGGTACCATTTGCCTCGACGCTTTACAGAATGATCATGCTCTCTTTCACTATATACAGGCTTATCAACTCGCTGAAGACATGCAGGATACCAGTTTGAGCGTCACTTACCTTGCGCTTATCGGGGATGTTCTCCGCAGGCAAAATGATAAAACAGGCGCTCTCAGTCGTATGGAGCTTGCAAGGGATCAGGCGGTAAAAGCGAAAGGGGTGACATCTGCCACACGTGGTCATATTCTTCAGTTGCTTGCTTATACATATGGAGATACAGGAAACGAAGCTGAGTTCGAGCGGTCTATTGCAGAGGCGACGGATCTGCTGGCGCATACAGGAGAAGGTCGAGATATTGCAAAGGAAGAGTTTATTCCTTTTGAGATCTACGAGATACGGGGAAAAGTCTATCGTGATCTTGGCAAGCCTCTTGAAGCCATTCCTTATCTTGAATTAGCGGAGGCATCGCTGGATAATACAGAAGGAGTAACGCCGCGTTTTCATGCATTAGTTCAGATCAGTAGAGGGCAGGCTCTCTGTGACGCTGGAGACCTTACAAATGGCGTAGATGTTGTAATTCGCGGGTTCCTCATGGCCTACCGTTGCCATTCGCCCCGACAGATGAACCGTGTGCGCAAACTGTTACGAAAGCTCGAAAGCGGCTCTTTCAAAGACTATCCTCAAGTTGCTCATCTCAAAGAGGTGGTCTATGAAACCTACCTCCGTATGGATTTGGAGAGATAGGAGCAAAGTGAGATAGATACTGCGGCCAATCTCTCCTTCTCCAGAAAGCATCTGTGAGCCGTGTAGGGATTGGCACATGGGCGATTGGCGACGGCTATTTCGAGACGAATTACTCCCGCAAACGTTCCGTCGTGTTGAGATGATCAGGGCTATAGCTAATTCTGTGCATACTCATCTGGCTCTGGCGGCATCTGCACAGGCAGGCCCTCCATTTGCATAATCTTCAGTGCGTTGGTCGTGGGGCAGGGGCCGGGGCGCAGGATGTAATCGAAGACCATGTGGCCGTCGAGTACGTCTTCTCTGAAATGTTTGTTCTGGATTTCTGACAGCGTCTCGGCCAGCTTCACCAGTTCCAGATCGTGTGTCGAAATGACGCCCAGGCAATTGCGCCCGGCCAGCGCGCGGATGTACGATTCGCTGCCGATGCGCCGCTCGCGGTTGTTTGTTCCCCGGAAAATTTCGTCGATGAGGAAAAACAGGGGCAAATCGCCTTCGTCCAGCGCCGACAGCAGGGCTTTCAGGCGTCTCACCTCGGCATAGAAGTAAGAATAGCCCTCTGTCACCGAGTCGTTGACGCGCATGCTGGTGAAGACGTGAAACAGCCGCGTCTGGAAGCTGCTGGCATCGACCGGGCCACCGGCGTAGGCCAGGCAGAGATTGACGCCGATCGTGCGTAAGAAGGTGCTTTTGCCCGACATGTTGGAGCCGGTAATCAGCGCAATCTCGCCCATGCTATCCAGCTCAAAATCGTTGACCACTTTTTTCCCGGCGGGGATCAGTGGATGGCCTATCTTCCGTACCTTGAAAGGGATTTGTCCGCTCTCAGCACCGGGGATAACTTCCGGCATGCTGTACTCAGGGTTGAGATAGGCGAAGTTTGCCAGCGAATTGAGCGCCTCTAGCTCGAACCAGATGTCCAGCCAGAGGGGAAGCCGCTTTGCCAGCCGCTTTTTGTACTGCGCGAGCCGGTCGGCAATGAAGAAATCCCAGGGAACCAGCGCATTGACGATCAACCAGAGCAGTCCGTTTCTTTCCAGCGTCGCTGCCGAAGAGAGACGCGAGATGCGTTTCAATAGCAGCGAGGGACGCGCCTGGCGATCCTCAAAAAAGGGCTGGCAAAGCTGTTTGACTCGTTGATGCGGCCCATAGCGAAATGTTTCCAGGTAGGAGAAGACGCCGCTGAGCTGGGCGAAGGCGTAGCGCAGGAAGTTCGCATCCTCGAACAACTCGCCGCGTTCTTTGCGCGTAGCGAACAAAAAGACAATCGTTGCCAGCAGCGAAAGCATCCAGTATTGCGGGAAGCCTGCGAGAAAGGCCAGCAGCAAGAGCGCAATATTAACGACCATCAACCCGGCGGCCACAAACAGCAGCGGGCGCAGCCAGGGCGAAGGCGGTTCCTGCTCGAGCCACCTCAGCAAACGTCTCCCCTCCCACTGCTCTGCCACGTGGCGTGCCGCGATCAGCGATTTCACCAGCAGCCGGTCGCGAAAGAGCGGCATAGCCGCCAGTTCCTGCACCAGCGCCTGCCGCCTGCCAATGGTCTCCATATCCGGGTGCGTATTCAGCAGCCAGTCTTGCAGCCGCTGGCTGCCTCCCTGTGAGGTCGCGACGTTGAGCAAGCGGTGTAGCGAATGCTCGCCCGTGATATCCAGGTCAATGGCAAAAGGGTGGTCACTCTCTGGCTCGCCGACGGCTATTCTGGGAATGCGTTCCCAGTTCAGTTCGATGCGCGCCATCTGCATCGCCTGCACCTGTACCCAGACGTTGTGCCGCACAATGCTGCGGTCAATCCTGCTCTGGTAACAGGCAACAATATTGAAGACGATGAGCATGACGGCGACGATGATGAGCGCCCACCATCTCACAAAGAAAAACGCCAGTACGGCCAGCGCCAGCCCCACAAAAAAGATGGTCACGCGCACCCACGAAAGCCGATTGCTCGCCTTCTCTAATCTATCAATACGCCCCTTCACCCGGCTAACATGCCGTTGCAGGGCGTCTAAGCGTTCCTGTTTGCTCTCCACAATCTCTATTCCTTCCAGCCAGCCGGGATGTTCTGGACAACGGCGCTCAGCAACCAGGTGGAAGCGATAAGGGATGCTGCCCCATATCCACGCAAGAAACCGGTCAGAGCGGGCCATTGCTCCTCTTTGACCAGACTGTTTCCATCAGAGCGATCATGACGGATAATCATTCTCTTCTCCATTCCCGTAGGACATTGCCCTGTTCTCTAACCGTTTGATTGTAACATATCGTGCATAGATTTTTGCAGGCAGAATGACTCCTGTGCTGAATCTGGCTTTGCCTCATCGGGTGATATACTATCAAGCGCGTAATGAATTTTGACAGACAAAACTGGGAAGCGGTATGGTAAGCATGACATGCTTATCCATTGTAATTCATCAATCAGATGAAATCAGGTAACCTGCTTGCCATTGACATAATATCAGGGGAAAGAGCATGAACCATCAAGATCACATCAATCTCTTGCGCAAGGGCATCGAGAGGTCGGGTGGTGTGTGGGCGGATCTGGGATCGGGCGGGGGCGCGTTTACGCTGGCGCTGGCCGATTTGATCGGGCCACAGGGGATAATCTACTCGGTGGATAAAAGCGCGGGCGCGCTCAGAGAGCAGGAGCGGGAGATGCGCGCCCATTTTCCAGAAACGACGGTGCGCTACATTGTGTCCGATTTCACACGAAGGCTGGATTTACCGCCGCTAGACGGTGTGGTGATGGCAAATTCGCTGCATTATGTGAAGCAGAAGGACGCAATGCTACAACTGGTGCGCAGCTACCTCAAGCCGGACGGGCGCTTCCTGCTCGTGGAGTATAATGCCGACCGGGGCAATATGTGGGTACCATACCCCCTCTCTTTTGCAACATGGGAAAGCCTCGCGCGCAAAAATGGCTTCACCAGCACGCAATTGCTGGCAACCGTTCCCAGCCGTTTTCTTGGTTCAATGTATTCGGCCCTGAGTATAGCATGACATGGATGTTTTTTTCGCCTCGTTTTCGCTTGAAACAACCACCCTTTGAAGAGAGTATACAGTAGTGAGGGGCCAGAAACAACCTGCGATGAGCCGGGTATGTCAGGTATCCGCATGACTTCTGGAGTGATGCGATGCAGAGAAGCTTTGTTCAAGGAGGAGCAAAACGGATGAGCGAAAACGATGGACAGGTCGATTTGTGGTCGACGTTTGGACAACGTTACAGGCCGGGCCAGCTGGTGACGGGTACGATCACACGAATAGCGCCCTTTGGCGTCTTTGCTCGCATCGAGGAAGGCCTTGAAGGTCTCGTGCGCCTCTCTGAGCTTCCTTCCTGGCTCAATCCGCTACAAAATCTCCACGAGGGCCAGCAACTCCCTTTACGCATCCTCTCCGTCGATGCTGAGCGGCACCATATGGAGCTAAGCCTGAAGCAGGTGGGGGGCATTTAACGGCATCGCCTCTCTGAACTAAGCCCCTGAATGAGGAAAGAGGACCCTGTTGCACTCACGTCTTCTGCCGTGATATGTTGAAGATAGTCAGTTTGAGATATATCGCAAGGAGACGGAACAGGAAGATGACACAACAGGAGAACACGCCGCTTGCACCCTTTACGTTTGGGCCGGAGGAGACAGATACGGCCTGTTTGCTTATTCACGGCTTCGGCGGTACGCCCGCGGAGATGCGCGGGCCAGGTGAGGCGCTAGCAGCGCAGGGGATACGGGTGCATGGCATCAGGCTGGCCGGTCACTGCGAAGGTGAAGAGGCGTTTGCCTGTGCCACTCGCAAAGACTGGCTGGCCTCTGCGGAAGAGGGTCTGGAGCGGCTTGCAGGTTACCGGCGCGTCTTCGTCGCCGGGTTATCCATGGGTGGCGTCCTCTCGCTTTTGCTGGCGAGCTATCACCCTGAGCGCGTGGCCGGCGTCATTGCCATGTCGACCCCCACACGCATTGCCAGCGGCTGGCTGGCCATGCTGGCCCATCCTTTCATTAAATGGTACTATCCCCTCAAGCAACTTGATTTCAACAACCCCCTCGTGCAGCAAGAAATCCTGCGCCAGCGTCGGCTGACCGAGCCAGAAGCAACCATTGATTTCTCCAATCCCGAAATCGTCGCCGCCATCAAATCTAGCGTTCGTGTCTCCGTCTCCGCTATCAATCAGCTAGTCCGTCTCGTAGACGAGAGCCGCGCCCGCCTCAACAAAGTGGGCTCGCCCCTGCTCATCATCCACAGCAAAGGCGATAGAACTGTAGCCCCTGCCTGCGCAGAAGAACTCTACCGCCTGGCAACTGCCGCTTCCCCCCGAACACTGCACTGGCTCGAAAAATCAGACCACGTCATCACTGAAGGGCCTGAGCGCGAAGAGGTATATCGGCTGGCGACCGCTTTTGTGCGCAATACCCGACATGAGGGCGCGGAAAGACAGTGATTACGGCGCACATGGTAAAAGTTCCATATCGAGGCCGGTGATTGGAGTCACCGGCCCTGTTCGTTGTAGAAAATGGAGATATCTTGAGAAGGTGGAAGTGGAATGAAGGGAATTGAAGGGCTAACGCTGGGACGCTACGAATTGAAACGGCTCATCGCACAGGGAGGCATGGCGGAAGTCTATCTGGCTTATGACCGGCGCGTGCGCAGGCTGGTCGCTATCAAGGTACTCTACGGACGCGACGAATCGTTTGTGCGCCGTTTTGAACGCGAAGCGCGGGCGGTAGGCGCGCTCTCCCACGCCCATATCCTGCCCCTCTACGACTTCGGCGAGCAGCGTCCCTGGTACTACCTGGTCATGCCCTATGTCGAAGGCGGCACCTTGCGCGACTACCTGCACAAAAAGCAGCGACTGACCCTGCTGGAGGCAGCCAGTTTTGTCGACCAGATAGCAGGGGCCTTGCAATATGCCCACGATTCCGGCGTTATCCATCGTGATGTCAAGCCCTCCAACATCCTGCTGCGACCCGATGGCTATGCTTACCTGGCAGACTTCGGGCTGGCAAAGGCCATGATGGGCGCGGAAGCCCTGACCAGCATCGGCGCCATCGTTGGCACGCCTGAATATACTGCGCCAGAACAATCCAACGGCATCAGCGATTACCGCAGCGACATCTACTCGCTCGGCATCATCCTCTACCAGATGCTCACCGGTCAGGTTCCCTTCACAGCAGAATCACCCGTCGCCGTCTCGCTCAAGCACATCCAGATGGAGCCAACGCCGCCATCGCACCTCAACACAGATATTCCTCAGAGCATTGAGGTCGTCATCCTCAAGGCGCTGGCAAAAGACCCCGACGCCCGCTACCAGCAGGCTCAGGAACTTTCCACCGCCTACTGGAAAGCCCTGCACCACGAACAGCTCTGGACAACCGACAAACTTCCTGCCCGGGCCCTTCTAGAAGCCTCTCTGTCGGGAGAAAATTCCCCCGCAGAGACGCATCCCAACAACACGCCTGCCCATCAAAAGACCGCGTTGCCCTCAATGCCTGTTCATAGAACGCCTCTGCGGCTCAACAAAACTTCCCTGCTCGCCCTCTTCAGCCTCATGCTCGCCGTTGCCATTGTACCGCTCAGCCTCGGCTGGCAGGCTGCGCACACGGCAAATATCAGGCCAACGCAGAGCGCGCAACAGGTAGTAAGGCAACAAGAGAACAGCACTATGACCGCCACCGCCATCGCGCAGGCCACCTCACAGGCGCAACTCCAGGCCACGCTGGCCGCTCAGTCGCAGGTGCAGGCTACCGCAGGCATCACCACCTCACTCGGCGCGGGCCAGGCACTTTACGCCAACAGCATGACCGCACCTGGCGGCGGCTGGATCGACGACGGCTCGCAATGCTACTTCACCCCGCAGGGCTACCACGTCCAGACCTACAGAGCGCATCTCGAAGCCTGGTGCTACTCCAACCAGCAGCAATTCTCCAACGTCGTCATCACCGTGCAGGCACAATTGCTGCGCGGCGACACTTACGGCCTCGTCTTCCGCCTCAATCCAACCACCCGCGCCTTCTACGTCCTCGAACTCAACAAAGCGGGCCAGTACCGTTTCGTCAAAGCCAACGGCAGCAACCCTCTCAACTGGCTCACTCTCATCGACTGGACGCCTTCCAGCGCCATCCACAGCGGCTACAACCAGACCAATACCTTCCTTGTCGTCGCCAGCGGCCCCCACTTCCGCTTCTACATCAACAAACAACTCATCCTCAACAACTACACCGACCCCACCCCCTACCCCATCGGCCTCCTCGGCCTCCTCGTCGGCGGTGACAGCTCAGGGGGTAGCGAGGCAGTGTTCAGCAACGTATGGGTGTTTGAGAAGTGATACTCCTTCTCAGTCTGGCATCTACCATCTTCTCGGCTGCCTGTCATGTAGTTGAGGGTGTAGTTTGCAGCAGCAATGCAGGATTGAAGAGAGTTGAACAAAAAGGATAGAGAAGTAGCAGCAGCACCGATGTTTTGCCGTAACAAACGCCCTTCACCTGCCACTCCGCATGACACGTTCCGGCCACTTTTTCAGAGTATGCCAGATTGTCCGTTTAACCCGATGAATGAAGGAAGGGTGGTAATGATAGCCCGAAATTACCTGTTGGAAGTGAGCCATTACGTCCTGTATATGCGAGACGTATAAATTAAAGAAGAGTGAAGTTGGACAACAGAGGCAAATAAATCCGGGATGTGCGCGCTGGCGACGCGCTTAGAACCGCGTATAGTAGGGCCGACCCTCATAGGCGTTAACTTAAGCCAGTGCGAGCGCCAGGCAGGCCACCCGCAAGGGGTGGCCCTACGAGAGACGCGGCGTTCGTGCCGCCTGTGGAGCTGCGTATATAGTAGGGCCACCCCTTGCGGGTGGCCTGCGGCGGCCTTAAGTTAATGCCTATGGGGCCGACCCTTGCGGTCGGCCTGGGACGAGGTTGGACAGGACGGGGAACAAATGATAGGCACTTTTCTGTTGTCATTAATTGGGCGATGAAAAGAACGCATTTGTGAAAAGAGGCATGAAAATTCATGAGTATAGAGAAAACGAAGCTGAGCCCGCTGACGGTGGCACCACCAACGGCGCAGAGCGGCAGTGGGAACGGGGCGGTGGCAACGCACAGGATTTATCTGAGCATGGGGTCGAATCTGGGGGACCGGCGCGGCAACCTGGCGGCGGCCATTCAACGCCTGCATGCTTTGATGGAGATCGAAAAGGTCTCGTCTGTCTATGAAACGGAGCCGGTTGGTTATCTGGAGCAACCTCATTTCTTGAATATCGCCGTCGCCGGGACAACGCGGCTTTCGCCACAGGAGTTTTTGAAACGCGCTAAGGAGATAGAGGCCGCGCTGGGTCGGCAGGAGACGATTCGTAATGGGCCGCGCCCGATCGATATCGATATCATTTTCTATGATAATCTGACGCTCGATAGCGAACCGTTGACAATTCCCCATCCGCGTATGGCCGAGCGTGCGTTTGTGCTGGCTCCCCTGGCGGAGATTGCACCGGAAGTGGTGCATCCGGCAAGAGGTAGTACAGCGCGCGAGTTGCTGGCAGAGGTGCCGCAGGAGGGCGTAAGAAAAATAGCCCCCGATCTGACGATCAAGCTGGAACGGGATATTCAGAGCGAGCGACCTGCCGTGCATGTGCAACTGGGCAAGACAGGCGTGGTCGGGCTGCGCCGGAACATTCTCATCGGCAATAAGGGACAGCAGTTTGATATCACGTTTGATATGTATGCCAATCTGGGCGCGAACCGTTCGGGCGTGCATATGTCACGTTTCAGCGAGGCGTTAGAGGAGACGCTGGAAGAAACGGCAACAACGCGCACGGCGTGGCCGCAGCTTGAGGTGCTGGCCGGGCAACTGGCACAGGCCATCGTGCGGAGGCAGCAGGTTTCCCGCGCCGAAGTACACCTGCATACCAGCTATCCACTGGAGCGATGGACACCCGTTTCCAGTCGCCGCTCGCAGGAAATCTACGGCTTGCAGGCGCAGGCAGTCGCGACCCGTCAGGGAACAAAGCGACTGATTGGCGTCGAGGTAGAGGGCATGGTGGCCTGCCCCTGCGCGCAAGATATGGTGCATTCCTACACGCGCGTCCGTCTGGAGGAAGAAGGCTTTCCCGAAGATATGATCGAGAAGATGCTCAGCGTCACGCCGCTGGCGACACATAATCAGCGCGGGCGCGCTACGCTGTTGATCGGCACAGACCAGACCATCGATGCCAGGGATTTGATCGATATTGTCGAGGGGGCCATGAGTTCCGAGAATTATGCCCTGCTCAAGCGGCCAGACGAGTTGTACGTCGTCAACAAAGCCCATGCGAACCCGCGCTTCGTCGAGGATGTTGTGCGCGACATCCTGCGCGCTGTGGTGGAGAAATATGTCGACCTGCCGGACGAGACCTTTGTCTGGGTGGGCGAGCGCAACGAGGAAACCATCCACAAATATGATGTGGAGGCCGAGGCATGGGGAACGCTGGGCGAACTGCGTGCGGAAATCCTGCACGGCGCGGAGATCGAACACCACACTACAAAGGAAGAGTGGCTTCAGGCACAAAATTGACGCCCCTTGCCTCTTAACATTCCCCGGTGGACGTGCTATAATGCGGTACAAAGGGCTTTGTATACTGCCGGAGACGATGCAGCAAATACAGGGCAACAAAACTAGAAAAACATGGAGATAAGGTGGAAGGAGTTCTGCTAGACCCTGCTCAGCAAGCGAGAGCTGCGGTTGATGCCGCTGCTGATAAAAAGGCGTCGGATATCATGTTACTGGATGTTCATGAACTGACGCCCATTGCGGATTACTTCGTTATCTGTAGTGCGAACAATCCACGGCAGATCGAGGCCATTGCCGATGCGATAGACGAAGCATTGAGCAAACAGGGAGCCAGAGTGCTGCACCGGGAGGGTGATGCTGATACAGGCTGGCTTCTGCTCGACTTTGGTGACATCATCGTGCATATCTTTGGACAGAAGGAGCGGGAATACTACCGGCTCGAGCGCCTGTGGAACCAGGCCAGGACGGTGGTTTACCTGCAATAGTTACAGCAGAAAAGGCGGTCAAAGATGACTTTTTTTCGGAATCGATTGTTTCTCGAAGGTATCGCGCTTGGTGGCATCTGCGGCATCGTGATTGGATCGATCATCGCTTTTACCCTCGGTGAGAGCGGCATAGGAGCAGTACGCAAGCTGCTCGATGATCGCGCACGACGTAATGTGCCATTTGAGTACCTTTCCCAGTAACTCTATTCATAACCCGGCAATAAAATATGTTCATAAGAGGTGGTTCCGTGCGGTATCTGGCTGTGGTTCTCGTCCCGGTCATGCTGTGTAGTGTGCTGTTCGTGCGAGTCGCTCCTGCCAGTGCCAGCGGACCCACACATGGATGCGCCCCTGCCGTTCCTCCAACTGTAGCCGGTTCCCCCGCTCCCGTTTCCGCGACTGCTGGCATCATCGTCTTCAACGAAGTCTTGCTCAATCCGGCTACCGCCTGGAACTGCTCAGATACGGCTGGCGCCAGTTCTCCGACCGATAGCTGGATTGAACTCTATAATCCACAAAGCCAGCCGCTCAACCTCTATTCAGGCCACGCCATGCTGGATACCGGCCCCGGCACAAACCCGTACTATTTCCCTCTGGGCGCTTCCATCGCTGCTCAAGGCTTCATGGTCATCTTTCCCTTCACCCGGCTCTCGTTCACTTCCAGCGTCACTTTAAGCGTGCGTCTCATTGTCAACGGTACGATTATCGATCAGGTGACCATTCCCCAGCTCAACCCCGATCAGTCCTATGCTCGCATGCCCGATGGCAGCGGCAAATGGCAAATCACCGCTACCCCCACCATCGATGCCAGCAACATGACGGGGCCGGTCACTCCTACGCCCACGCCTGCGAAAAGCAGTGGCAATGGGAATACGAGCAGTGGCACCACCAGTAGCGGGAATAGTAACACAACTGCCGGTAGTCAGACAAAAATTGTAAGCGGCGTTCAGCCTTCCTGGACAAAGATCACGCTGCCTGTCACGCCCACGTCTTCCACAATCAGCGATAGCAGCGCAGGCACGCCAACGACACGTTCGGCTTCCACATCTGCTCCACAGGCCGGCGGCAGCTTTGACATCCCCAGGCGCATCATTGTGACACTGTTATTGATTGCGCTGGCCGCGACGCTGTTCTGGTGCTGGCGACTTTTCACTTCCCGTTCAGCTTGACGCCCTCTTTCCAGGCATGATACGCTGGAAAAAATTCCACCAGATAGAAGGAAGCATCAGGTATCATGACGACAACGCAGACAAACGAGGGCCAGACAGGCACGTATCCGACACGCAGAAGCGCGAAAATCGCCATTATCGGCGGCGGCAGCCCGTATTGCGCCGGGTTGATGAAAAGCTTTGTCCACGAAGCCCGTTATTTCCAGGGCTGCCACATTGTGTTGATGGACATTAACGAGGAAGGGCTGAAGCTGATCTACACCATCGGCTCCAAACTCTTGAAGCACGCCGATGCCGATATCACGCTTGAATACACGACCGAGATGAAGGCCGCAATCGACGGTGCTGACCTTGTGCTAACCTCGTTTCGCACCGGTGGCATGCAGGCGCGGCGGCTGGATGAGAAAATTCCACTGCAATACGGGCTGATCGGGCAGGAGACCGTCGGGCCGGGCGGATTTTTCTATGCGCTGCGCACCGTGCCGGAGGTGGCACGCATCGCCATCGAGATGGAAAAGACGGCTCCCAGAGGCTTTCTGCTCAACTACACCAACCCCAGCAACATCGTCACGGAGGCCGTTGCTCACTGCTCATCCGTGCGCGTCATCGGGCTGTGCGATGGCCCCGTTCATGAAATTCCGCAATTCGCGCAGCGGGCAGGTATTCAGATACCGGAGGGGAAACGGCTGTATTACCGCACCGTCGGACTGAATCATGGCAACTGGACAACAGCGGTCTGGCTGGATGGCGAAGACGTGCTACCGCACATCGTGGAATATTGCGAAGATTTCGTCAATGCGCATCCCACTATGACAAAGGCGAACTATCAACATGTCATGCTGGCAACCCTCACCGCTCGCTATGGGGCCATCCCCTCGCATTACATGCATTACTATTACTTCCCGGAAATCGTGCTGAAGTTCCTGCAAGAGAAGCCAACCTCGCGCGCAGAGGACATCATGAATAGCCTGGGCGATATCCTGGCACACTATCGCGAAGAGGCGCAGAAAGAGGTGCCGAACCTGACAAAAATGCGCGGGGGTAGCGGCTTTGGCGATTTTGCCCTGGACATCATGCGGAGCATCCTGCACAATACAGGCGAAGAATGGGTACTCAACGTCGTCAACAACGGCTCGCTCAACTTCCTTGACACTGATCGCGTCGTCGAGCTACCCTGTCGCGTCGATACGCGTGGGGCCTTGCCGCTCGCACAGGGCGACGGCGGCATCAGCATCGACCGGCGCGGCCTGATCTGCACGCTGGCGGCATACGAAAGCGCAGCGGCAACGGCAGCCCTCTGGGGTTCGCGCCGCGACGCCATCAAAGCCCTGGCCGCTAACCCCCTCGTCATGTCCTACAGCAAAGCCGAAGAGGTATATGATGGTCTCGCCGCCGCCGAGGCCCAGTATCTGCCAGAACGGTTACTGAAATAACAACCAGTGTCGGCCATGTCATGCTGAGTGAAGCGAAGTATCTGAGGTGGCTGCCTGGTCGCTCTGGTTGCTTCAGATACTTCGCTTCACTCAGCATGACATGCATGGGGCCATTACTCGCTACCTCAGATGCTTCGCTCTCGCTCAGTATGACATGGTTGATGTGTTGATGTTGCTCGTTTGCGTATTGCTCGGTACACGTGGTATCATGTCACTATATGATGGTGAAAGTTGATCAGTAGCAGTTATGGCTGCTTGCCAGCCGGACGAGGGGTCTGTCATGAGCATCACCGAACTTTCTCCAACAACAGTAGCAAGGCCACCCCTGTATGAGCGCATGTCTGCGGAAAAGAAGGCGGAGGTTGTGCGCGAATTGAGCGATTTGCTGGGGGCGCGCTACGTTCTGCATTCACCGTATGATCTGATGTTGTATGAGTATGACGCCTCGATTGATCGCAGCACGCCCGATATCGTCGTCATGCCTGCCAGCACCGAGGATGTCGCGGCTATCGTCAAAATCGCGGCGCGCCACAGGGTGCCGGTGGTGCCAAGAGGCGCGGGAACAGGGCTGAGCGGGGGAGCCATCCCTATTTATGGCGGCATCGTCATCGTCTTCACGCGCATGAACCGTATCCTTGAAGTTGACTATACGAATTTGCGCGCCGTCGTGCAGCCCGGGCTGGTCAACCTGCACCTGAGCAATGCACTGAATCCGCAGGGCTTCTACTACGTGCCGGACCCCAGCAGCCAGCGTTCCTGCACCATCGGCGGCAACGTTGGGGAGAACGCGGGCGGGCCGCACACGCTGATCTATGGCGTGACCACCAATCACGTACTGGGCCTGGAAATTGTCACCGCCGAGGGCGAGATCGTGGAAATCGGCGGCTGGACGTATGACACGCCCGGCTACGACCTGACCGGCCTGCTGATCGGCTCGGAGGGAACGCTGTGCATCGTCACAAAGATCATCGTGCGCATGGTTCACCTGGCGGAAGATGTCAAGACAATGGTGGCGATCTTCGATACGATGGATGATGCCTCAAACACGGTCTCCGAGATCATCGCCAGCGGCATCATCCCCGCCGCCATCGAGATGATGGATCAGATGATCCTGCAGGCCGTCGAGGCCGATTCGCACGCGGGCTATCCGACGGATGCCGCCGCTGTTCTGTTGATGGAGGCCGAGGGCATCCGCGAGAGCGTGGCCGAGCAGGTGACGGAGATTGAGAAGATTTGCCAGAAAAATCACGCCCGTTCCGTGCGTATCGCCGCTAACGAGGCAGAACGGCAGTTGTTCTGGGCCGGTCGCAAGAATGCCTTTGGCGCGGTTGGACGCATCAGCCCTGAATTTTACGTGCAGGATGGCGTCGTGCCGCGCACCCGCCTGCCCTACGTGCTGCGGCGCGTCGAAGAGATCTGCACCGGCTACGGGCTGCGCGTAGGCAACGTCTTCCACGCCGGCGACGGCAACCTGCACCCGCTCATCCTCTTCGATTCGCAGATACCGGGTGAGGTGGAGCGCGTGCGCAAAGCCGGACACGAAATCCTTGAGGTGTGCGCGGAAGTCGGCGGCACCATCACGGGAGAGCATGGCGTGGGCATAGAGAAGCAGGAGGAGATGGCGCTGATCTTCAGCGAGGTCGATCTGCGTGTGATGCAGCAGGTGCGCAGCAGCTTCAATCCCGATCAGCTTTTCAACCCCGGAAAGCTCTTCCCCTTACCGGGGCGCTGTGCCGACATGAAACAACTGTAAGGCAGGAATCGTATGAGTGAGATTGAGACGCTTGCAACAACGATCAAACAATTCGCGCCCGGCGCGCAGATCAGTACCGATGCCGAAACGCTGCAAAGCTACGCGATAGATGGTGTCCTGCCGCGTATGGTGGTGATTCCCGAAACGGTAGAACAGGTCTCCCAGGTGGTGGCGCTCACCAATCAGCAGGGGTTAAAGTTGCTGGCGCGTGGCGGCGGTTCGCGCATGAGTGTAGGCAGCATCGTTGAGCAGCTTGATGTACTGTTAGAAACCAATCGGCTGAACCGGCTGCTGGAACACGAAGCGCCCGATCTTACCTGCCATGTCGAGGCCGGTATCACGCTGGCGGCTTTGCAGCAACAGCTGGCCGGCAAGGGGCAGCGCCTGGCAATTGACCCGCCAGACGCCGAGCAGGCCACGATTGGTGGCATTCTAGCTTCCAATGCCAGTGGCCCTAAACGCCTGCGCTACGGCACAGCCCGCGACCTGGTGATTGGCCTGCACGTGGTACAGGCCAACGGCGAAGTGGCGCGCAGCGGCGGGCGAGTCGTCAAAAACGTCGCAGGCTACGACCTGAACAAGCTCTATATCGGTTCCCTGGGAACGCTTGGCATCATCGTCGAAGCCAATTTCAAACTGCATCCTCTGCCACCTGCCGAACGCACCCTGCTCTTGACTTACCCAACCGCTGCCGGGGCTATGGAAACGGTCATCACTATCCTCGGCTCCCTGCTCACGCCGAGCGCGCTGGAACTTATCGACCAGGGGGCAGCCAGCGACATGAGCGATTTCTTCGGCCTTGACCTGCCGGGCAACGGCTACACGCTGGCCATTAATTTTGAGGGCGGCCTGGCCGGAATCCAGCGCCAGCTAGAGGAGGCGCATATCCTGGCGCGTTCACACGGCGCGTTAATGGCCGACGACCTGGAAGGCGAGGCGCAGGTTCGCTTCTGGAATGTCGTGCGCGAGCATACGCAGGGAACGGTCACATGCAAAGTGGCGATCCTGGTATCGCACATCGCTCATTATCTGCAAGAGGTTGAGGAGGTCTGTCGGCGTCACGAGCTGGAAGCGGCCGTTGTGGCTCACGCCGGCAACGGCATTCTCTATGTCGAACTACGGCCCGGCGACGCCATACCGCGTCTGGTCGAAGCCATTGCCGAACTACGCCGCCACGCGCAGGAGGCTCGCGGCAGCCTGGTGGTCGAACGCTGCCCGACCGACCTCAAGCGGCTTATCAATGTCTGGGGCGAACCCGGTTCCAGCTTTTATTTGATGCAGCGACTCAAACAGCAATTTGACCCGGAGGGGACATTCGCGAAAGGGCGGTTTGTGGGAGGACTGTGAAGCAGGACGATTTATTACTTGTCACGGCGCACGCGGAGTTCTTAGAAGCCGCCATCGGCGAGCTTCAACGCCTGGATAAACGGCTCAATTGCGAGTCTATTCTGGGGCCGGAAGTCGCGCTCTGCCGGACGCCAGATGTGGCGGCGTTGATGCGCACCGCCGCGAAAATACGCCCAACCTTTGTACGCCACCTCGCTCCGGTGCAGGCCATCATTGATCTGAGCAATACGGAGCAAGATATCGGCACTATCGCGCTGGCTATCGCTGAGCTACCGGCATTTTCGCTGCTGCAACACGGCCAGCGTTTCGCGGTGCAGACGCGCTTTGTGCATGGCACACAGGAAGGCGAGCAGCAGGCCGGTCGCGCGAAGCACCCGTATACAAGCGGACAAATGAATCAGCAGCTGGCTGCCGCCATCGCGGAAGAGACGGGGGCCATCGAGTCGGTGAAAAAGCCGCAGGTGGTCATCTCCGTTCTCTGTACGGCGGAAAAATGCTATTCCGGCATTTCAACGGCTGAGGAGAATCTGAGCGCGTGGCCCGGCGGGGCGCGACATTTTGCGCAGGAACCAGAGCAGATCAGCCGGGCGGAGTTCAAGCTGCTGGAAGCGTTAGAGGTCTTCGGCGTCTCGCTGCCCGCGCAGGGCCGGGCGCTCGATCTGGGTGCGGCCCCCGGCGGCTGGACACGGCTGCTGCTCAACGCCGGTCTGAACGTGGTGGCGGTCGACCCGGCGCGGCTCGATGCGCGACTGGCAAACGCGCCGCGTCTGGAACAGTATCGCGGCTACGCGCAAACCTATCTTGAGGAGGCGATCCGCGAACACAAAAAGTTTGATGTGATCGTCAACGACATGCGCATGGATGCACGTGAAGCGGCGCGACTGCTGGGACAGGCGGCACGCATCTTGCGCTCCGGCGATGGTTTCGTACTCAGCACTTTGAAACTGCCCCACGCCACGCGTGAGATCAACCCGCTGGCCACGCTGCGCGAGGCGCTGACCATTCTCCGCAAGCACTACGGCATTGTGGAGGCTCGTCAACTCTTTCATAATCGGCAGGAAGTGACCGTCATCGCGGCGCAACCGCTCTCGATGCGGGCGTAAGACAGTCACGGAACATACTATGTAACACAGCAAGGGAGGTCGGTATGACGCAAAAATCCACGAACGTACAAACGACAGCAGTAACCATTTCGCCGCCGAGTGAGGGGCCATTACGCCGTCATACCCATACCTACGATTTGATGCGCCAGTGCATCCACTGCGGCTTCTGCCTGCCCACCTGTCCGACCTACGCCGTGCTGGGCGTCGAGATGGACTCCCCACGCGGGCGCATTTACCAGATGCAGGCGGTAGCCGAAGGGCGTATGGCGATCTCACCCGATTTTGTCGAGCATATGTACTGCTGCCTGGGCTGCCGCGCCTGCGAAACGGCCTGCCCATCCGGCGTGCAATTTGGCAAGCTCATCGAAGCGGCCCGCGAGCAGATTCAGCTGGAGGCCAATCGCAGACCTCTGCTCGACCTTCATCCCACAGCGATGGAAGTGGAAGGCAGCGGAAATGGCTCAACCCCGGCTACAGCCGCCAGCGGCGCTGTCCCACTACCGGTACAGATCGCCTCAGAAAAGCTACTGCGCCGTTTCTTTTTTGATGTTATGCTCCCTTCGCGCCTTGTTACCTCGCTCGTCTTCGCCGGCCTCAAGGTTTACCAGCGCACGGGCCTGCAAACGCTCGTTCACAAACTGGGCCTGCTCGATCTGGTCAACGCGCTGCCCACGCCTTTCCAGGGCCAGCTCAAAGTGCCAGAAGAACTGATGCCCGATGTGGGCGGCGAACTCTTCCTCCCACCCCTGCCAGAAGTGACGCCCGCCATGGGCCGCAAACGCTACCGCGTCGGCTTCATCAGCGGCTGCATCATGGACCAGGTGTTCCGTGACATCAACGAGGCCACCATTCGTGTGCTGGCCGCGAACGGTTGTGAAGTCATCACGCCAGTGCAGCAGCAGTGTTGCGGCGCGCTGCATGTCCACGCTGGCGAGGGCGAAGAGGGCCGCGCGCTGGCACGGCACAATATCGATGTCTTCGAGCCATATAACTGCGATGCCATCATCATCAACTCTGCTGGCTGCGGCTCCAACCTGAAAGAGTATGGCCATCTCCTGCGCGACGATCCCGTCTATGCGAAGCGGGCCGCAGCCTTCAGCGCAAAGGTAAAGGATATCAGCGAGTTCCTGGCAAGCATCGAGTGGAACCATGATCTAGGCGAGGTGAAGCGCACTGTTGCCTATCACGATGCCTGCCATCTCGCGCACGGCCAGAAAATCCGCCAGCAGCCGCGCCAGTTGCTCAAAGCGATTCCCGGCGTCCGGCTGGTCGACCTGAAAGAGGCTGACTGGTGCTGCGGCAGCGCGGGCATCTACAACATCACCAATCAAGATATGGCCGCTCAACTGCTCGAACGCAAGATGAACAATATCGCCGCGACCGGAGCCGAAGTCATCGCCACCGGCAACCCCGGCTGCATGATGCAAATAGCCCTCGGCGCCCGCCAGCGCGGCATGAACCTGGAAGTCGTCCACCCCATCCAGCTCCTCGACGAAGCCTACCGTGCCGGAGGTCTCTACACCATGCCCACCCGCGACATCGCCGCCGAGCAACGTCAGAAGCGCAGCATCCTCGCTGCCCTTATTGCCGGTCTCTTGCTCGGAATATTCCTTACTCGTGGTCGACGCAGACGCTAAGTAGCTAAATCAAATAGATCGCTTCCTGTGGCCTTGAGAACCACTCGCAGCCATCGGCAGTGACCAGTACCTCATCTTCCTGGCTGACGTAGCCGCGTTCGGTCATGATGCCGAGTTCGAGGGTGAAGACGACGCCCTCTTCAATTCTGTGGTAGGGGGCGTCGCCATAGCGGGGCCAGCGCGGGCCGAGCAGGGGGCCACCATCGTGGGCGTGACGGCCAACACTATGGCCGAGGGCGTGTTTGTATTCTTCGTAGCCCGCCTGCACAAGGTAAGTACGTGCGGCTTCATCGACCTGCCAGCCCTGCACGCCCGGTCTCAGCACGGCTTTCCCGGCCTCGATTGCGCCCTTGACGGCCTGGAAGGCACGCCGCACCACTTCCGGCGGTTCCATCTCGCCCGCTTCGCGGACGTACCAGAGACGCTGCAGGTCAGAGCAATAGCCGTTGTAGCTGACCCCGAAGTCGATGCTGGCGATGAAACCGGGTTCGAGTGCAATATCGCCTGGCGCGCCATGCCCGAAGAGGGTATGAGGGCCAAATTTGACGCCGGGGCAGCCGTCGTATGACCAGGCCGCGCCCAGGTGTCGCTGCGCCATCAGGGAGTGCATCAGTTCGCCGGTCTCGCGCTCCGTTCGGCCTGCACGTAAGAAATTTGTCACTACCTGAAATATTTCGTCAGTCTCGCGAATGGCCTGCCGCATGAGGGCCAGCTCTGTTTCGGTTTTGCGGCTGCGCAGACGAGATACAAGGGGGCCAGCGGAAAGAAAGCGTTGGGGATAAGGCGTTCCGTTGAGAGCTTTGAGCAGTTGCAGATACATGCCGTGCGTCAAACCGTCGGCGGCAACGTCGCCCTCGGCGTAGTTGATGGCAATGGAGGTCGGGGCCAGTCTCTCCAATGTGGCGCGAAGCGCGGGCGCGAAATCTTCCGCATAGCCAATGACGGTGGAGAAAAGGCCGCTCTGCCTGACGAGGTCATCGTCGTAGCGACCAACGATGGCAATACGCTCGCCCTGGCGCGTAATCAGAAAGGCGGATTGCCAGGTGACGTCATGATTGACAATCAATTTTAAGGCGGGATCCGGTTGTTCGTCGGTTTCTCGCACAAACAGCAGCCAGCAATCGAGAAGTAACTCATTCAAAATACGGGTGGCCTGTTCCATCTTTTCGCGATAAAGGATCATATCAACCATCTATGTTTCTCCCTTTGTAAAGGCTTCACTGGATATCTGTAGTATATCTCATCTCTGGAAGAGGATAAAACAAAAAGCCAGCAAAATACCTTTGCTGGCTTCTGTTTGCTCAGTTGTTTGCGGCTACCTGGTAACCTTCCGAATGAAGATGAATCTGTCCTCAATTTTGCCGACCGCTCTCAGCAAGGCGTCGCCGAGGCGAACACACCCACAGGTGGATGGTCTATCTTGCCTCGCTTCGCTCGTCGTTCTTGCCTGCGAAGATACTTTCCTGAGATTCTCACACACGGTACGCTTGCTCGCTCACGCATGAGATGGACAAGCCGTACGATCATTAGGGCCACTTGGCTGAGCCGGTTACCCGGCTTGCACGTGTGGTCTATCAACCAGGTCGTCTTCCTGGGATCTTGATCTCACGCAGAGATGGGAAGACTGGTCTTGAGG
>CADDYT010000032.1 GCA_902810755.1 Chloroflexota bacterium
CGCCCGCTCTCCTTACTGCTCGAAGGTGCCTCCTGGTGACCTATCCGCTCAGGTTCTCCAGCGGACGAAGGCCTCGGAACGGAGGTGGAGAGCGCCAAGGAGAAACCGGGCTGGGGCAAAGCTGGCCCGTCGGCACCGCAGAGCAAGGCATACCGCAGGGCATCGAGCTGCTCACTGAGGGTGAGTGGATCGATTTGCTGGAACCACTCGCGCAGATCCCGCTGCCGATCCTCTGAGAGCACTCCAGAGGCCAGCAGACGTTGCAGTGGCGTCTGGGCAACATCATACGCCCGGTGCATCTGGTCACGGTGGGGTACGCACGCCTGGAGCTTGAGGGAGGGCTGAAAGTAATTGACCACCAGGCGCAAGACCTGGTAGACTTCGCGCAGTTGCTGGTATGCCTTCCCTCCGACCAGCCGCGCACAGCCCACCACCTTGCGCACCACGGCTCCATTCTTCTGCTCCACATGGCATTGGTCATTCTTGACTCCTGGGCTCCCACGCGTAAAAGTGAGCTGTTCCTGTTCACAATAGGCAAGTAGCTCCGCATTGAGGAACTCAGAGCCGCTATCAGTATCAATCCCGAGCAGAGGAAACGGCAAAAGGGTGCGAGCCTGTGCAAGAGCGGCCAGCACGGCATCGGCCCTCTTCTCCAGCAGGGGAAGGCATTCAGTCCAACCGGTGGCGAGATCGGTCAGGGTGTAGAGAAAGCTGCCATCGAGATGGTCCCCACAATGAGCTACTAGATCCATTTCCACAAAGCCAGAGCGATTCTCGTCCCACTGAGAGAACATGCGTATCGGAATCTGGGCCTTGCCTCTTGAACCGGGAGAGGTGGTGGACAACCCATGCAGGCGGGGTTGGCGTTGGGTGCGCAAGTAGCGCTCTGCCGTGGAAAGACTCATAGCCAGCAACTGGCGACGTTCTTCTTCCGTAAGAGACACGTGCCCAAGCTGTTCCAACAACGTCAGCAGCGTGGGCAGGAACGGCAGGAGCCGCTTGGCACACACGTAGTGTGCCGCTTTCCAGCTCAGAAACAAGGCTTGCTGCACCGCTTGACCGTACTGGGGTGATCGATGGCGCTGGATGGTCTGCTGACTGTACTCTCCATGATTGAGGAGCGCGACGGCATACTTGCGGGTGTAGCCCGTCCATTCCACAAACGCATCCAGCAGGAGCGTTTTCTGGACCGTAGATGCCTGCTGGTAGCGCGGAGACAATTGCCTGAGCAGCGCACGCCGGTCCTGAAAGCGAGGTGAGACTCGCTGAGGCAGAAGCATCATGTCCTCCCTCCACATAAACAGATTTCCATCGATGAAGGGTGGCAAAGAGACTCGTCAGCATGCCAACGCACTGCAGCGAGTACATCGGCTTCGCGCACCTGTTGACCAGCTCCTCCCCAGCATCAGACGCGCTGGTGGTTCTTCCAGTCACACCAGCAGACGGCCAGCCCTAAATAGGTCGGCTTCACGAGAAATCGTACCCGTCCAACGATGAAGGGCCATCCTTTCCTGCTACCCAAAAATCAGACGAAAGCAACGGGGAACGATAGATGGGGCTTCCGATGCGCGGAGAAAAAAGGGAAAGAATCCGACCTGCGGGTACGATTTCTCGTGAGGTAATGCGCGCCTGCGTGACGAGGCAGGCTTTCACAACACCTGATAGGCAGGCTTTCATTGAACGCTTTTGCGTCAAAACAAAAACCGCCTCCTGCGTTTCCCATCACCGTTTGGTTGCCACCAATTGGCTTGTGAAGGGCCTACAGAGAGACGGTCTGTTCAAGAGAGCGGGAGACGGGACTCGAACCCGCGACAGCCTGCTTGGAAGGCAGGAACTCTACCAACTGAGTTACTCCCGCTTATCTAAGTCTTGTGGATAGTGGTTGGAGATGCTGGCCGGGTCGGGGTGCGCGGACTTGAACCGCGGACCTCCTGCTCCCAAAGCAGGCGCGCTACCAACTGCGCCACACCCCGTCGAGTAGCCTGGCCCCTTGAACACTACCTCCTCGCGCTGCTCTACAGGCGAGTGACTGCACTATAGCACGCCTGTGGTGATCTGTCAAGTCTCTTTCAGCTTCCTGCTTCGCGCGGCCACTTCAATGGTCGCGGCGGCGGCGATAGCGCAGTTTGAGTACGAAGAGGTGCCAGCGTGTCGCCAGATTGCTCAAGGGGGTGCGACTGATAGGCGTTACCTTCATCGGCGCGTAACGGCTTGAGCGGGGGGAACGCGATAGCAACGGGGTAATAAGCACCAGCAGCAAGCATATGGCGCTGATAATGGCCAGAACGCCGGTTACGAGGTTGCTCCCCAGATGGTCGGGGGTGGTCTGCGCGTAGGCATAGCCGCCCGCAACAAGCGCCGTGACCACCGCGATCAGTAGAAACCACTCCGCGACTCCGAAATGGATGGTGGGAAAGCCATACGGGCGGTTGCCGCTATCTCCGGCCCTGCGCCGATTGCGCTGACCTGAGCGCGGCCCTCTCGTTGTTCTGGATTCAGCATTGTCTAAATTGCGAAGGATTTCTTCAATCTCGCGTTCGTATCTATTTGGCATGGTCCTCTGCTTCCTTGAACTCGCCAAATCACCTCATATCTAATGATACCAACTTTTGAGCCTGCACACAAGTGCTTTTTCCATCAATTTTATCCTGTCGTCACCTGCAAGAGTGCTTTGACTCTTTCTACCAGCTCAAGCGGGTGAAATGGCTTGGTAATATGCTCGTCTGCTCCCAGATCGACGCTGATCCGCTGGTAAATATGCTCGCTGTGGGCCGTCATAATCATTACAGGGATATGCCGCGTCTGCGCAGCACCACGTAAGGTGCTGAAAATCTGGTAGCCGTTTTCTCCAGGCATCATGATATCCAGAATGATCAAATCAGGGAGTTGGGCCGCGAGCAGGTGCTGTAACTGCTCGCCATTGTTGACGGCAGCAACCTCAAAGCCATGCTGGCTGAGCGCGAAGGTGATGATTTCGCGTATTTCCCGGTCATCATCTACAATAAAAACACGTTTTGTCATGGTTTACACCCGGCTTTCCTCTTTCTTGTTCTTCCCACATTTCCCTCTCCCGGAAATTGACGCCATATGCTTCCTCTGCTATTATACACGTAATAGCGATCATCCAGAACATCTACGAGGAGCAAGAGTATGATTCTCTCTTCACCCCCCTGGACAGAGATTTTGCAAACGATCATCAAAGAGCCGGAGGAACGGCAGCGGCTGGCACTTCTGCTCGGCGTCCACGCGGATACCCTGGAACACTGGGCAAGCGGTACAATGACGCCGCCACAATCGCAACTTGCCCGATTGGTCAGGATTGTCAGGCCGCAGGTGCGTGAAGAATTACTGAACGCCCTTGCCGTCGTCTATCCCGATATTCAGCGATCATTGAAGGGCAGTGACCGCATTCCTTCCAGCTTTTTTGCCGACCTGCTCAGCGCCCGCACCACAACCACCGAGGCTTTAACCTTCTGGCGCTTGAGTGATATGATCTTAAAGCAGGCCCTCGACCAGCTTGATCCGCATGGGCTGGGGCTGGTCATTTCGGTCGTGCAATGCATGCCCCCGGTCAATGGGGAGATACGCAGCCTGCGCGAATCAGCCGGGAAAGGCACGCTGCCCTGGTCAGCCAATCTGGAAAATATGGCCCTTTTCCTCGGCATGGAATCGCTGGCCGGCTACTGCGTCGAGGTACGTCGCCCGGTGAGCGTCGATGACCTGAGCAAGGAAAAGCTGGTTCCGGCCTACCAGACCGAATATGAAGTGAGTTCGGCTGCCCACCCCATCTTGCTGGGCGGTCTCATCGCGGGTTGCCTGCTGGCATCCAGCACGCAGTTAAGCTATTTCACACAGCAGCGCCTGACCCTGCTCGCTGTCTTCAGTGATGCCATCGCGCTGGCCTTGCCCCAGGATGCTTTCTACCCGCCAGAACTCCTCGCTCTGCGCCCACTGCCGAATCCTGAGCAGCAACGTCCCATCCTCGATACGTTTCGTCAAAGGGTCTCGCGAGAGCTGCTCGTTGCTCCCTACAGGAGACAGGACGACAACGGCGATGTCGAGCGTAAAGTCTGGCAAGAAATTGAGCAAGAACTCCTTTCGCTGTGAGCAATCTCGCTGTTTACGTCCCTTCTATATACGCAAACAGCGATCTATTCGATGTCATATTTACGTATTAAATAGCGAAGCTGATCAACTTTCTCGAAGCCAAGCAGTTCGGCGGCGCGCACGCGATTGTGTCCGGCCTCTTCCAGCGCGTCACGGATCAGCGCGCGTTCCACCAGCGCGCTGATCTCCTCAAAAGTGGATGGCGTCTGCGGGCGCGAGCGCAACCATTCTTCCCAGGGGTCAAATGAGTTGCCGACGCCAGATTCTCCATAGCCAACGATCTCCTGCGGAAGATGGGCAGGTAGCAGTTCATCACCATTGCTGAGGATGATGGCGCGTTCGATGACATTTTTCAACTCGCGCACGTTGCCGGGCCAGCTATAGGCTTGCAGCAGTTGCTGCGCCTCCGGTGAGATGCGCCGCACGTTGCGCCCCAGCGATCTGTTGAAATCCTCAATGAAGCGAGAGGCGAAGAGTAAAATGTCGCCGGGCCGCTCGCGCAGGGGCGGTAGAGCGATTTGCAAAACGGCCAGGCGAAAGAAGAGATCAGCGCGAAAGGCATTCGTTTTCATTGCCTGCTCCAGGTTACGATTGGTGGCGGCGAGGACACGCACATTGATCTTGACCTCCTTGCTACCGCCCAGACGAAAGAAGGAGCGGGTTTCGAGGACGCGCAACAGTTTGGCCTGCATCTCCATAGGCATCTCGCCAATTTCGTCGAGAAAGAGCGTGCCGCCGTCGGCCAGTTCCAGCAGACCGCGCTTCCGCTTTCGGGCGTCGGTGAAGGCATATTGCTCGTAGCCAAATAACTCGCTTTCCAGAATATTGCCAGGGATGGCCGCGCAGTTGAGCGGGTGGAACGGGCCAGAGGCGCGCTGGCTCTGCTCGTGAATGGCGCGCGCTACAACCTCCTTGCCGGTGCCGCTCTCACCGGTAATCAGCACCGAGGCGGTGTCGCTGCGCGCCACGCGGGCAACCATCTCAAAGACCTGCCGCATGCGTTCGCTGTGGCCCACGATATAGGAGAAATGGTAGTTATCGCTGCGCTCCCTGCGTAACTGCCGCAGCTCGCGCGACATGGCGCTGGTCTCCAGCGAGCGTTTGACCACGAGCAGCAATTCATCCAGATCGAAGCCTTTGAGCAGGTAGTCCGAGGCTCCAAGCTTCATGGCGGCGACGGCGCTTTTCACGTCGCCATACGCGGTAATCATGACGACCGGCAACTCCTGATCGAAAGCGCGCACCCGCGTCAGCACTTCCAGCCCGCTGAGACGGGGCAGGCGCAGATCGAGCAGCACCAGATCAAAGCTGTTCTGCTGTATCTCCTGCAACGCGGCTTCCCCATCGGCGACGGTGCTGACCTCATAGCCATGCTTTCTCAGGTAGCGCGCGAATTGATGCGGCAAATGCGGCTCATCATCCACAATAAGAATACTGACACTCATCCCCGGCTCTCCCTTCCTCACCGGACCTCCCGACATTGTTGCCGGGAGATGTAATATTTCCGCTTAATCGTCATGCTCAGCATCTTGCCGACCCTCTAGCGGTACCGGCAGACGTAAGATAAAGGTGGCGCCCCCGCCCGGCGAGCCTTCAACCCGGATGGAGCCGCGATGATCCTCAATCAGGCGGCGTGTGATCGAGAGACCGAGACCAATACCATGCGCTCTGGTGGTGAAAAACGGCTGGAAGATGCGCTCGCGCTGGCCTGGCGCAACGCCGCTGCCGGTATCGCTGACGGAAAATTCAAGCCACTGGCCACCCAGTTCCGCACGTTCCCCGGCCACCAGGCGGCTGGAAACCGTCAGCGTGCCACCCTCCGGCATGGCCTGGATGGCGTTGGTGAAGAGATTGAATAACACCTGCTCCATCTGGGCAATATCCGCCTGTACGGGGGGAATGTCGCTGTAGAGGCGCCGCACCGTTATCCCGGCGTCGGCGCACTGCCCCTGCATGATATCCAGGATATGGTCGCTCAATACGTTGAGCTTGCAGGGAACCAGATGCAACTGGCGCGGGCGGGCGAAGAGCAGCAGGTCGCGCACAATGGTATCCAGGCGCTCCACCTCTTTCAAGACGACGGCAATCGATTCCTGAGCTTCCAGGTTCATCGCCGCCGCGAATGCCTGCCGGTTATCCTCTGCCTCACCGGCAAGATCATCGATGAGCATCTGCATCGAGGTTTTGATCGAGGCCAGAGGGTTGCGCACCTCGTGGGCAACACTGGCGGCCATCTCTCCCAGCGAGGCCAGACGGTCGAGGCGGCGTTTCTCCTCTTCAAGCCGGTGCATAGCGGTGACATCGCTGAAGGTGAGCAGGGCGCCGATCTGGATATTGTGGTCGTCACGCAGCGGCATGATGTGCATATCCAGCATGACTTCCTGTCCGTTGCGCCCGGCCACCGCGACGACCCCATGCTGCTCCTGCCCGCTGTGCAACACCTGGCGAAGAGCATCCAGCGAGAAAAGGGTTTGCAGGGGCTGATTCAGCACTTCGGCAGCTGTGTAGCCCAGCATAGCCTGCGCCGCCTGATTGAAGGTGATGATCTGGCCATCCAGATTGACGGTAATGAGGCCGCTGGGAATGCTGTGCAGAATCAGCTCTTTCAAACGCTGATCTTCCAGCACCTGGCGCAGCAGCTTGCGCGCCTCGTTGCGCGCCTCCATCACCTCAGCCATCAATTGCATATTTTCCAGTGCGGCGCTGGCATGACTGGCCAGCACCCGCAGCATAACCAGTTCCTCGCGACGCAGCTTCCAGGGCCGGTGATAGGCCCCCACCACGATTCCGTATACCCTGCTAGCCCCTCCTTCCTGCCGCAGCACACTCCCATTGCCCTGCCTGGCCGTTCTGCGCTCAGGGAAGCCATTACCCCCGCGACCGCTCAGCAAGGGGAAGGCAAAGAAGGTTTTGATTGCCGATGGCACGTCATCCAGATAGGTCTGCGTATGCTCATCGCCCGGACGCTCGATGACGAGGGGAGCGGTATTGTTATTGAAATGCCGGAACAGCTTTTCCTGCAGGCCCGGAGAAAGCCAGGAGAAAGTTGGGTGCGAAGAGAACGATGGACACAGTACCGCACAGAGATCGGTGGCTGCTATCTCTCGCGTGCGCTGGATAATAATGCTTTGCATGCGCTCCCATTCATACAGCGAACCGTTCATCTGGCTGCTGATACTATTGAGCAACGCAAGTTCGCGAATGCGCTCGCGGTCGCGTTCCAGCAGGCGCGTGTTTTCCAGCAAAAGGGCGACGATCCCGGCCACCGCCTCAAGCGTCTGCACCTCGTCAGCCGACCAGCAATGAGGGGTCGTTGCCTGCCGCCGGGTCGTTGCCTCTGTCTCTGAGGGACTATGCCGCTCGCCGCTGCCTTCCAGAGCTTCGAGTTCGCCTGAGTCCTGTTGCTTTGTACGAATGGCGACCAGAACGCCAATGCCCTTCTGCCGGTAGAGCAAAGGAACAGCCACCAGCATAGGATTATCTGCTGGCATGGTCACGGCACGGCGTTCGCGCCAGGCCACCGCTTCGGGCAGGTCGCTCTGTATCTCAATCGGGTTGATGTGCGCAACGGCCAGCAGCGAGGCCGACCAGCCGGGTTTGTCGTCAAACGTACCGGCGGCGAATTGCAAGGTTTCGCCAATACGCTGGTAAAGCAGGACAGAACGGCATCTGAGTATGCCCACCAACCGTCGCGGTAGCGTATCGCGCAGCGTGCGATAATCGGTGATCGCGCTGCATTCCCCCAGGATCGCAGTAACGACTGACGGGCGAAATCCCGCGTGCAAATACGATTGCTCCACTCCCATCACCATAAACACTTCCCACCTGACTCTTGACGTGGATATCCCCTGCCATCTCTTCCCTGAGTGGGCAGCGTGGGCCTCCGCGTCTCAACTCCATACCCGTTGTAGGTGAAAACCACATGTGCGCTCATGCCTTGCGGTTGCTTTCATACGTAACTATACCAGATTGCCTGTCAATTTTTCTATACAAACCGGTTTTTCATTAAAAAATTGTCAGGTTCTACAGCACAGCAAGTCACAGGAAAGCGCGTTTCTCGGGACATAAAGCGAGGTTGGTAAGGATTGAGCTGCAAGGCGACCACTTGCAGGGCGACCACCAGGGTCGACCCTGCCCTCTTCAGGTGGCTCCATAGCGGTGAACCGCCCCTGCGGGCCTGGATGAGCGGATCAAATAATATTGACTGCACGGGCAGCAAGCAGAACGATGATGAGGAGAGAAATCATCGCTTCGGTCATCATCAGCACTTTTGCCTGATGGGTGATGGGGATGGTATTGGCAGGACTGAGGCCGGTGGCAGTGGTAAAGGCGAGGAAAAGATAATCCAGAAATGCGGGTATCCATGTTCCTCCAGTATTGTTTGCCTGCTCCGGGAAAAGAAAATCTGCTGCCTGATAGCCCTCCTGCTGTCGTCTGGCCGGGCCGCCGCCGTCAATCTCCCAGTACCAGAGCGCGAAGACCAGAATATTTGCCAGCCAGAGGACACCCGTAATCGAGAGCAGGTTCGCGGCATATTGCAAACTGGCCATTCTGACGCTCATCAGCAGGATACTACTGCCCAGAGCAGCCGTCACAATCGCCAACACCCCCAGGGCGAGCAGGCGCACCACGCGATGTGACAGATGGCGGCGAGTGAGCCAGGAGGAAACCAGAGGAAAGAGCAGAATAGCCTCAAGCAGTAACGGCAGCCAGTCTGGCCCGATGGTGACCTTTTCCGGCAAAAACAAATACAGAAAGCCAAACACCAGTGCCCCGATTGTCGAGGCCCAGCGCGGCGTAATTCTAAGATGATGCTGTGACTGTTTTCCCCGCGAGGAGGCCGGTGACGGGGCCACA
Organism: Chloroflexota bacterium; assembly: GCA_902810755.1. Next base: position 8,965 of record CADDYT010000032.1, read on the forward strand.
CCCGTAGTACGTTCTGTCCCGTCTCCCTGTCTGTCTGGTTGCTGCATATACCTGCTCTGTTCCCGCCCGTCTTTCCGGTTCTCCCCTCCTGATAGTGTCTCAGTATCAATTCTAGCGAATACCCATGCGCGGGGCAAACACAACAAATGACCGGAGCTATGAAGGAAACGCCCCCGGATATGGAATGCGGCGGTTTTTCATCGCATTCCATGTCCGGGGGACTCAAGGCTCAGATGCGGTAGGTCACTTCGTGCCATTCGGATTCGTGGCCGCGTCTGAGGGCGCTTTTGCCGGGGGTGCTGTGGGCGACCTCGCGACCACCTTTGAAGACGTGCAGACGCGCGGGGATCAGGCGTAGGGCCTCGAAGGCCGAGGGGGCATCGAGTACGAGGAAATCAGCCGGTTTGCCCTCTTCGATGCCGTACCGATCCTGGATGCGCAGCGTTCTGGCCGCATTGGTGGTGATGAGGTCAAGTACGTCGTTGATCTCTTCGTAGCCGCTCATGTGGCAGAGGAAGAGCGCGAGTTGCGCGGCTGCCAGCATGTCGCCCCTGCCCAGCGGGAACCAGGGGTCCATGATGGAGTCATGGCCGAGCGAGACGTTGACGCCCGCCGCCAGCAGTTCCTTGACGCGGGCGATGCCGCGCCGTTTAGGGTAGGCGTCGAAACGGCCCTGCAGGACAACATTGTCGAACGGGTTGGCGATGACGTTCATCTGCGCGCGGGCGAGCAGGCGCAGCAGCTTGAAGGCGTAGGCGTTGTCATACGAGTGCATAGCCGTGCAGTGACTGGCAGTGGCGCGTCCCTGCCAGCCCTGCTCGATGGCATCAGCCGCCATGACCTCGGTGAAACGCGAAGCGGGGTCGTCGGTCTCATCGCAGTGGCAGTCAACGTCACGATTGAACTCTTTCGCCAGCGCGAAGGCGTAGTGGACATCCTCAACGCCCATGTCGCGTGTCGATTCGTAGTGCGGGATGCCGCCGACGACATCGCAGCCAAGCTCCATCGCCCGGCGCATCAACTCGCGCCCGTTGGGGAAAGAGAGGATACCATCCTGGGGGAAGGCAACCAGTTGCAGATCGCAGATATCGCGTACCTCTTCGCGCACCTCCAGCAGGGCGCGCAGGGCGGTGAGATTGGGGTCGCAGACATCGACGTGGCTGCGAATGTGCAGCGTTCCCTGCGCCACCTCCCAGCGAATCTCCTCCAGAGCGCGGCGCTTGACATCCTCGTGCGTCAGGCTCGGCTTGCGCTCGCTCCAGATCTGGATGCCTTCCAGCAGCGTGCCGCTATTGTTATAGCGCGGCTCCCCGACGGTCAGCACCGCGTCAAGATGCACGTGCGAATCGATGAACGGGGGGACCAGCAGGTTGCCACCGGCTTCGATCTCGCGGGCAGCCGTGTCGGCGGCAGGCAGTTCGCGCTCGACGCGAGCAAATTGCCCATCCTTTACCGCGATATCAAACAGCCCCTCGCGCCGGTGCAGGCGCGCGTGGCGAATAACTACATCATAGTGCATATCAACCTCGTGTACTAGATATCAACATTCCTCAAACAAAAACCGAAGGTAAGCGGTTCTCGCACCGCTTACCTTCAAGGTCAAAAGCAAAGGAAATCTTCGGTAGTTACTTCTCGCTGGCGACCGGCTCAGGCTCGACCATCTCACTGCCCATGCGCTCAGGAGAACTGTTTCTCAGTTCGATGGGGCGCAGGATGAGGTAAGCGACGAGGGCAAAGGCGATGCCCAGTTCAAAGCCGATATCCATGCCTCCGAGTGCTTTGGCAAGCGGGCCGGTGAATAGTTGCTGCGATGCGCCCAGATAGACACCCAGCAGACCAAACGCGAGGGAGACAATAGCGGCCCAGCCAAGCGGCAGCCTGCTTGGATTGTTCCAGTCATTGACGTTGTATCTGCCGCGTCGGTAGACAAAATGTTCCAGTACCAGCACGATACCCCAGGGGCCAAGCCAGTAGGCGATAATCAGCAGGAAGCTTTCGAGCGTGGCGCCGAAGTTGCCGCCGCCGATGATGGCGATAATGACGTAGAGAACCGCGCCGATCAGCGTCCAGACATAGCGAGGAACGCGCTGGAACGTTCGCCCGAAGACCTGAACCGAGAGACCCAGGCTGTAGTCGTTGGGAATATTATTGGCAACGATGCTCAGAGCGATCAGCAGCAGAATCAGTTTGCCAAAGATACCCAGAGGATTGACAGCCGTTGCGAGCAGGGCGCCAACGCTGCCGGTATTGAGGAAGACGGTCTGCCAGGCAGGAACCATCACCAGGGCAAGGCCCAGCGTCTCTAAGAACACGCAGGGAATGAAGACGCCCAGGAAGGTCAGCAAGAACACGCGGCTGGGCGGAGTATCTTCCGGCTGGTTGACATTGTAGTCGGCAGCGTAAGAACTCCAACCGGTGGCGAAGCCGTAGACAGCGCCGCCAAAGGTGATGAAGGAAGCCAGGGGCGCCATACCTGCGTTCTTCACGACAATGGTGCCAAAGTGCGGCGCGGCCACAATCAAGATGATCAGGAACATGACCAGCATCGGCACCCAGGCCCAACGCTCATAGCCATGCACGTACCTGTAGCCATAGATACTGACCAATGTAGTCAGGATGGCAATGACGATAATGCCCGCCCAGAGGGGAACAGCGCCGCCACTGAGCGCCACAACCAGCTGAGCGCCGACGATGACGTTGACAGCAGACCAGCCAATGCAGGCCCCGACGTTGAAGATCGCCATGATAATCGCGCCTACCCAGCCGAAGGAGAAGCGCGAGATCGTCATCTGGCGCAGGCCCAGCTTTGGACCCATCGTTGAAAAGAAGGCAACCGGCAAGACGCCAAGCGCGTTAAAGATAACGATAGCCAGGAAGGCGTCCCAGAAATCGAGGCCGTTAAAAAACGCCGGCAAGGCACCCAGAGCAACTGTTGAGATAACCAGGTTTGCCGCAAGCCACATCGTGAAGTTATCGCGAATGCGGACATGGGCACGCGTCGTCGGTGAGACACGCTCAATGCCATGTGTCTCGATCCCCCGCTCAAGTTCAGGGATCTGTACCGTTTCGGAAGCCATTCAGTCCTCCTATTCGTTCTGAAGTGTACCAGGAAAGATAAATCTACACACGCCGTCCATAATTACGCTCTTTCTCCCGAAAAGTTACGCCTCACCCGACCGGCTGGTCTGTTTCGGTTTGTGCAATTTTAACTGTTCCAGGGAAAGATCATGGACATAGTATACCAGAATCATGGCGAACTGGCTAGTATTTTTCCATCATGTAGTACAGATTAACCTTTTTTGCCAAGTCTCCTATACCTGAGCAAAACGCTGGACGAGTGACGAAAAAATGGGTACAATGGCAAACACATAGATCATATCATCATACAATTGCCGATCATCTGGATACTGCTCTATGTGCAGCATGAGCATGGAACACGACATCCGCCAGATTGATCACGGCAAAAAGGATGAGAGACTTTTCTTATTGGACAGACGTTCGGAATAATCATAATATCGTTCCTATTCACTACGGCAGGAGGTTGAAATGTCTTCCAAAGGAAACTCGTCGAGGGCCAGTCACGTGGGCAATGGACACAGAGGCAGCGATCTGCGCGACAGGGAGCAGAAGACGTTTGAGCAGTTGCGGCAGGAAAATAGCGCGTTGCAGAGGAAGCTGGCAGAATGCTCTCAGGAAATTGCGCTCCTCAACGAGGTTATTTCCACCGTTGGTTCGACGCTGAAGCTGGATGAAGTGCTGCGTCACCTGGTGGACACCATCGTGCAGGCTACCTCCTGCCATGCCGCGTTTATCTACCTGTTTGACTACGAGAAAGAACGGCTCGTTCTCGCCAGTACCAGCGAGCAATACCAGCACCTCATCGGTAAAATTCAACTGGCGCTGGGTGAAGGTATCGTCGGCTGGGTGGCGCTGACCCTCAAGCCGGTGATCCTGAAAGAGGACGCGCTGGAAGACCCGCGTTTCCAGTATTTCCCCAACCTGGACGAAGAGCAATTTCAATCGATTATGGCCGTGCCGATTATCACCAAAGATCGCCGCTTGATTGGCGTCATCACCACGCGCACTATCGCTCCTTACGAGTTTAGCGAGCAGCAGCAGGTATTTGCCAGCAATGTGGCGGCGCTGGTGGCCGGGGCCATTGAGAACGCGCAGTTGTATGAAAACACACAGCGCAAACTCAGCATCCTCACCTCGCTTTCGGTGCTGAGCCAGACGCTCAGCTCGGGCCTCTACCTCGATGAGATGCTGCGCTCGCTGGCGACGCTCACCGTACAGATCATGGAATGCGATCTGTGCGTAATTATGCTGCTGGATCAGGCCAGAGGCCACTTAACCGTGCGCGCCTCTTCGCCCGCGCTCAACGATCGCGTCCTGACATTTCAGCCCCTTGACGTTGACCGCCATCTCTGGGAAAAGCTCCATGCCGTTCATCTGGCCGGTCAGCTTCCAGAGATGAACGAGCGGCTGGACCCGCTTAAAGATGGACACTATACATCTCTGCTCTCGGCCCCCCTGATCGCCGGAACCGAGCATCTGGGCCTCATCAATTGCTACTCGCAGCGAGCGCGCCGCTACACCGCCGAGGATCAGACTCTGCTGCATACGATTGCTAACCAGACGGCCATTGCCATCAAGAACAGCCACCTGGTCGATCTGCTGACACAGAAGAATCTCGTCAAGGGCTTCTTCGACGACCTGCTGCACGGCACCTACGACTCCGAGGAATCGCTGCGCCAGCGCGCCAACTTCCTGGGCTGCGACCTGAGCAAGCCACATATTATACTGATGATTGAAGTTACACCGGTAGAAAACGGCCACCCGGAGCGGGAACAGCAAGCACTACCGGCAGATACAACCGACGATGGGGCAGAAGGCGGTGACGATGCTTCCACGTCGGCAAATGGCTTCTTGCTGGAAGAGGAGCGACAGGCCACGCTCAGGCATATCAGCGGCATAGTCAAACGGCGGATTCAGGAAAACTACCCCGGCTCACTTGTCCACGAACATGAAAACCTGCTGACTGCCGTTATGTGCCTGAGCAAAGACCCTGCGGCCACGCGCCTGAAAACCTGGCTACGCGAGCTGGTACGCCAGATGCGCATCGAACATCTGGTACGGCTGTCCATCGGCGTCGGTAATCCCTGCCATAACCTGAGCGATTACCGACGCGGCTTCGCGGAGGCCAGCGAGGCATTGCAAATGGGACAGACGCTCAATCGCGAGGGCGGCGTCACCTATTTTAACGACCTGGGCGTCTATCGCTATCTCTATAAGATCGCTCGCATGGACGACCTGCGCGACATGTACCAGGAGCAGGTAGCACGCATCTCCAACTACGACCGGCGCAAAGGCACCGACCTGCTCGATACCCTGGAGACCTATCTGGAATGCGCGGGCAACCTGACAAAGACCGCCAGCCGCCTCTTCGTGCATCGCAACACGCTCATCCAGCGCCTGGATCGCCTGCAATCACTCTGTGAGATCGATTTGCAGGAACGGTCCAACTGGCTCACGCTCCAGGTTGCCATCAAAGTCTTCAAACTACGCTCGCACGGAATATAGGATCGCTATTACCCGCCTACGAGATCAGGTTTCCTCGTTCAGCCAATTTTAGAAGGTACCGATCATGTTGGCTGCATCTTCCGGCACGACCTCTTCTGCCGCCTCGACGGGCGTGACCTTGCGGCGGCTGCCGATCAGCTCGACCTCTTTGAGAAAGAGGACGGAGATCAGGCCGAGGATCATCAGTATCAGGCTGAAGACGAAGACGTTGTGAATGCCGGTTGTCAGGCCGATCTTCACCGCGTTCACCAGCTCATTGAAGAGAGCCAGGCCCTGCGCTCCGGCGCTGGCAAAGCCTGCCCGTATCTGTGCCAGCGCGTCAGGCTGCAAGAGAATCTGCGGGTTGTGGAAGATCGACAGAACCTTCGCCGGGACAGCCTGCTTCACAGCAGGGGGGAGCGCATTCTGGAACGAGGGCAGGTAGGCAGTGGTCATGACCGACCCCATAGCAGCCAGGCCAATGGTGCCGCCAATCGAGCGGAAAAAGGTCAGGGCCGAGGTTGCCTCACCGATCTTGCGCGGCAGAGCGTTCTGCACGATCAGCGTGTAGAGCGACATGCCGAAGCCCATACCCAGGCCCAGCACCAGCATAGCCCAGATCACATCGGCGTTGGTCGAATGCACATTCAACTGCACCAGCATCCATGACCCGACGATACTGATGAGCATGCCCACAATTGCCACCCACTTGTATCTGCCAATCCGCGAAACAAGCTGACCTGAGACGACGCTGCCAATAATCGAGGTCAGCATCAACGGCGTCAGCAGCAGGCCGCTGTTGGTGGCCGAGACGCCGACGACGCCCTGCACAAACAGCGGGATGAAGAAGATGCTGCCGAACAGGCCCATGCCAAAGATCATGGTTACGATAGTCGAGACGGAGAAGATGCTGTTCTTGAACAGGCTGGGCGCGATAATCGGCTCGCCGCCACGCCGTTCCAGCATCGCCTCGTAGATGATAAAGGCAGCCAGGGCAACAACAGCCACCGCGAAGAGGCCAATAATCTGCACCGAGAGCCAGTCATATTGCGTACCGGCCCAGGTGAAACCAAGCAGCAGCGGCACCGTCCCAAGCACCAGCAGGGCCGCGCCAACATAATCGATGGTGACTTTGCCAGCATGGCTGGAACGCAGCGTCGGCATGAGAAAGATCAGGACAATCATGGCCGTGATGCCGATAGGCAGGTTGACATAGAAGACCCAGCGCCACGTGCTGTTCTGCGTAATCCAGCCGCCCAGGGTGGGGCCGACGATGGACGAGAGGCCAAAGACCGCCCCCGTGACGCCCTGCCACTTGCCGCGCTCGCGCGGCGTGAACAGGTCTCCAACAACGGCGATGGCGATGGGCATGAGCGCGCCCGCGCCAATCCCCTGAAAGGCTCGGAAGGCGATCAACTGCGTCATCGTCTGCGAGAGGCCCGAAAGCGCGGAGCCGAGCAGGAAGAGAACCACCCCGACCAGAAAGATCGGCTTGCGCCCGAACAGGTCGGAAAGCTTGCCATAGATCGGTACTGAGACCGTAGAGGTCAGCAAATAGGCCGTCGAGACCCAGGTGTAGCGGTCAAAGCCCTGCAAATCGGCGATGATGCGCGGCATGGCCGTCGAGACAATCGTTTGGTCCAGCGACGCCAGCAGCATGACCAGCAGCACACCGGCCATCGTCAGCCACGTCTCGCGCTTTGAATAGCGCAGGCCGCTTTCCAGATTCGGATTCGGGCCGCCGGGCGCGAGCGGAGCGGTTCCCTGTCGTGTCGTTACCGTTTCCATATATGTCTTCTCCTCATTCTTTCGCTATTCCATTGAAGTAAATGTGCCCCAGGTGCTTCACCACTTCCTCTGGCGACATCTTTTCTTCAAGCAACAATCGTTCATATGCTTTTGGCGACAACAGATTGAAAAACGCGCTGAGCATCACCGGAGTGGGGATGCTCGCGGCAAACTCCCCTGCCGCCTTTCCCTCTTCGATCAGGGTCGTGACACGCTCAGCAAGCTGCGCCCACAGGTCGCGCAGCGCGCACTCTTTCTCAGCGAAGAGTCTGCGCGTGCCGGGGCTATTAAGAATAGCATAGAGCAATTGAAAATGTTTACGGAACATGCCCTCAAACATAAATTGCTGTACCGTTTCTAATCGGGCGCGCGCCGTCAGGCCGGAAGCAATCACAGCATCAATGGATTGCAGGATACGCTGCATATCGCGCTGGAAAATTGCCAGCACGAGGTCTTCCTTGCTCGGAAAGTGCAGGTAGACCGTCCCCTTGGCGATGCCGACGCGAGCAGCGATCTCGTCGATAGATGCTTCATAATAGCCCTTCTCCATCAACACCTCTTCCGCCGCCTGCAGGATCAGGCTCTCGCGCTCCCGGCGCTGCCGCTCCTTTAAGGGCAGGCGACCGCTAACAGCTTGCATAATCTCCCTCCATACCTGTAAACCTCAACATGTATGACCTTGTGGCTAAGTCCTGACATTACTCTATACGTTTTGACTTGCAAAATGTTTTATGACTTCATGGTCATATTTTAGCATAGTGGTCAGGGAGATGTCAAGGGGGGATAGGATATGCAAAAGCGTGAGTGTAAGTACAAATTACACGCTACCATACATTCGCTCTTCCTCACCTTTGAACACTAAGATAACTTCATGCTTATTAGAAGCTTACTATAAAATTGCGGCAAAGCCAGCAGTACATGGGCTGCTTTGCAGCTAACATCCGTATTTGTAAGGTGAGAATAAAAAATCCTTCGTGTATGGAAGGATTTTTTATTCTCACCTTCGTCACGGTTCTGAAATAGCAGTAGCGTCTTCAAATCCCAATACATTGTATTGACATCCCATAACAGAGCTGCTATCCTATGGGGGAGAGTAAAGAACAGGAGGAGGGAACGATTCGTGACCATCTCATGCCAGCTTCGGCTGTTGATTGCTCGCGTAAACGTTGAACGGGCCAGGCAGGGGAGGCCGCCTTTGAGCTTGCGCCGCCTGGCAGAAGAGAGCGGAGTATCATTGAGCGTCCTCGCTGCGCTGAACACGGGACGCAGCCAGCGCATCGATTATGCCACCATTGACCAGCTTCTGAGCTATTTTAACCGGTACTTCACGGTCACTACCAGCGACCTGCTAGTCTGGGAACAGCGAGACGAAGAAGATATGGCGGTACCAGTCAGCCAGGGAGCGTGATGCTTCCAGAGATTAAACGAGAAATTTTTGTGAGAAAACGGAGACATTGGAGAACGTATTATGGCAGTAACATTGAAATCACGGCAGGAAATCGCGCAGTTGCGCAAGGCAGGGCAGCTGGTTGCCCAGACATATGAGGTGCTGCGTCCCCACGTAGTGCCGGGCGTAAGTACGGCGGAGCTTGATCGGATCGCGGAAGACTATATTCGCAGCAAGGGCGGGAAGCCGATTTACAAGGGCTACCGTCCGCACCCGCTGCGCAACGAGCCGCCGGTGCCGCCATTCCCTGCCACTATCTGTGTAGCAGTCAACGAGGTGATCTGTCATGGCATTCCCAGCAAGCAGCAGATATTGAAAGAAGGCGACATTGTCGGCATCGATATCGGCGTGCTATTAAACGGCTGGGTTGGGGACTCGTGCGTCACCTTCGCGGTAGGCAAGCTCGACAAAGAGTCTCAGCGGCTGCTGGAAACGGCGCAGAAGTGCCTGCAACTGGGTATCGAGCAGGCGCGCTCCGGCAATAGCATGGGTGACATCGGCGCGGCCATCCAGCAGTACGCGGAGGCACAGGGCTTTTCGACGGTGCGTGAACTCGTCGGGCACGGCGTGGGCCACGGGCTGCATGAGGAGCCGATCGTGCCGCATTTTGGCAAAGCGGGAACAGGTCTGCGCCTGCGCCCCGGCATGGTCTTCACCATCGAACCCATGATTAACGCCGGTACCGCCGCGATCCACCCCATGCCCGATCGCTGGACCATCCGCACCGCAGACGGCAAACGCTCCGCCCAGTTCGAACACACTCTGGCAATTACGGAGAGCGAACCGGAACTGCTGACGCTGCCATAGTATCCTATGAAAATATCTCCGGGACGTGTCATGCTGAGTGAAGCGAAGCATCTGGGGATGGGCCAGGGCGGAGGCCCAGAGGCGTTAACGTAAGCCCGTGCCAACGCCAGGCAGGCCAGCCGCCAGGGGTGGCCTGCCTGGCCTTCGCACGGCCTTAAGTTAACGCCTCTGGGGCGGAGGCCAGCTCCGCCCTGGCCCATCGCATGTTCACTTAAAATCGGGACTTCCCGAAACCAGCTCGGCTGCACTCCCATACAGATGGGAGTGCGTGGCCCAGGCTTTGAGCGCGCCCTCCAGCCGCCCATTGGCGTGCGCCAGCTCGATTTCAGTGATGGAGCAGTTGTGGTTCTCCTGCCGTCCCAGTTCTTCCAGGTTCACATTCTGGCAGAGATCGCGCAGGGTGGCGGAGATGATACCGCCGTGCGCGACAACGAGTATATGTTTGCCGCTCTTGCCGCTCACCACCTGCCGCATGCCCTCGCGCATCCGTGCAAGCAACTGGAAGTAGTTTTCGCCGCCGGGAAAGGGTATTTCGCGATGGCCGTTGAGCCAGCCGCCGAGAATGCGGTTATGCATCGCCCAGGTCTCGGCATCGGGTGGGCGATCTTCCAGTTCTCCCACGTTGACCTCCCTGAATTGCTCCATCACCACAACCTCAAGACCGAGGGCCTCGGCAATGATCTCGGCTGTCTCCCTTGCTCGTTTCAATGGTGATGTATAGATTTCATCGATATGCTTATCTTTGAAGTATTCGGCAGTCTGCCGCGCCTGCAACACGCCTTTCGGAGTGAGTGGATAATCAACTTTTTTATAAGAAAATTCCTTCGTCAGATTGGCTTTATTCTCTCCATGTCGGATAAGATAGATGGTATTCAACGTTCTGTTTCTTCCTCCTGAATACATTACTCACAATCATCATCACAGCAGCTACACGCTTCGCCGGTACGGGCTTCGTGCAGGGCTTCGCGGCCTTCCCGCACAATGAAGTAGACGAGGACGAGCGCAGCCAGCGGGTCGGCCCACCACCAGCCGAAGAGGGTATTGAGCAGGAGACCGGCCAGCAGGGTGATAGACATGTAGGCGCAGGTGATACTGCACATGGCATCGGCTTTGAGGGCCGCGCTGCCGATCTGTCCGGCAATATGAAGCTTGCCGCGCCAGAGCAACGGCATGATAAGGGCGGCGGCAATGGCAAGGCCGATGCCCCACCAGGATGCCTGCGCGTGACTGCGCGAGAGCAGCGAGAGTACGCTGTCAACGATGATGTAAAGAGCGAGCGCGAAGAGGGCAATGGCTGTGACGCAGGCCGCGCGTCGTTCCGCTCGCCCCACAAGCTCGCTGGAGCCGCCGCCCTGCTCGACCAGCAACCGCCAGAGCAGCACGCCACCGGACACCAGTTCGATGATACTGTCGATGCCAAAGCCTTGCAACGAAACGCTGTGGGTAAGAAAGCCGACGACGAGGGCGACGCCGGCCTCGACAAGCATCCAGCAGATCGTGGCAAGCTCGATCCAGACACCCCGGCGCACATCGCCCGCACGAGCCGTCCCTGTGGAAAGAGGATTGACAGCCTCGACGCTCTTTGCTGGTTGAGCCATTATATCTCTCGCTCCTGTTTGCCCATTCCCTCTGGCCGCACAATCACGGGCAAGTGGTCGTGATGATGTTCTGGCTCCTTCGGGATTTCCATGCAGCAATAGAGGCCGCGTTGCTCGCAACAGGCCCCTTCGTGTGTTTCAGATTCAAACTGGATGGTGGTATGGCCAATGTGATATTTTTCGTTGAGCAGGTTGGTCATCGATTGCATGATGGCGGCGCTCTCGCTGGGCGGCAGATTGGCGATCAGCGTATGACACGAGAGGGCGTAGCGGTTGCTGGAGATGCTCCAGACGTGCAGGTCGTGAACGCCCTGTACGCCCTGGATCTGTTCGATATCCGCGACCAGTTCCGGCACAGAGACGCCCTTCGGCGCGGCTTCGAGCAGGATATCGGTGGTCTCGCGCAAAATGCGCCAGGCGCCCACCGCAATGAGCAGGGCAATACCTACAGAGAGCAGCGGGTCAACGATGGTCCAGCCGGTAAGCAGGATGATAAGACCGGCCACGACGACACCTACAGAGGCCCCGACATCACCGAAGACGTGCAGCATGGCAGCGCGCACGTTGAGATTGCTTTCCTCTTTATGCAGGCCAAAACCGATGTAGAGATTGACGATAATGCCGATACCGGCGGCGATAAACATGGCCAGCGGCTGAATCGGTTCGGGATGCTGGAAACGCTGGATAGCTTCCCAGATGATAGCGAAGGCGATGAGGATGAGCGTCACGGCGTTGGCAAGGGCAGCTAGAATGCCGACGCGGTGGTAGCCAAAGGTCTTGCGCTCGTTGGCGGGCCGTTCGGCCTGCACGGCAGCAAACCAGGCGAGGCCAAGCGCGAAGATATCCGTGACGACATGGCCGGCATCGGAGAGCAAAGCCAGTGAATTGGCAAGAATGCCGCCAATCAATTCGGCAGCCAGGATGATGAGCGTCAAAAAGAAGGCGAGGCGCAGCGTCTTTTTCGCCATGCCATACGTGTGACTGTGGTTATGATGCTCGTGGCCCTGTCCGATGCTCATACCAGCACCTCAGCTTCCTTCTTCACGCCGCCTGTCGGCGTTTCGCCGACTTCACCCGGCTCACAGGCATGCTCCATGCCGAGCTGCAACAACTGGCGCACATGCTCATCGACCAGCCGGTAGTAGACGACGCGACCAACCTTGCGCATGGAGACAATCTTATGGTTGCGCAGGACGCGCAATTGATGCGAGATGGTGGTATCGTCTCGCCCCATGCCGCTGGCAAGATCGCAGACGCAAAGCTCGCCGCTGGGAGATGAGAGCAGGGCATAGACCACCTGCAGGCGCGTGGGATCGGCTAAGACGCTGAAGATATCGGCGACGCGCAGAGCCATCGCGGCAGGCAGCAGGTGCTGGCGCACCGCCAGCATATGTTCCGGGTGGATTGCTCGCTCCTGGCACACATCTTCGGCATGCCTCTCCACGCCCGTTTTCTCTACTGGCATAACCATGATATCTATCTCTTTCTTTGCATATCTGTACAGATATGCAACTATTTTTCAGTCTTATTATAAACCCATTCTTCAGGAATTACAAGCGCGACCAGATTTTTCCCTTGCGTATCATTCCCCTGCATGCTAAACTAGAGCGTGTCTATTTCAAGAAACGAACCAGAAACGCTTATGTGGTGGCGACAAATCCAGTTTCGCCTGACGCTCGTGTATGGCATTATCGCGCTTACCCTGCTGGTGATCAGCATAATGGGACAGCTGCGGCTGCTGGACGAGGTGGGAAAAACTTTTGGCGGCTTCTTCTGGGCCATCGATACCGATGGGCGGGTCGTTGCTGTCTCGACCGCGCCGCAGCAGCAACCATTCGGCGTCTCCACAGGGTCTGTGATCAGCGTCGACCATATTGTCAGCGCGCAGGTGCAGCACGGCAACTCGTATAGCGGCAGCGACGCGCTCAGCCTGGCCTACGAACATGCGCGCCCGAACCAGACCATCACCTACGGCATTGAGAGCGGCACCGGCCCGGTTACGTACATCCAGCGCCCGGCGGTAACGTTCACGTGGGATATGTGGTGGCAAAGCTATGGCCTCACCTTCATCGCCGGGCTGAGCTGGCTGGTGGTGGGCTTTATCGTGCTGCTCACGGCGCGTGGATGGGTAGGCGCGGTGGAAGGCATTACCCTGCTGCCCCCGGCCATGCTCTTCCTGCTCTACAGCCACTGGGGCAATGTGCAGAGCGCCTATCGCGCCGATGGCGTCTTCCAGTTGCTCTGGGTCCCCTCATTTGCCCTGCTCGGCGCGGCCTTCATTCACCTGAGCCTGACATATCGCCCGGAAGCGTTGAACAGCCAGCGCCGTCCGAGCCTGGCACAGGATGCGCTGCCCTATGTGCCGCTGGTCGGTTTGCTGGCCTTTGAGTGGAGTTCTTATCTGTTCAAAGGCAATGTGCCGACGCAAATCAATCTGACCTTTGCCCTGTGCTACGGTGCGTTAGGTGGCGTGTTGAGCGGGATTATCGGCCTGACTTCGCTGGTGCGCGTGAGCCGCCGCTCCGACCCTACTATTTCAAGCATAGTGCGTCGCCGTCTGGGTGATCTGCTCACACTCTGGATCGGCGGCGTGGGCCTCGGCTTCTGCCTGGGCATCCTGCCCATCCTGCTCACCGGCAAAACGCTGCTGCCGCTGGAAATCTTCTACGTGCTGGCGGCCATCTACCCGCTCCTGCTGCTCTACGCCATGCGTTCGTTGCGCATGATTGATCGCCTGCAAACGAGCCTGCAAGAACGCGAACAGGCCCTGCACGAGCGCGAACAGGCCCTGCGCACCCAGCAACAGACGGCAATGGAACTGCACAAGACGCTGGAAGAGTTGCGCCAGTCCAACCGCGAGCTTGAGCAGGCCACTTCGCTGCTGTTGCATGCCGATGCACACCTGCGCTCCATTCTCTCACAGCGCATTCACGACCAGCCCCGGCAACAGGCGCTGCGCATCCGCTCCCTGCTGGGCCACTGGCAGCACAAATTGAAGGTAGAGGCCGAACGCGACCCTGAAGGCAAAGTCTTCGTTCCGCCCATCATCGATGCCCTGGGCAAGGTTCGCAAGATCAGTGAGGAACTGGAAAGCGATCTGCGCGGCCTGCAATTGCTGGTGGAAGATGCCTATCAGCGGCGCAGTCTGGGCCTGAAACTACACCTGGAAAAACTGATCCGCGAGGATTTGCCGACGCTGCACCCCGAATCGCCGCTCAAGGTACAGGCCGACCTGTGGGCGCTCGACGCGCTGGGTCATGATCTGGAAAAGACGCCAGAGGGGGCAAAGATCGCCGAAGCCATCTCCTACACTGTCACGCAGGCCCTGCTCAACGTCTACAACCATGCCGGGGCCAGCTTCGCTACCGTGCGCGCCGCACGCAGCAACGGCTTCCTCGACATCTACATCAACGACGACGGGCGCGGCTTCGACCCCAACACCGTCTCGCCGGACAGAACCAGCCTCTTCAAAGCGCGCCTCAAAGCCCGTGAGGCCGGCGGCCTGCTGGCGATCACCTCGCGCCCGCGCCCTGGCCAGCAACACGGCACCCTGGTGCAACTGCGCATCCCCATCCCACCCGTGCCGGAACACTCTCCACGCACCGGGCCATTATCGGAATCGAGAGTGCAGAGTCCGGGAGTTTAGAGGTATTAGCCGGGTCGCAGCCCCGCATAAGCCTCATAAGCATGAGCGAGCAGAACGCGCCTGCCAGGATCACCGGGGGAGCCGGAGATGGAGAAGAAGCTGTAGAGTTCGCTGACAATGTTTTCCAGGGGGCCGACGTTTGGCGCGCCCTTGCTGGTGTAGAAGCCCATGCGCAGGGCAATTTCGTCGTTGCTCAGACCCTGAGCGATGAGCGAGGCGCACTCTTCCTGACGCGGCGTGAGACGCTGGCCACGCAGCTTCTTGAGCAGGTATTGCAGCACATCAGGGTCGATGAAGGTTTCGTTGCGCCGCACCACCGCCGTCGCGATCCGTTCCAGATACGCAGGTTCGATGTTGTTGAAGAGGGCATAGCCGTGCAGGCCGGGCGCGCCCCCCGCTCGTTTGCCGCGCGGAGTGCCGCGCCGGGTATATTCGCGGCGAAAAACCTCCGCCGCCAGCGTCCAGCTTGGGTCCTGCGTGTAGATCACCACGCGCAGACCGGGTGCAATCTCAAGCAGGGCGCGCCCCAGCTCAATGCCGTTCTCATCGCCCAGTCGCAGGTCTGAAAGCACGAGCCAGCCCGCCAGCGTCGGGTTTGTCGCGGTATATTTCTCACGCAAGTCCTCGACCAGCCGCAGCGTTTCGGCCATGTTGCCTGTCTGGGCGTGCAGGCGCAGCAGCAGCGTCTCCTCCACAAAATCGCAGACGCCGCGCCGCTTCACCGGCGTATCATCAATCACAATAACGGGAATCGCTGTTTCTTCCATACCGGTAGTATACTGTATGCCGTAGCGTATTGACAATCTTGCTCCGGTAATGCCCCGGCTTTCCTCTGATGTATCCGAAAGGAGCAAGAGGAAGAAGATAGAGACATCGAGAAACGCAGGCATCCTCTGACTTACACTATGCGGCCCTCTAGGCATTCCCCGGTCGCACCTGTGGCGATTGCAAGGCATCGGCCAGCAGAGGGGCGCCCGGCCTGATCTCGCCGCCCACATCATCAGCGTGGTGCAGGGTGACGGGCGGGCGGCGTTTCTGCTGTCGGCGTTTCTGCTGCATGCTCTGCTCTACTTTTGTGCGCGCGGATAGTTCCGTAGAGAACAGGGGCAGGGCCGCGCCGATGAGAATAGCATCGTCTCCCAGGCGAGCGGGGACAATTTGCACGCTTTCGCCTGTCTGCTGCGAGAAACCGGCGAGCAGCGCGGCACGGAGTTGCTCAAACAACGATTCGCTGGCGGTGAGGATGCCGCCGCCGAGGATGCATACTTCTGGCGCGAGCAGGGCAATATATTTGTCGAGGGCCGCGCCGAGCCAGCGCCCTATCTCGGCATAGACTTGCAAAGCAACGCGGTCTCCGCGCACGGCCTCTTCCGCCAGTAATTGCGGGCTGAAGCCTTCCCGTCGGCTTAAACGCTGCAAAAGGCTGCTTTCCTCGTCGCGGCGCCGCGCTCGCTGCACCATCTTCTGGATAGCGTCGAGAGAAATAAGGGTATTGATGCAGCCTCGCTTGCCGCAGCCACAGCGCGTGCCACCGACGCCGACGGTGACGGGTAGATGACAGGTGTGACCGAGATACTGCCCATCCATACGCTGCGGTCTGCCATCAAGGAGCAGCGCGGCCCCCAGCACAGCATTCATGTTGAGGAAAAGCAGCCGCTTCGCATCGGAATGAAATTGATACTCGGCCAGCAGGGCGGCATCGACATCGACGTGCAGGGAAACGGGCAGACCAAAGCGCGTTTGCAGAAACTCACGCAGAGGAAAGCCGTTGAGCGAGGGCAGGGTTGGCACGATGAGCGGGCGCGACGCCGCAGCATCCAGCGTGCCGGGAATGCTAACCCCCAGCCCGCAGACATGATACCCTTCGGCGGCGGCAAAAGTCAGCATCGCTTCGATGGCTCGCACATAGGGTTCCAGCGTCGCGCTGGCCGGTCTCCCCCACAGGGTCTTCGTCTCGCTACGCTGCACAATGCGGCCCTGCCGGTCAACCAGCGCGATGCTCGCCTTCCTCCCCCCAGGCTCCACGCTAATGGCGGCACTCCCGGCGTTCGTCTCTGTCGTCATCAACGGCCCGTGTCTCTCTTCCAGTATTTGGGTAGAACATATGTTCTTAATCCAACAGAGCTACAGGTTGGCTACAAGCACAATTACGACATTGAATGTAATTCAAGTATAGCCTGTCGTCTGAACATTTGTCAAGGTCATTTGTTTCATAAGCCTGTTCTAAGGGAATCGGGGCTGAATTTGTCAATCTTCCCCGCGCGTGGTACAGTAGGAGAGTAAGGTTGTATACAGCTATCCTGGCAAGGAGAGTAACGATAATGGCTAATCCAGATCGGCCTGACAATAAGCAGCGACCGTCCAGAGCGCCTATCCTGGGGCAGGGGCACGGGCTGAGCGACGAAGAGGGCGAGATGATCGCGCAGATGATTCGCGAGGCGCAGCATTCTGCCCGCGAGTTGCAAATTCCCGCCGAGGACCTGGCAAAAGAGGCTTCGACGCAGATGTCGCCTGAGACGGCAAAGGTGATCGAGGCAAGCCAGGTGCGCAAAATTTTGCATATGTTCAACCGCGACTTCGTCTATGGGCAGGGGCGTTTCGATGAGTATAGCAGTGGCCTGATCTTCAAATGGGGTGATGGCTATTCGCGCAAGCATATCTGGGTCTCGGTCGAAAACGGCAATCTGCTGTTTGAGACCAGCCATTCCAGACAGTGCAACAAATCGTATTGCACCGGCACCCACCATGTGCTGACGCCTGATCTCTACACCAACTGGGATCTGGTCAACCAGGAACTGGGCGACCTGTTCCGCCGACCGGTGCAGGAAACCACAGAAGATTAAGTTCCGCGAGAACATGCAGAAAAAAGGGAAGATTGACGGTGAGCAGACATATTCTCGCGCTGGAAAAAGACCTCTTCTTTGCCGTGAAGATGCGCGACACGCTGCGCCATCACGATATAGAAGTGACAACGGTGCGCACGCTGCCCGCGTTCGAGCAGCAACTGGGGCTGAGCGGGGATGAACGGCCCGTGCTGGCAATCGTGAACACAGCTACGCGCGGCGTTGACTGGGAAGCGGCCATCCGGCAGGCACGCGCGCAGGGCCTGCCCGTGCTGGCCTTTGGCTCGCACATGGACCTTGAGGCGCGAGCAAAGGCCTTGCAGGCCGGGGCCGGAAAAGTCGTCGCCAACTCCAAATTCAGCAGCGACATGCCCGGCCTCGTCACCCGTATGCTTGCCGAACCGGTGACCACGCCCGTTGATGAGAGTGATGAGGGCTAGCGTCTCCATCCCACCGCTCCGCAGGCCGACCGCAAGGGTCAGCCCTACTATACGCGAATCGTCTGCTCGCTTCGTAAGCATAGCGCGGAGCGGCGTATATAGCAGGGCTGACCCCATAAGCGTTAACTGAAGGCCGCCGCAGGCCAGCCGCCAGGGGTGGCCCTCCTCTAGACGCGGCGTTCGTGCCGCCTGGGGAGCCGCGTCTCTCGTAGGGTCACCTCTTGCGGGTGGCCTGCCTGGCGCTCGCACCGGCTGAAGTGAACGCCTCTGGGGGTGGCCCTCCTCTAGACGGGCGGCTCGTGCCCCCTGGGGAGCCATCGTCTAGAGGAGGGCCACCCCTGGCGGCTGGCCTGCCCTGCGTTCGCACGGCCTTAAGTGAACGCCTATGGGGCTGACCCTTGCGGTCGGCCTGCGGGGCGTGGTTGGCCTGCGAGGAGAGCTAAATATTGCGCCCCGCCGCTTCCCAGTACGGTTTGCGAATGATGTTTTTGAGCAACTTGCCGGAGGGGCTGCGCGGCAGTTCATCCACGAAATCGATGGAACGCGGGCGTTTGTAGTCGGCGAGGCGTTCGCCGCAGAAGGCGATCAACTCTTCCGCGCTGGCCTGCATGCCGGGACGCAGGGCAACGATCGCTTTCACGGACTCGCCCCAGTGTTCATCGGGAACGCCGATGACCGCGACGTCGGCAACGGCGGGATGGGCCGTCAGCACGGCTTCGATCTCCGCCGGGTAGATGTTGACGCCGCCCGAAATCACCATATCCACCCGCCGGTCACAGATGTAGTAGTAGCCCTCGTCGTCGCGATAGGCGATATCGCCGACCGAGAAGAAGCCGTCGCGCATGTTCTTCGCCGTCGCTTCCGGCTTTTTATAGTATTCGGCCAGCCATTTATTGCGCACCCAGAACTCGCCGGGCGTGCCGTCCGGCACCGGATTGCCGGCATCATCGAGCAGGCGAATCTCGTGTCCCGGCGCAGCCTGCCCGCAGGAACCGGGCTTGCGCAACTGGTCTTCGGGCCGCAGAATGGTCACAATGCCCGTCTCGGTCGCGCCGTAAAACTCCCAGAGAACCTCGCCGAAACGCTCTGCTGCCTTCACCTTCAAAGCATAGGGGCAGGGCGCGCCCGCGACAATGATCTGTCGCAGCGAACCGGTATCGTAGGTCGCCGCCATTTCCACGAGAACGTCACACATGCGCAGCAAAAGCGTCGGCGCGACAAAGGTGGTGGTGACTTTATACCGGTCGATGAGTCGCAACGCCTCGATGGGATCGAACCTGGGCATAATGACCAGCGTCGAACCCAGCAACAGATGGATACCGGCGAAAAAATTGGGCGCGCTGTGATAATACGGCCCGGCCAGCAGGTGAACATCCGACTCGGCGAGGCCAAAAGCCTGCACCACCGGCAAAAGATCGCCGGCCGGAACGCCGTTCGGGCGATAGGCGCCTTTGGGATAGCCGGTCGTGCCGGAGGTATAGCTCATGGTAGAGCCGCTGGAACTTTCGCTCTGTGGCACCGCCGGGCTGCCATTCGCAATCAACTCTTCATAGTGCAACCAGCCGTCCGGCGCCTCACCGCCGATGGCGATATAGAGCAGGTCGCCCTGCACTCCCGGGCGCGCCCCCTCCACAACCTGAATCAGATCGGGGCCAACAACGATGGCTCTGGATTCGCTGTCGTTGAGAACATAGGCCACTTCACGCTCACGCAGGCGGTAGTTGACCGTCAGGTTAATGGCGGCAATCTTGCTGGCGGCTGCGGCAGTCTCCAGCGCCTCAATCGAATTATGCGCCATAACGGCCACGCGGTCTCTGCTCCGCACGCCCAGCCCTTGCAGCGCGTTGGCGAGCCGCCGGGCGCGGTCATTTAACTGCGAATATGTCAGCACGCGCTCGCCGCAGATCAGCGCCGGTTTGTCCGGTCGCACGGCGGCATGAGCATCCAGGTAATGGGGAGGGACATTTTCCGGGGAACCCATCAAGCGTACTCCTTCTCTGGCTACTATCCACAGGCATTACGAAGACGCGAGTAGAAATATCGATGCAATCATATGACCACATCGATATCCCCGGTGTCAATGGAAATGCTCTGAAAAAAGCTCGCGAACATATCATGCCGCATAGTTTTATGCCCGGCGCACGATAACGCTATGGACGAAGCGCGGGAAAGAGATGGCCAGCAGGCGCTGCCCCAGTGGGGGCCGCCGGTAAGAGGTAATGTCCTGCTGGCGGTAGGTCCAGCGAACACGTGAGAACGATTTCCGGGTGGGCAGAGGAAGCGGTGTGAGGGATCGCAGGTTGCGATAGCGCGGACGGTAGGCCAGATGCCTGCTCATGTATGCTCCTTCCAGAGAATAGCAAGACAACAAACAGCACAAAGGCAAAACGTGGAAACACAAAAAGCAAAAGAGATCTTCTCCTGAACCATTATTCTATATACGTCAGGAGAGACCTCTTTTTTCTCACGATGCAATCGTCAGGTTGCTCAATCTTACGGTATTAGAAACCACAGCCACAACTGCGAGCTTCGCCCCCGCCGCTGGCCGTGCGGAAGGAATGACCGCAGCCGCAGCTGGAGACCGCATTCGGATTGTTGACGGTGAAACCTGCGCCCATCAGGCTGTCCACATAGTCAACCTGGCTGCCCTTGATATACTCCAGGCTCATCTCATCCACAAAGACCTTGAACTCGCCCTGGGGGATGACGGTATCGCCCTCTTGCTCTTCATCGAGGGTCATGCCATATTGCAGACCTGAGCAACCGCCACCGGCGACGAAGATGCGCAGCCCGAGACTGGGATCATTTTCCTGCGTCAAAAGCTCCTGCACCTTTTCAACGGCGGTAGGAGTCATGCTAATGATACTGGTCTCAATCATTGGCAGTTTGCGCTCACTCATGTACATTGCCTCTCTTCAATAGGGAGCGATTCCTCTCTCCCTGCTTTCTTGCTTGCTTGATGATACATACACGGACACGCACCGCAGATACGCCCCCGTTTTCCTGTATTATATACTACACAATATGAAGTATGCAAGCTTTTTCGCATGAACGTGATAAATTGCTCCGTCACAACCCGAACTGTTGCTGCACGCGCACGATGTTGGAGAGGAGGCGGGGGGCCTCGGGTGGGGCGCCGAAGAGTTTGTCGCTGCGGCGGTTCTGCCCGGCGGCAATGCGCTCAATGGTGTTGGCCGCCGACCAGCCCTGGGCCATAAAGTGAGCGCCGAGGCCGCTGATGATGGCGGTTGAGAAGGAGGTACCGGCCCAATCGGCCCAGCCGGTAAGGTTTTGCTGGCCGCCGGGAAAGGTGGGCGAGATGTAGACGCCGCGTACCGCATCCGGCAGACCGTTGCTGTCTATGCCGCCGCCACTGTCGCCGCCAAAGGTGGCAATGCCGCTATTGCGCGGGGCGAGGTTGGCCGCGTTGGAAAAGAGTGAGGGCGCGAAACGACTATTGACCGAGGCAACGCCCAGCGTGCTTTCGTAACGAGCGGGCGCGCGCGGCGGACGTGGGGCCTTGCCCTGCTGGTTCGGGAGGGTGGAGTCGTTACCGGCGGCAGCAACGATCAGCGCGCCGTGCTGGCTAAGGCTATGAAAAAGCAGGCGCAGACCCTCTTCAATCTGGTTGAGCGCGCGCATAACGCTATTCAACTGCGCGCTCGCCCACTGCCGGTTGGCGAACCAGATATAGGGCAGGCGGCGAATATCGGGCATGGTGGTCAGGCTCAGATTGATGACCAGGCGGCGAATGGTGCCGGAGACAAGTTCCTGCTCGAGATCGGTCAGAGCGGCAAACAGGTTATAGAGATCGCCGCCGCCGAAATCGTTGAGAATGCGAATCAGCCGGATGCGGGCGCGAGAAGCGATATCGCGAATGAGGCCGCAGACGAAGATGCCGTGATCGGGCATGAAATAGTATCGGTCATCGTTATAAGCGTCGCGCCCGGTACGCACCTCGTTCAGGATGGGGTAGCGGTCATACTCGATTTCAAAGGAGCCATTTTCGCTGCGAATGTTGGCGGCCAGGCGTTGCAGCAGCCAGTTGCGGCGATATTCGGGGCGAGTAGCGGCGCTGCGCAGGCGATCAGGGTGCAGAGCGGTATCTAGCACGGCAATCATCACCTCTTCGGCCCCACGTGGATCAAGGGTAATATCCTGGCTCTGGATAGAGAGATGCCAGCCCACAGGCGGATTGCCGGTTGTCGCCAGGTCAAGGGAAGGCGCGGGCCGGGGCGGCAAGGCGGGACCACCTTCCGCATAGAGGCCCGGCGCCGCTGTCACCAGCCAGTTGGGCATGGCGGAAAGCAAGCGCAGACCGGCCTGCTCCAGTTGCTCAAGATGCGCCTGTAAGTAGGAAAGGGCCATTGGCAGCGGGTCGCGCACGGCAGGGTCAGTATGCTGGACATGGAAAAAGATAGCAGCCAGTGGCTGCTGCCTGTGCAGGCCAAAAATAAAAGAGCGGCCCGTGAAAGTCATCTCGCCCTTCAGCCAGCGCCCGGCGGAGCCATATGGCTCCAGCCGCATGCTATAGGCCGCAAGCACGCTATTCAACTGGCTGCGCACCTGTTCTGCCAGCACCTCTAATGCATCATCGGCAGGACGCCTGGGAAGTTGAACCACCACCACCATTTCACCTGGAACCCAGTAAGATACCTCATCGGGAATACCCATGAACTCGACGCCATTACGGAACATTAATATATTCCTCTATCTCTCTATTCTGGTCATATGTGCCTGCTCAAGCGGAATGTTGATCGCCTGCCTGCCTGTATGGTTATGATGCAAAATGGGCAGGAACGCAGTGTATATAACATTATAGCTGAAATACCTGTAGGAGACAATCAGCAAATGTCCCGATTGCCGCTCCCGGCCAATCGCCAGCCCTCTTTCCCTTTCTCTGTTGCCCCTGGCGTATGCCATACGCTATACTATTGACGATAAGAACGTGCCAGAAGGTGATGCAATGAAGAATACATCAGTAGAACGCAAAGCAATCGTAATCTATAGCTCGCACTCAGGGCGTTCGGCACAGCTGGAGACGGCGCTAACTGCCCTGCGCCAGGCGGGTATAGATATTCTGCGCGTTATTCCTATCTCTCACCTGGATCACCTGCCACCGCAGGGAGCCATATGGAAAGGGCAGGGAGCCGATATCGCCATCGCGGCAGGCGGAGATGGCCTGATCGGCGGCGTTATCACGCATATCGCAGAAAGCGGGCTGCCGCTTGGCATCCTGCCGCTTGGCACATCGAACGACACCGCCCGCTCGCTGCATATCCCGGAGCAGGTGCAGCAGGCCGTCGACGTTATCAGACTGGGCCACATCCGAGAAGTAGATATCGGTGTAGCGCACCCGGCAGAACAGGCTCCGCACCCGACCGGCAAAAACCAGTCCGCCCCGGTGCTTGCTCATGTCAATCCGCATCGGCACAGCTACTTTGCTCATGTGCTGACGGTAGGCGTCAACGTCGAGTTTGCGCGTCTGGCGACCAACGTAGCAACGCGGCAGCGTTTTGGGAAATTAACGTATCCCATCGCGGCTTTAGAGGTTCTCAGAAATCACCAGCCGCTCGATGTGACGCTGCATTTTGAAGGCTTGAAACTCGTACCGACGCCGGGTACCACGCTCAGCCCGCAGGAGATGGTCGCCCTTTCGACGCTGCAATGCCGCGCCTTAGAGGTTGCCGTCGTCAATGCCCCCATCTTCGGCGGCTCCTTACAACTGGCCGTTCCAGAGGCAAGTTTGGAAGACCGCCTGCTCGATATCGTCGTCTTCGAGGATATCGACCTGGCAAGCCTCAACGCTGCGATAGCCAGCCTCTTTAACCCGCGAGAAAACGCGAACAGCCAGCCGCCATCGCCCTGGCATGAACGGCGCCCGGCGCACAACCCCGCCGAGCTAACGGGCCTCCCCGGCATCCACCACGTGCAGGCCCGTGCCGTCGAAATCACCACTACTAAACCCCAGGATGCAACGCTCGATGGTGAAGTGCGCGGGCAAACTCCCCTCTACGCCCGCGTCGCCGAGCAACGGCTCAAGGTGTTCGTACCGCTGGATTGACACGTTTCAACCCCGCATCTTTGCCTCAAGCCCATCACCACCAGGTATGAGGAAGCCAGAGCCACGAATTTGCCAGTTTCCGGCAAAATGGCATACACTGAAAACAGCTTGATTTTGTGCGGCTTCTCTTTTGAGCTTATCAAGGATACAACCATGCGTACAACAACAAGACTGCGTGCATTGCTGGCGGGACCTGATCTGATTGTCGCGCCGGGAGCCTATGATGCGCTGAGCGCGCGCCTGATTGCGCAGGCAAACTTTCCTGTGGTCTATATGACGGGCTTTGGCACGGCGGCCAGCGTGCTGGGGCAGCCGGATGTGGGGCTGCTGACCATGAGCGAGATGGTGAGCCGGGCAGCCGCGCTGGCAGAGGTGGTGGGAGATTGCCCGCTCATCGCCGATGCCGATACCGGCTATGGCAATCCCATCAATGTAGGCCGCACCATTCGCGAGTACGAGCGGGCAGGGGTGGCAGGCCTGCACATTGAGGATCAGGTATGGCCGAAAAAATGCGGCCATATGGAGGGGAAACAGGTCATCCCGATGGAGGAGATGGTGCAGAAAGTGCGCGCCGCCGTCGACGCGCGGCACGACCCCGATCTTGTCATCATCGCGCGCACTGATGCCAACGCCGTCTACGGGCTGGAAGATGCCATCAGGCGCGGGCGCGCCTATCGCGAGGCGGGCGCGGATGTGATCTTCATCGAGGCTCCGCGTTCGCTGGAGGAGTTGCAAACGATCGCCAGCTCCTTTCCCGATGTGCCGCTGCTCTTCAACTGGGCCGATAGCGGCAAAACGCCGCCCCTGCCGCTGGACGAGATTCGCGCCCTGGGTTTCAAACTCGTCATCTTCCCCGTCAGCCTGCTCTTCGCCGCCACCCACGCCATGCTGCAACTGCTCGACGTCTTCAAGCAGGGGCAAACCCCCGTGCCATTCCGCGAACACATGCTCAGCTTCTCGCAATTCACCGACCAGATTGGCCTGCCGCAGATCCAGGCGCTCGAACGCCGCTACGGCGTCAATCAATAGCAAGAGGCGGCTCGCACCCTGACCATGCGAGCCGCCTCTTATCTGTTGTTTCAATGACCTTATATCTTCCTCTCCTTGCTTGACATACGAATGTTCTTCAATTATTCTATTGAATAATGGAACAGAGAAAGGGAGGTTCGTCTGTGCAGAAAGAGAAGAAAAGAACGTTTAAGAATCTGCTCTATGAGCAGTTCGCGCGCGTGGGCAAGGCGCTTGCGAACGGCCATCGACTGGAATTGCTCGACGTGCTGGCACAGGGAGAGCGCACGGTCGAATCGCTGGCTGAGGAAACCGGCATGTCTGTTGCCAGTGCTTCCCAACACCTGCAGGTATTGCGCGCCGCGCGCCTGGTTGAGACACGCCGCGCTGGCGTCTCCGTCTATTACCGTCTGGCCTCTGAGCAGGTGGGCGCGCTCTGGCTCGCGCTGCGCGGCGTCGGCGAGGCACATCTGGCCGAAATCGACCGGCTGGTGGAGACCTTTTTGCAGGATCGAGAGCAGCTCTCGCCGATCACGATAGCAGAGCTTCTTGAGGGACTGCGCGCAGGGCGCGTCATCCTGCTGGATGTCCGGCCCGCCGAGGAATACCAGGCAGGCCATATTCCCCAGGCCATTTCACTGCCACTTTCCGCCCTTGAGGAGAGGCTCGTCGACCTTCCACGCGATCAGGAAATTGTCGCCTACTGTCGTGGCCCGTACTGTGTTTTTGCTGATGAAGCGGTTGCCATCTTGCGAGAGCAGGGCTATCAGGCTCGACGCCTGGAAGAGGGCGTACCCGACTGGCGCAGGCTTGGCCTGCCCGTTGCTGTCTGAAACGGAGAAGTTGTGATGGCCGCGCCATCCCCTGATCGACATCGCACCGCCTCGATTCAGTTAGGGCTGCGAGCCAACTGGCGGCAGTTTGTGCTGCTCGTTGTCATCAATGCCTTTGTAGGCGGCATGGTTGGCATAGAACGCACCACCCTGCCCTTACTGGCGCAGCAAGACTTTGGTCTGGCCTCCAGAACAGCAATTCTCTCCTTCCTCATCAGTTTTGGCGTCATCAAAGCCCTGGCAAACCTGTTCGCGGGGCGCATGGGGGATCGCTTCGGGCGCAAACGGGTTCTGGTGGCAGGCTGGCTCATCGGGCTACCCGTCCCTCTGCTGGTCATCTTTGCTCCCGGCTGGGGCTGGGTCGTTTTCGCCAACGCCTTACTCGGCATCAACCAGGGGTTGTGCTGGTCGACGACGGTTATCATGAAGATCGATCTGGTGGGACCCAGGCAGCGAGGGCTGGCAATGGGCCTCAACGAGGCGTCGGGGTACCTGGCGGTTTCAGCATCCGCGCTGCTCGCAGGCTACCTGGCGACGACCTATGCCCTGCGCCCTCAGCCGTTTCTCGCGGGCGTGGCATTCGCGCTGTGCGGCCTGCTGCTCTCCCTCTTCTTCGTGCGCGAGTCCCACGCCCATGCGGCCCTGGAAGCGCAGCACATGCAGGCGCAGTCATCAACACATGAGGCGGTTGCCGCTCCTACCTTTCGAGAGGTCGTTGTTCTGACCAGCTGGAAAAACCGCACGTTATTCGCGGCAAGCCAGGCGGGGCTGGTGAACAATCTTAATGACGGCCTTTCGTGGGGGCTGTTCCCGTTGTACTTTGCCGCCGCCGGACTCGATGTCGCGCGTATTGGCATTCTGGTGGCAACCTACCCTGCCGTCTGGGGTGTGGGACAGCTCGCTACAGGGGCGCTTTCCGATCGACTTGGACGCAAGGGTCTGATCGCCGCCGGGATGTGGGTGCAGGCTGGCGGCCTGTTCCTGATTCTGGCTGTCCAGAGCTTCTGGCTGTGGCTAATGGGCGCCGTCCTGCTGGGAGTCGGCACGGCTATGGTCTATCCCACTCTGCTCGCCGCTGTGAGCGATGTGGCCCACCCTTCCTGGCGAGCTTCCGCCGTCGGCGTCTATCGCCTGTGGCGTGATAGCGGCTATGCCGTAGGAGCATTGCTCGCCGGGGTGATCGCTGACCTGCTCGGCATCCCCTGGGCCATCGGGGTGGTAGGCGCGCTCACCTTCCTCTCCGGCGTGCTGGTAGCAGGGCTGATGCGTGAAACGCTCGCGGCGAAAGCAACCCCAACGCGCTCGCTGGCCCCATCGACAGAAAATAACGACGGACAGGAACGTGTGTAAAGGAGAACTGATTCTGTATTTATGCTCAAAAAATCGTGCGTTCTTAATTCTTCTGACTGAAAGGAATATACGGCCATGCAGGTTTCATCAGTGCGGCCTGGTAGAGCGGCGACAGAGGGTCAGCAGGCGACGGCGGCTATTACGCTGAGTGAACGCAGTCTTATGTTGCTGGCGTTTGTGCGAATTTTCTTCGGGTTGCTGTGGTTGCAACAACTGTCCTGGAAAATGCCGCCGACCTTTGGCGGGCTACGGCCATACGTTGAAAAGGAAGTACACTATACGTTCATCCCCGGCTACAGCTTTATCCTCAAAAACGTCTTTCTCGCACACTTTTCCCTGCTCGGGGCGGGCGTATGGAGCGCCGAACTGCTGGTCGGGCTGCTCTTGCTCTTCGGCTTCTTCACCCGTTTCGGCGCGCTACTGGCCATCGTCCTCTCCACCCAACTGTACATTGGCCTGGCGTATGCTCCCGGTGAGTGGTACTGGACCTACGGGATGCTCATCCTGCTAGGTCTGGCTGTGGCCGCCGTTCCAGCCGGAAGACGGCTGGGCCTTGATCAACTGCTCGTCTCGCCATTGCACGACGCCGCTCAAAGGAACCGCCGGGCGCGTATAGCATTCTGGTTCGTTTAGGAGGAGGAAGAAGGAAACCTATGCAACGTACACTACCAACCGGGCTGAAAGCGGGAGCATGTTCTGGCTTGCTGCTGGTCGCACTCTTCTTTGTCGATTACGGGCCGGCCACCAGTCTCGCCAGCCTGGCGCGCTGGTTCATGCTCAACGACAACGCGTGGAGCAAGCTGATCGGCGCGCTCCTCGTGCTGGCGTTGGCAACGCTCTCCGGTGCGTTGTTCGGAGCTGCGACGCGCGGAAGAATCCTTTCCCGTTCTCAATCTCTCATGATGGGGCTGCTGGCAGGTGTACTCTGGTGGGTTATACTGGTACTGCTGCTGGCAATGCTGGTGCGCCACATCCAGTTCTCCCTGTTTGCAATGTTGTACTGGATCATCGTAAGCCTCTTCTTCGGGCTGGTTCTCGGAAGCTTATTTGCACGATTTGAGCAGCGAGCAGTGCTTCCCGTAAACGCTGATGAATCGCGCCTGCGGAAACAGTGACCCTCTACCAGATCGCCTGTGGCAGGAGCTGATAGAGGGTAACAGGTGAAAATACTGTAACCGGGTTACAGAGCAGCCAGACCGGCCTGCGCGACCTCCATATCCTCAGTGTAGTGGCCGCCGCTGACGCCGATGCCGCCAATGATGCCTTCGGCGGTCTTGATGGCATAGCCGCCGCCAAAGACGATCAGGCGGTCAGTTTTGACGATACCGAGCCGCAGGGGTTCGTCGCCCTTGATAAAATCGAACCACTCGTGCGTTGCCAGTCCCGCGAAGCTGATCGCCGTATACGCCTTATCCTGGGCAATCTGTACGCTCAGCAGCGGTGCGCCGTCCATCCGCTTGAACGCTTTGAGCGTGCCGCTCTCATCGCATACCGCGATAACCATCGCCTTGCCCATCGCCTGCGCCTTCGTCTCTGCCGCCTTGATGATGCGCTCCGCCGCCTCAAGGGTGATACTGGCCTTCTGGAAAGAGTTTTCCGCCATAATACATGTCCTTTCTACAGGTTACCTGTCTGCCTTCTCTGATGGTGTCGACAGTGAGTTCGATTGATGTGAGAAAACAACTGTCCTGTTTTCCCCTCAACCACCATTAAGAGCCATCTGATGCACTCGTGTCAATAGGCGCGTACTTTTGCATCAGGGCAGGCCAGCCACTCGTCAGCGCCCCAGACCGGTCACCACCCTCGCAGACCCGTCGCCACCCAGGCCACCCGCAAGGGATGGCCCTACTATACACGATACGTCTCGATCGGCTTACAGAGGCATCGTATATAGTAGGGCCATCCCTTGCGGGTGGCCTGGGTGGCCTGAAGTTAACGCTTCCAGGGCCATCCCTTGCGGGTGGCCTGCACCCTCCAGATCCTATCCCTTCAGTTGCGCCACCTTCTGCTCGACGTCGATGCCCATGAGGCGGGCAAGGTTGCCGCCGAGAATCTTTTTCTTGGCCTGCTTCGTCAACTGCGGGTAACCGTAGCCGGTGACGAGGTCTTCGGGCAGTTCAAAGTTCCAGAAGGCGTCCAGCGCCCAGCGGGGGTGCCAGATAGGGGTCTCGCCTCCGTAGAGAATCTTGTCCTCGCCGCACCAGAACATGAGTTTGCCCATGTTTTCGGCAAAGACACGCGGCGCGCGCACGATAAAGTTGAGCGTGGCGGCGATGGAGGCGTACAGATTGGGATAGCGCACCAGTTGCCAGCAAATTTCGTCGATGAAGGGCAGACCGACGTGGAAGATGACGAAATTAATGTCGGGGAAGTTGGCCGCCGCGCCATCCATGTCCCATGCCTGCGTCATCTCGATTGGCTGCGGGCCGAGCGGCACCCCCTTATGGACGCCGATGGTATGCACGCCCAGTTCCAGCGCCTTCTCAAAGACGGGGAAAGCCACACGCGGGTCATCCATGCGCCAGGGGAAGGGCTGGCCGTAATCATAGCGCACATTGTAGAGCTTAAAGGCTTTCGCGCCGTACTCCTTCACCTGCCGCTCCATCAGATCGAGCGCCTTTTTGCCCTCTAAGGGGTTGATGGTTCCCCAGAAAATGGCGCGGTCGGGATACTTCTGCGCCATCGCCGCGCACTTCTCCCACTGTGAGAGGCCATCATAGAAGAGGTCGGTCAGGGGCAAAGGCTGAGCGACGATCATGTCGGTTCCCGATTCCTCGAAGACCATCCGGGCGATCTCGTCGATGGTCCACTCGCGCAGGAACTCTTCCGGCCCCAGCACCGTCTCGCCGGGAGGAGTGAGAACCTGGTGGAAAGCGTAGAGGTGATCGATAAACATCTGGCCTGGCTTGCCAAAAGCGTTGCGCTTGTCAAAGTTGAAGACGTGGCAAACGCAGTCAAAAACAAAGGCTTCATTATCCAGCATCGTTGGAGACTCCTCTCATGTTACTCGTGTGAAGAAATAGCTTCCGGGGCGACTTTCGATGATGTTTGCGCTTGAGCTTCGCGTTCGCGTTCGAGACGGCGCTGGCGCAGGGGCAAGAGTTGGGCCATAGGCAGAGAGAGCTTCTGGCGGGCGCTTTCGCTCATGCGCTCCGGCGTCCAGACGGTGTTCCAGACGATGCGCGTCTCCACTTCGCCCGCGCCCTCTAACGCGCCGACTTCCGTGTTGATCATCTGGAGAACATGCGTCGAGAAGGGACACCAGCCGGAGGTGAGCAGGATGTCGATAGAGACATCACGCCCGTTTTCCGCTACCTGCACGTCTTGAACCAGTCCCAGATCGACGACGCTGACCGAACGCTCTTTGCAGCAGGGATCGTAGCAGGTTTTGAGAACTTCATAGACCTGCTCGACCGTAATGCGCGCTTCATTTCCGTCAGGCAAGAGAGACTCCTTCCTGGTGGATAGATATCACCTGTCTGCGTCCAGGGCGCAAAGCCTGGCTGGCAAACAGACGACACATCCAGCATGCTACGAATCGGCAATTACAGGGCCGCACTACGAAGGACAGGAGAGCAATGTTTCAAGAGAAAAACGAGGCAAAACTGAACTACACTCAGTAACGGGTAGCTATCGGCAGGCGGGCGGCGGGCAGGCGCAATTCGGCGCGCGCATGGTTGGCCGCACGAGTAACCTGAGCAATCAACCATTCGGAACGTTTTGAAAGCGCATCGGGGGCAAAAGAGATGCCAAGCGCGGCGACCACCTGCCCGCGCGGCGCAAAGATAGGCGCGGCAATACAGCAAATATTAGAGGTAAATTCTTCGCGATCAATGCTGTAACCCTGGCGCACAATGTCGTTGAGTTCATCGATGAAACGGGACCGCTGGACAATGGTATTGGGGCCGGAGGGCAACAGCGGGTGCGTGTCCAGGTAACGGTCAACGAACGCGGGTTCGCTGTATGCCAGCAAGATTTTGCCCAGCGCGTGGGAGTGGGCCTGCCCGCGATAGCCAACATACAGTTTTGTCACTTTCGGAGCCTGTGGTGCCTCGACGATTGCCTGCAATTCGACTTCCCCGTAGCGCCAGCAGGCCATATACGACGGCTCCTGCGTCTGTGAGGTCAGGCTATAGAGAATAGTGCGCAGCCTGCTCACCAGCGAGGCGGGGGTAAAGGCATTTGCCCAGAGGTCATCTGCCAGCGATGGGCTAGACTCTTGCTGCGCGAGGCTCTGCACAAAAGCATTGTTCAGAAAGGGGATCTGGGGGCCGAGTAAATAGACCTGGGTCTGGGGATGCCGGTCCAGAAATTCGGTCGCGACCAGCGTGTTGAGGATGTGGTAGCAGGTGCTGATGTTGATGCCCAGAATCTTACTGATCTCGCGCGCTGAGAGGCCCTCCGGGCGTTCAGCGATCAGGCTGAGAACCCGCAGCGCCCGCTGCACCGAATGTAACAGATCACCCTTTTCACCGGGAGAGATGGACGAGAAACTTTCGACTTGAAACTGCTTAACCATCGTAAAGCCCCCCTGTGGACTGTCAAGAGTGCGCACTCAGCAACGATACACACAGTAGCAAGTATAGCTATCTGCGGGCAAAACTACAAGAGGGAACATTTCTACAGGCGAAATGCCCTTTTTCTTACATCCACATGCCTTCCCCGGCAATAGAAAAAAAGTACCGGCAGGATCATCCTCTATCTATTTTTCCGGTTATGGTTCGTTTTCGAGAATGAAAGCATATTCATAAAATATATCTGATGACAGAGGAAGCATCCATGCAGAACGATGATATCGCTCAGGGAACGACAGAGATCACACTGGGCCGCTATCGCCTGTTACAGCGTATTGGTAGAGGCGGCATGGGCGAAGTCTGGCTGGGTGAGGATCCCCGCCTGCACAGACAGGTTGCCATCAAGACGCTGCCCTTACATAGTCAGGGAGACAGGGAATATCTCCAGCGTTTTGAACGCGAGGCGCAGGCAGCAGCCGCCCTCAATCATCCACATATTCTACCTGTGCATGATTACGGCGAGCAGGTCCTTCGCAACGGGCAGGCCATTACCTATATCGTCATGCCCTATTTGCCCGGCGGCTCGCTGGAAGAGCGCATCTCTACGCTGGCAGACGCGCAGATGCTGATGCCGCTACCGGAAGCCCTCAACGTGCTGGAACAGGCAGCCGAGGCCATCGACTACGCTCACGCACAGGGCATCCTGCACCGCGACATCAAGCCCGCCAATATGCTGTTGCGCAACGATGGCTGGCTGATGCTGGCCGATTTTGGCATTGCGCGCATGCTCTCCAATCAGGAACGCCTGACACAAACAGGAACGGGCTTCGGTACCCCCGAATATATGGCGCCCGAACAGGCGCAGGGCAGGGCCGTAGCAGCGAGCGATATCTACAGTCTGGCCGTCATCGCCTACCGCCTGCTGAGCGGCCATTTACCATTTCAGGCGGAAACACCCTATGCGACGACGATCCAGCATATCATCATGCCGCCACCTTCACCCCGGCAGTTTAACCCGACGCTTTCCCTCGCCACGGAGCAGGCCTTACTCCAGGGACTCGCCAAAGACCCATCGCAGCGTCCACCCTCCGCGCACGCGCTGATTGCCAGTCTCCAGCAGGCCGTCACGGGCGCGCCCTACGAGATCACACGACCCAGGCAGCCACTTCAGGCCACCGGCGCCCCGCTCTCGCCCGTTGCCGCAACTGTCCCCGCCATCCCACAAACCGAACCTGCCGACACGCAGAAAACATTCGCCGATACCGTACCGGCAAAGACTCCTTCGCCAACCACAGCCATATCGCGGCGCAAGGTCCTTCTCGGCGCAACAGGCGCGGCTCTGCTCGTGCTTGGAGGGGGAGCTGGCTTCCTGGCTTTTATTGAGCATGACAAACAACAGGGGCCGCAGCCGAACACAACAACCGTCACCGGGGCGCGCCCACAATCGACAAAAACGCCCGGTCCCAATGATCCGGTGATGACGCTGCTTTCACACACGCGCCCCGTCTCTTCTCTGGCCTGGTCACCCCGGCCAGACACCCTCTTGCTGGCTTCCGCCGGTGAAGATCAACAGGTAATGCTCTGGGACATTGCCGCCATCCGACAAGGGCTGGCCAACCAGAAAACTCCTCATACCTCTATCGTGGCAGGAACCGGCATCGATATGCAACTTGCCTGGTCCCCCGACGGCGCATATATGGCTATAGGAAATGGCAGGATCGTTAATCCCAATGATACCTTCAATCCCGATTCGTTTGTGCTGGTTTATACAGCCG
Organism: Chloroflexota bacterium; assembly: GCA_902810755.1. The sequence continues at coordinate 42,640 of CADDYT010000032.1, forward strand.
ACCTGCGCTCTACGGTCAACAGCCACCTGGTCACGGCCTTTCTGATCGCGCTGGCGTGGACGCCGGGCAAATATCTCGCTATCGCTTCCAGCCCGTCTATCAGCAGTTCCAGCGATATCGTTGCGCTCTGGAGTCCGGCGCAGCCGACCCAGACGCCGACGCCGGTTTCGTTTTCGGATGTTATCTCCGCCCTGGCTTTCTCGCCGGTCACGGCACAACTCGCCATCGCCTTTCCCAATGATATCGTGATCGGGCAGGCTGCCATCGCCGGAAATAAGACCACGTGGAAGGCGGGGGCGCATTCCCTGCAAACGAATAATCTGGGTCTGGGAGCCGATATGCTCACATGGTCGCCCGATGAAACATTTCTTGCCGCTGCGAATAAAAGCCTGTCCCCTCCTGTCATCGATATCTGGAACTGGAAGCAGGGATCAACCATCACATCTCCAATCGTACCCGATAGCAGTACGACATTGACCACGCTGGCATGGTCTCCGGCGGCTGGCAGCACCTTGCTGGCGGCTGGCACAAAAGATGGCTCAGTCCTCATCTGGAAGATTGATCGCAGCTCGCCTGTTTCCGGCGGAAATCTCTATCCTCACCAGAGGCTGAATGGATTGTCGGCAGAAGTTTTCTCACTGGCATGGTCACCGGACGGGCAATGGCTGGCAGCAAGCTATAAAGATGTCAATAGCAGCATCTTAGTCTGGAGTGTGAAACCATCATGATGCATTTCAATTCGACGGTGAACTGGCAGGGGCGGATGCTCGGACGCTACCGCATGGTACAGTTGCTGGGGCGCGGCCGCATGGCTGAAGTCTGGCTGGCGGAAGATATGCAGTTACGCAGGCAGGTAGCCATAAAATTGTTGCCAGTTGTCAGCAGGAGCGATCAACGATACCTGCAAGATTTTGAGCGTGAGGCACGGGCAGCAACTGAGTTGCATCATCCAAACATTTTGCCCGTTCACGATTTCGGCCAGCAGCCGATCGGCCCGGATGAGGCCATCACCTACGTGGTTATGCCCCTGGTTCCCGGCGGCTCCCTGCGCGAACGTATTCGTCAGGCGAACGGGCCGCTACCAACTATACAGGCGCTACATTATCTACGACAGGCAGCAGCAGCTATTGATTACGCTCACAGCCGCAATGTGCTGCACCGCGACATCAAGCCTGCCAATATGTTGCTGCAACAGGATCAGTTGTTGCTGGCCGATTTCGGTCTCGCCAGATTGCTACCCACCGCGACTCAGGGGCGCACCTATACGGGCGTCGGCACGCCTGAATATATGGCTCCTGAACAGGCGCAGGGCCAGCCGACACCTGCCAGCGACCTCTACAGCCTGGCGATGTGCGCTTACCAGTCGTTCACCGGTCGGCTTCCCTTCACGAGCAACCCCGATGACCCGCCCTACAGCGTCCTGATGAAGCAGATTCAGGAGGTTCCGATTGCCCCGCGTCAGTTCAACCCGGCTCTGCCGCCTGCCGTAGAGCAGGCAATCTTGCAGGGACTGGCAAAAAGCCCGCAGGCGCGCCCTCCCACGTGCGCGGCGCTGGTCGAAGCCATTGCCGGTGGCTGGCAGACAAACGCCCGGCCTGCGCCTGATCTTCCCGGCACCCCTGACACTTTCCCTGCGCCCATGCCAGCGGACCCCGAAGCGACCGTGCTGGCTCCGTGGAGCAGGCGCCGGTTACAGGAGCAGAAGCCGCCTGTGCAAAAAGTCTTGCTGGAAAGTTTGTCAGCTATGCCTGCCCCAGAGATAGCACAGGGGCCTGTACCCACGCCAGCGCCTCCATCCCAACCTGCTGTACCGCCTTCTATGCCGATTGTACCTCCTTCCACACCGGCGACACAGATGCCTCCGGTGACTCCGCAGCCATTGTCGGCTCCAACCATGCCTGCCCCGTCGCCCATGATGAGTAGCATGCAGCCTCCGGCTACCGGTCCGTATGCCACCACCCCGGACGCTCCCACTGCTGTTTCAGCAAACGCTCCGACCTATGTCTCCGGCAATGCACCCATGCCATATCCTCCGTCGGCTCCGGGGCAAATGCAGGGGCAGTTCGCCCCCACCCGGCCTGTACCAGGAAAGAAGCCTGCGATCGGGCGGCGCGCTTTCATGATCGGAGGAGCTGCCACACTGGTAGCGGCAGCGGGTGGTACTGGTCTTTACCTGCTATCCCGCTCCGGGACTGGTACGCGCAAACCCACCACAAACACATCCAGACCGGCTCCCGGCCCCCACAAACTCATCGCTGGCGTGCCACTGCTTTCTCTCACCGGCCATACAAAAACAGTAAACGTCGTAGCGTGGGATCGGAGCGGTCGTTACCTGGCAAGCGCGAGCGAAGATATGCGCGTCATGCTCTGGGATATCGGTAGCTATCTTAAACAGAACGCTCATAATCTCCAGGTTATTTCCGCCCCTCAACAAACCTGGAATATCAGCGAACCTACGAAAATCGACGAATTCGCTCTGAACGCCAATGCCCTTTGCTGGTCACCCGATGGGCGCTATCTGACCGTTACCACCAATACCGATAACGTCTTCCTGATAGATGCCTTCAATACGAAAATCACGCTCCCCTCACAAACGTATAAAGACCAGCACGAGAATGATCTCAATACCCCCTCATACCAGACCGTCTCGTGGTCGCCAGAGATCAAAAATCTGTTTGTCACTTCACGCTTCTTGCTGGGCGCGACGCAGCTAGAAGCGGATATCTGGCAGGTCGGTGGAACCGCTGCTCCGGCGCGCAGGCTGCTCTATGCTGATGCAACAACCGCCGGTGCCAACGGGGCGGGCCTGGATATCGCAAGCTGGTCGCCCGATGGCTCGCTGATCGCCGGTTATACCGACTATGGCAAGGTGATTCTCTGGGATGCTGCCAGCGGCGCGGTCAGGCGAATACTCAACCTGCCAGACCGCCCCTCCGCAGCTTCAAGCATTGTTCCCGCTCCCTGCCAGGAATGGTCGCCAGCCGACCCGCATCTGCTGGCCATGAGCAATCTAGACATCGCCATGATCTGGGATGTGCAACAGAACAAAGCGTTGCTCTCGCTCGAACTCGATGAGCCGGTATTGAAACAGAGCCATATCACGCCCTATGTCTGGGGACTATCCTGGGCGCCCAACGGCAAATACGTGACCATGTGTTATCCGCGCGACCCGCGCATCTACATCTGGGATGTACAGTTGGCGGGGGCCAGCGCGGCCCAGGGCAATACGCGCAAGGAGATCATAGCTTTTCCCGATACGCACCACCCTGTCCATACTGCCGCCGTGCTGGATGTGGCATGGTCGCCCGATGGTCGCTATATCGCCAGCGCCTCAGGCGATCAGACGGTGGTGGTCTGGAAAGTGGATGGCGCGTAACAAGCCGGAAAACCGGTCAGGACGTGTCATTCTCCGCCGCGCTCAGAATAACACGTCCTGACCGGTTTTCAATGGCCAGTCGGAAGGTTTTCGCTCTGCATCTCCTGTATGCGCCGATTGCGGTTGGCGATAAAACTATCGCGGTCATTGAGGTGAGGGAAGGGCTTATCGGGTATGGGGACGCCAAGGAAGGCGCAGAGAGGTTCCCAGCCCTCTTTCACATTGTAGACCAGCAGCTTTTCGGGCGGGACAAGCCGCTGCACCTCCTCGTTGTGCCGGTTGAACACAGCAATGGCGTAATCTTTGTCCTCAAATCTCCCATCGAACGTCCCCTGCCAGATGAGCTTGCTGACCATCTGCGCGTGTGCATTATCGGGTGGAACATCGTCGGGCGCACGGTAAATCGTGCTTCTGACGCTTTCATACCAGCGTTCGGGGTCGCGCACCGTCAGCAGCACCTTTGCATCCGGGTAAGCATCCATCTGCTCTTTATAGAATGCGCAGGCGGGCCAGTCAACGCTCGACTGGTAGCCGCGAAAGATATCGTCCCAGCGCACCGGCTCCCCCGCTACAAGGGCTTCCCACAGTTTCTGAGCCTCTGGATGCTCAAACAATTCGACCATATGATAGCAAGGGCCAAAGCCAAGCTCTTCCAGCGCCGTCTTCGTCGAGAACGTTCCTGTGCGGCCAAAGCCCGCGCCAATAATTTTCAACCCGCTCCATTGCGTTGCCGCTTCTGATGTTTCCGCCATTGCTCATCTCTCCTGCATAGAACCTGTTCGCTTCATGGAAGATATAAAATCACCGTCTCAACAGTAGCATACACTATGCTCTCTCGTTATGGCAATGGGCAGCTCTTCATCACCTTTCACCGGCTTGCAGTATGGTACAATCTTGCTTGATAGTGTGACGGTTCATAGATAGAAGGAGCGAAGTATGCGCATCGTTTCTTTGCTGGCGAGCGCAACGGAGATAGTAGCGGCGCTCGGCTGCCTGGATCAACTGGTGGGACGCTCGCACGAATGCGATTACCCGCCGGAGGTGCTGGCGCTGCCGGTGGTCAGCCGGGCGATGATCGATGTAGAGACGAGCAGCGCGCAGATCGACGCGCAGATCAGGCAACTTGCCTCAACGGAACGTTCAGCAGAGCAGGCCGCACTCACGGCATTGAGCATCTATGCTATCGATATAGAACAACTGCAGGCTCTGCGCCCGGATGTGATTTTTACGCAGACGCAGTGCGAGGTCTGCGCCGTCAGCGAGCGAGACGTGATGCGAGCCGTCGCGCAATTGACGGGCTTGCGACCGCATATCGTCTCGCTTGCGCCCTACAGGCTCGAAGATGTGTGGATAGACGTGCGGCGTGTGGGCCGGGCGCTGGGCCGCGACGAGCAGGCGGCGCGGCTGGTTGAGGGCTACCGACTGCGATTGCAACGGCTACAGGAGATGACAGGGCCGCTGGCGCAAAGACAGGGTTTGAAGCCGCGCGTGGCGGTCCTGGAATGGCTTGATCCACTCATGGGGGCCGGCAACTGGACGCCGGAACTGGTGGCCTGCGCGGGCGGCGAACCTCTGTTTGGCGAGGTTGGCATGCATTCTCCCTGGATAAGCTGGGACGACCTGCAAACCGCCAACCCCGACGTGCTGGTGCTTGCCCCTTGCGGCTATTCGCTTGCGCGCACCATGCAGGACCTGTCACTCTTACAGAAGCACCCCGCCTGGCACACCTTGCAAGCAGTACAAACCGGGCGCGTCTACGCCATTGACGGCAACCGGTACATTAACCGTTCCAGCCCGCACCTGGTGGAGTCGGCAGAATTGCTGGCCCGCGTAATCTGGGGCGAGCGACTGGATATTGCCGTCGATAACGGGGCGTGGCAGCGCATCGTTTGACCTGAAGAGAGGAGAGCAACACGTTCGGATGGCTAATATGATGCCAGGGCGGAGCTGGCCTCCGCTCTGGCTCACCCCTGCTGACATCCTCGTCACTTTGAAGCGATGTTGGTAAGGATGGAGCTTCAGGGCGACCAGCAGGCTCGTCCCGGCCCTCGCCAGCTCGCTCTCGCTCAGCATGACACGTTGCCCGGTGCGGTTTTCATGGCTGGTGATGGCTTTCGCCCGACCGTTGAGCGTAGGCCCAGAACAGCCCTATAATCATCAGGAAGAAGAACAGGATCATCAGGCCGACCAGCGAGTCGACAATGCCTGAGAGATCGAACTGGAAGACCGCGGCGCTGATAAATAAGAGCAGGATCAGCGCCCCGATGATGGGGAAAATAAACAGGACGTTGAAGCGCGAGCCGGGCTGCGCCGGTCGTGGCTGCGCCATATAATCCAGATCTGCTTCGATTGGTTCCATACTCAACCTTTCCTCGCGGCGATGGACAAAAACGTATCGCGCCCACAGCCGCCTTGCTGTTACTCGTTTGCTGTCTATGACAGCCAGCTCAAGTCATAGGCCTCCTTTGCCGGATGCCCACAACTTGATCGGCAATCGCTGGCACGGTCAAATACCGCCTTCTGGCGTATTATAGTCCGTATTTACGGCCTGCGCAACTGCTTTTCTCGCCCCACTTCGGGCCACCAGTCCAGGGGTAAAAAAAATCGGCCCGTGACGGCCTACGCAACAGAGCTTCGAGAGGCACCCGGCCACGAACCTGAACTGCCGGAGTCAGTATGGGGAAGCCCGGCCTGGGCGGGAGAAGAAATAGTTGGCAGGGAACGAAACCTGTTGAGATAGCGACGCAACTCAAGGGCGCTGAATTCATACATCGAGCCGTCGATGGTGGCCGTTATCTGGCCTTCAGCTAACGCGCTACAGAGGTCGGCGAAAGTCGGCACATAGTCGGACACGAGGCACCTCCCTTTTGTCTGTCAATCCGCTTCTATCCGGTCTGGAATGGAAAGCCCTTTTTCAGAGCTTCTACTCACCACACGGGCAACTGCGGTCGCAGGTTTCATTCCTCTATTCACTTTCAGATAGAATACTCAACCCTTTAGCCATGAGAACACAGGAGTTGATCTGTATTATTCCCGTGTTTCCATTCCATCCAGGTGGGCTTACTGCGCTTCTTCCTCCTCCTGCTCTTCTTCCCGGTCGCTGAGGGCTTCTCGCTCGTCGAGCAACCCCTTGATAGGATCAATATACATTACGTGGCGGCGCAAGTCAATCTGTTTGATGACTTCTTTGATAGCGGGCAAAAGAATCTGCGCGCCGCCGGAGGCTTTGACCACATAGACATCGTTCCCCCCGGTAGGCATAATATCGACGACGCGGCCAACTTCCTGCCCGGCCAGCGTTCTGACGAGCAGGCCGAGAATGTCATGCTGGTAATAGACGTCCGGGGGTAGTTCGGCCAGTTCGTCAAGGGGAATCTCAAGACTGGCATTGCGCAGGGCTTCGGCGGCGTTAGCGTCATCGATCCCCTCCAGCTTGAGGATCACCATATCCCCTTTATACGGGCGCGCAGACTCGATGCGACGACGCGCATATGTGGGAGCCACATACACGGCTTCCAGTTGCACGAAACGATCAGGAATATCGGTCAACGAGAGAACCTTCAGTTCTCCCTGTACGCCAAAGAGGGCTACCACTCTGCCGATAGTAGCCCATTCTATCTTGCTCTGCTCTGGCACAACGTCCTCGTTTGTGTGTTATGGAAAATTAGACGATCTCCAACGAGGTATGGCGGCCCTCACGTGCGCCTCCGGCGCGCAAGAGGGCGCGCATCGCTTTGGCAACACGCCCCTGCCGCCCGATCACTTTGCCGAAGTCCTCCGGAGCCACGTGCAGTTCCAGTACCAGCGCGTTGCGATCATCGCGCACCTCGCGCACCTGCACGGCAGCGGGGTTGTCGACCAGCGACTGGGCAATGTACTCGATCAATTTACGCATATCTCATCTCGCCTTGCTTGCTTTGCCTTATATGATATGCCGGTTACTCGGCTGGCGTCTCTTTCGGTGCGGCGGCAGCAGCCTTCATCTGCTCGAAACGCGCCAGCGTCCCCGTGCGTCGCAGCAGAGAAACGACGGATTCCGTCGGCTGCGCGCCATGCTTGAGCCAGTTCAGTACCTTCTCTTCATCGATATTGATGGTCGAAGGGTTCGTCAGCGGATTATACCAGCCAACATTTTCGATAATGCGACCGTCGCGCGGGGAGCGCGCATCAGCTACTACCACACGATAGCTGGGCATCTTCTTCATGCCCACACGTTTTAAACGAATTTTAACAGCCATGCTTTCCTTTTTTCACCTCTCCCCCACCTGATATGGGGCCTCTATTCTCGCCGTGTCGATTGCGAACATAGCGTAAAACATCTCCAATTCACGGCGCACTTAGGATAGCATGCATTGCGCAAATTGTCAACGACAAATGCCCCTCCGGCAGATTTTGTCCCTGCCAGAGCGTGTCACATTCCTGTCACGGTAGCACTCGTACCCCGACACTGATAAAATTTCGTCCTCTGAAGGGTAGACTTTCCGGCTTCCATATGGTATACTTTCAGCAATTGGAAAAGATCGGTGTCCAGAAGGAACGCATTATTTACGAGGTTCAGCGTTTTATGGATTCAGTCTCATCATCACGTGAAGCATCGCAGCAGGCAACAGCGGTTGCGGTGATTCAGAGCGATTGGTCAACATGCACTGGGGAGAGTTTGCCCTGGTGTTTTTTATTACCCAGATGTTCATCATTGCAGGCAACAGCAGACCAGCCGGGCTCATCAATCATACTCATTTCTCGATTTTGAGCCATCGATCTCGCCCGTCGCATACGGGTGAGCGATCACCAGGAAGGACATGAAAGGAGGAGGTGAGCCAGCCCAGCGAGCTAACAGCGATCAATGAAGTCACTCAGACACCGCCGTTTCAACGGAAACGTTCGCTTGCTAGCAGATACTGCCTACACAATCACGTGGACACGGAGTGGTTGCTAGAACACAAGGAGAGGTACAACAATGAATTCCAGCATCATCAGTAAGATCGCAAAAGCCAGGCGTTACGCGGAAGAGCCCGAGCGCATCCAGTTCACTCGCTTCGAGGCGACGTTCCGGGGCGAGAACGATGTACATACAACAACCTTCGATAACGGCGAGTGGAACTGCACCTGCCGCTTCTTCCAGGACTGGGGCGATTGCAGCCACACGATGGCCATGCAGCGCGTTCTGGGCGTGACTATCCCGGCCCCGTACCGCAATGGTATCCCGGCAGGCATAGGCACCAGCCCGCTGGCGCACTAACCCGGTCTGCTTTCCCTTTTGCGACCTGGGGGATGGGCAAGCCAACCTCGACAGGCCACTCGAAACGATAGATAAAAAGAAGCACTGAACTGACAGACAAAACGTTCAGTGCTCTTTTATTACGGCAGTTACAGACCAATGCCCGGCACAAAATGCAAAATGATGATCGTCGCAAACATCAGAATAGCCAGGATAGCAATATAGACCAGGTCTTTGCGTACATAGGCATAATGTTCCGCCGTAATTAAGGTAGGCGCGACACGCTGCTGGCTCTTCTGCGCGTTCTGGCGGCGAGCGGTAAGTCGAGCGGACGCTCTGCCCTGCGGGGCGGTCTCCGCCACTGCCTCTTCGCTCTCTTTCTCTTCAATGGTCGGTGCGGATGCAGCCCCGCTCCTGGTCGCGCGCCTGCTTCTGCCCCTGTTTCCGGCTGTAGCCGTGCTGACAGCCCTGGCCGTTGTGGTGGTGGCGGTTGCTGTAGCGGTCGTGGGTGCGGCCTCTGCGCTGGCGCCGCTTTCCTCAACGCCATCCTCTACCGCAACCTGCGTCTCCTTTACCTCTACCTCTACCGGCGTCTCTGTCTCTTCCGTGGCCACCCCGGCATTGGGACGAACCAGCGAAACATTCTTCTGGACTTTTGCTCTATTGCGCTGCGCTGCACCGCGCGTCGATTTCTTCGGCATGCTCGGCTCCTCTATCTGGTCTCTCTCTTCTCAATTATTTCTCTGCCCGCCAGTCGGCAGCAGAGCAATCGCCGCGACTTTTCAGGCCCTCTTTCATAAGATGAATAAGTACGCACCAAGTCTACCATAAAACGCAAGAGGTCACAAGAGCGAGTAGGACATTTCTCTACAAAGTTCTCCCGCAAGCAAGTTTCCTTCTATGCAAGTGTAGCATAGTGACAGGCCGCCCGCAAGAGGCACCCTGTTACAATGAGGCGTTCGTGGGGTCTGGCGAGCCGTATGTATTAAGTAGGGCCACCTCTTGCGGGCGACCTGCTCCGGCAAAGACTGGTCTTTTGGTCTTTCCAGGCATTTGACAAGCAGGTCACTCTATGCTACCCTTTACATGGCGAATCAGGGCATTTTCAGAGAGGAACGCACAGATTACGAGGCGAAACAGAGAAGACTGGGCAGCCCGCAACAGGCCATCTCTTGCGGGTGGCCTGTTGCGGGCTGGCCGGTCACAGGTCGGTCACAGGTCGGTCACAGGCCACCCGCAAGGGGGGCCCTACTATATACGATGCATCCGTGCGGCTTGGGAAGCCGTCGTGTATAGTAGGGCCACCCCTTGCGGGTGGCCTGATGCCGCTGGCCTGATGCCGCTGGCCTGACGCCGCTGGCCTGACGCCGCTGGCCTGATGCCGCTGATGAAGCGAGAATGATGCCGCTGTACGCAATGTTCTTGCGGCTGGCCTGATGCCGCTGGCCTGATGCGGGCGGCCCGGTTCTTTTTTCTATGGTATCTTTTTTCTTTTGATTTTTTAAGAT
>CADDYT010000033.1 GCA_902810755.1 Chloroflexota bacterium
CCTGCGTCGACGGGTACCCTGCGTCGACGGGTACCCTGCGTCGACGGGTACCCTGCGTCGACGGGTACCCTGCGTCGACGGGTATCCTGCGTCGACGGGTACCCTGCGTCGACGGGTATCCTGCGTCGACGGGTACCCTGTATCGGCGGGTACCCTGTCGGGTTGTGTACCCCTTGCGGGTACCCTGTATCGACGGGTATCCTACGTTGGGGGTATTGCGGGTACCTTACCGGGACTAGAGGTACCCTGCGTGCGGGATGGAAACAAAACTACCCACCCATGAAGAAGGTCATCCCGCTGCCTCCATCCGCTGGCGGAAGCTGCATTTTGAATGGTTCAGGGGCAGGAGACGCCGGATAGGAGAGGAACTCGTCGTCGACATCTCCTATCGTTGTTGAATCCATGCTCGCGTTGGGGGTCAGGGAGCCGCTGCGGTGTCCGTTGCCGCTCCCGTTGCCTGCGGTGCCGCTCCCGATCAGCGTCTGCCCGTTGACGCCATTGTTTGTGCCGTTCTTGCTGTGGCCGTTGCCAAGCAGTGGCTCGAACTCGTCCAGTACGGCGCGTGCCACGCGGCGCGCGTCGGCCTCGTCGATCAATTGTTTGATCTCATCGGCCACCAGTTCGTCGCGTTCGATCAGCGCCTCGGCTACAGCGATAACCGCCTCGCTGTGTTCTTCAAGGAGACGTTTAATTTCCTTCATCTGCTTTTGCAACAGACTCTCCACTCGCTCAGCAAAATTCGGGATAATGGCCGGATTGACACCCGTTGCCGGATTGGCGAATGCTGCGTAGGAGAAAATGGTGCCGTCCATGCCGTAAAGGCCGATGTAGGCGCTGGCAAGGCGGGTCGCGCTGGCAAAGTCGCCGGTGACACCACTCAAATTCACATCCAGGAAGAGTTCTTCTGATGCGCGCGAAGCCAGTGAGATTTTGATGAAGGCCAGGATTTCTTCCCTGTGGCGGGTCTTAATTGTCTCTTTTGGACGCCAGGCGGCAAATGCCTCAGCACCTGCCTCATCAGTATGCCGGTGCAGCGTGACGTAGGACGGGAACTCGCGCTCCAGCAAGTAGTAGCAGGCGACGGTATGTCCCGCCTCGTGGTAGGCCAGGCGGCGGCGCTCGATGGGGGTCAGGTCGCTGAGCTGGCGCAGGCCGAATTCGTGCTTGTCCTGAGCTGCGGTAATATCCTTGTAGGTAACGACATCACGCCCCTCAAAGTGTGCAATGATGACTGCTTCGTTGATAATGTGCTTAATCGCGACCGGTGTATACTCGAACATCCGCTGCACCAGGGCATCAATGGAGATATTCGGGTCATGTTTGACCTTATTCAGGTAGTATTCGATCACCTCACCGCGATACTTATCGGTTGGTGGCAGGACGCGAATCTGGCGATCAAAGCGACCGGGGCGTAACAGAGCGGGATCAAGTGTATCTGGAATATTGGTGGCGCCGATGGTCAGTACCGGCTGTGCCTGCACACGCCCATGATAGAGACCTAGCACCCGCAAAACTTTCTTGAACCAGCCTGTTTCAATATTTGGTGGGTCCAACTGCATCAGCAGTTCGTTCAGGCCTCCGCTCATATTCATACCGCCGAGCATGCCGCCGCCGAAAGCCAGACCGGGGCTTTGCGATGTACGAGCTGTTGCGATGGCGTCCAGTTCATCCATAAACACGACGCAACCGCCATACTCACGGGCTAGACGGCGTGCTTTTCGGTACAGATTTTTGATCATTAGCACGTCCATGCCGAGGAAGATGCCGCGCATGCTGGCGGCGCTGACATAGGCAAAGGGAACCCCTGCCTCCGTACTGATACATTGCGCCAGATAGCTTTTGCCGGTTCCCGGTGGGCCAGAGAGCAGGAGGCCGCGTACAGGAGCGCCACCCATTGCCTGAAATTCTTTCACGCCGCGCAGGATAACGACGATACGCCTGGCTTCCTCAAGCACTTCTGGGTTGCCTTTATAATCTTTGAAACCTACTCCCGTTTCACCGGGCATAACCCAGTACAGCCTTGGACGGCCCATGAAGAAAAACCAGGCGAAAAGCTGGATGCCGACAAACAGGACGGCGAACAGAAGCTGGATTGCCAGGACGAAAAGGGTGCTGGGTGAGGGAAAACTCAACTTCGGTACAATATTGATAATAATGTACACGAGCAGCAGCGTTCCCAGCAGGATAAGGAGCCAGCGGCGTTTCATGAAACGCCCGAACTGGGTTAATCCCGCATCTATGGACTTATCCAGCTCATCGTGTTTTGTATTGTTTTCGGGCATGATAACTGTCCCCTTTTTCAGGTGTCGATGGAATGGACGAACGGATGACGCTAAGCCAGCTTGGGACGCAAATCTACAAGGTTGGCGTTAAACAGGACTTCTCCGTGGCTTGTAGCTACGGTCGTAAAATGCCAGATCATGATACCGTTAGTCGGCCCGCCAGGACCATTTGTGACAATATCGACTTCTACGAAACTATCTACTGTCGTATCTGTTTCGCTGTATACACCGATGACGGTGATGTCTTTCCAATCGACATGGCCTATTCTCTCGCTGTAATTAGCGACGATCTGGTTGGGGTCTGGCGGCTGCTGGATATTTGTATCCAGCAGCTTCAACGCAGTCGCGTTACCATCGCGCAACGCATACAACCAGTCTTTCACCAGATCCCCCCCGCCATTGCCGCCATGGATGTGGAAATTGAATTGATCGCTTCCTATGCCGAAAGGAAGTTGCCTGGACACAACATAATTGGTTATGCTGATACTTGCTAGCAGTAACACAATGACCATCGCCGTCAGGCTTTTGTGGTTCCCTATTCCTCTAAAGGCATAGTACATCAATTTGACAAGCCCGTGCAGGAAGCGTTTTGATAATGGCTTTCGAGATGGCTGCTCGCTTGCCTCTTCAGCAGTCGCTTTTACTTTCTGGTCGGGCTTTTGTTGCGTCGGTGTAGGAGTCAGCATGCGTCTTGCATCTCAACTTTCTCAGGGAACTTGCCAGCTTGCCTCTACAGGCACCTGGCACTGCTTACTCACTCGATTTCACTGCCTCTCATCGTATGTCACACAACATCCTGAAAGGGCGAGATTCAGATTATTCCTGCCTTACATTGCATTTCGTTTCGTATGACCGGCATCCTCGTTTGCATGATGCTCAACGTTACCATACACTACAACAGCGATTTTGACAAGAGATTTTGGCCCGACTTTCTAAAATATACGTATTGCCGCTGCACTTTATCTCACCGGTCCCACTTGCCAGCATGCTCGCAACATGGTACTCTGAGAACAACTGTACGTCATAGAAAGACAGAATGAACGAATGAAGCAGGATATATAGTGCGCGAGAGAGCGAAGCGAGAGAAGGCAGGTGATGCGATATGCCGAACAAAGCAGATGATTTTAACGAACAGCGGGAACAGGGAGAGCAGGCCCCGGCGCATATCTGGCTGCGTTACGCCACGCAGTTTACTGCCGGGGAGCGTACCTATACCATCGATATCGGCATTCCGGTGCCGCCGGGCGCGGATGCTCAGACCCGCGAACAACTGCTGCGTGAGGCCGATGCCGGGCTGGATCAACTGGCCGACTATGTCGAGCGCCGCGTGATGCAGATAGCGCAACAGGGCGGCCAGGGACAGCGACCGTCTGCTGGGCCTCGCCCCACTGCTCCTGCCATTCCCACTCCTCCGCCTGTCGCGGCCCCTACTCCGCTCTCACTGCCTGCCTCGCCGTCTTCCACCCAGACACAGCCGTCTGCTACAGCCGGTGCGACTCCTGCGACTTCGGCTGGCAGGCCGTCTACGCCTGCCCGACCATCTGTGTCGCCCTCAGCGGCAGCGCGCCCCACCTCGCCCGCTCCGGACTGGCAGACCGCGCAGAGCAGCCAGCCCGCGGCTCCAGCCGCGCCCGCTCGCCCCGGCATCGGAGCCAGCATGCCATCCAGCCCTGGGGTGAGCGAGGGTACGATGTCGTTGTCGGAATTCATGAAATATCTCAAGGAGATGGGCCTGGATGCCCGCCGCGCCATGGCTCTGCTCAAAGTAAAATCCCTTTCCGGCCTGAACCTGCGCGAAGCTCTGAAGCAATTGCAGCATATTCTGATGGAAGAAGGCGGCGGCTCCTCGCCTTCTACACCTGCCACCCGGCAGCAAGTGCAGGGGCAATCGCAGGCCCGTCCGTCGACAGGGCCGCAGGCTCCAGTGCGTTCTACAGCTCGACCGGCACCGGGGACAGGGGAAGGCGGCCATTCGGCTCCCGGCGCGCGGGCGGCTGAGAACAGTGCTGCTACGGCCAGGACTGCGACCGGCTCTGCACCATCACAGCAGACGATTCAACCGGCGCAGACAGGGCAGACCAATCAATCAGCCTCTGCGCCAGCGGCGCCCAGCGGTCGCCCGGCGAGTCCGGTCACACCGACGCCGCCTGCACCTTCTTCGCCGCTGTCATCCGCGTCTTCACCGGCCTCGACGATGCGGCCCGCCGCTGGCCCGACTGCGCCAGCGGCAGGTGGTGGCGCGAAAAATCTGCGCGAGGGGTCGGCGTCCTACCCTTCGCCCATTGTCTTCGATGAGGAAGACGACGAGTCAGAACTGGAAGACCTCGATTTTGAGGAGGACGAGGAGGATGAGGAGCAGGAAGCATCTTTCGGGGCCAGCGTTGGCCTGTCGGCGGCCCATCGCAGGAGTGTCGAGGATATTGTGAGCAGGCTGCGCGAGTCGGGTGGAACCACGCTCGTCAGCGCGGGCCGTCTTAAAGTTTTGCACAATGTCGTTGACGGGCAGCTCAGCCCGGAACAATTGCAGGCCCTCATTCGGGGTGTCTGGGGCGCGGCCTCTGAGAAGAAATTGAAAAGCGATCAGGCCGAGGCCCTGATCTCCTGGGGCAAGCAGGACGACTTTGTGGCGGAGGCCGAGATGTTGCTGGCGCATTTTGAGGAGAACGGCAATGCGAGTAGTAACCGGTGAAGCAAAAGGGCGCAAGCTCAAATCGCCCAGGACGATGGGGACGCGCCCGATCATTGACAGGGTTAAAACGGCCCTCTTCGATATCCTTTCCACGCGGGTCGAGGATGCGCGTTTTCTCGACCTCTTCGGCGGCGTCGGCGGCGTCGGCATCGAGGCTCTCAGTCGCGGCGCCTCTTTCGCGACTTTCATTGAAATGAATGGCAAGGTGCTGAAAATCCTGCGCGAAAATTTACAGCTCACCGGGCTTGCCGACCGCGCCGAGACCCTGCACGCCGATGCCTTCAAATTTCTGCAGGCGGCGGGAAGAGGCATGGGAACAGGAGCGGCTACCCCCGAGCGCACATATGATATCATCTATGTAGCGCCGCCGCAGTATCAGGAGATGGCCGCGCGCGCCCTCGGCATGCTCGATACCTCGCCGCTGCTGGCCGACGACGGCCTGGTGATTGTGCAGATACACCCGAAGGAGCGTCCCGGTGTCGTCGCCGTGCCGCTTTCGCGCCTGGCTCTCACCCGCGAACGGCGCTACGGCAGCACGCTGCTGATGTTTTTTGAACCCGAAGCTGAAAAGGAACAGTCCCTGAATGATACTAAAGAGCAAATCCATGAACGTGAAAAGTGAGCAAGAGCGTGTGGAGGAGGTATAGCTTATGATGGGCAGATCAGGAAGCCGCTTCGCCTTTCTGGACGCGGGCGAGACAGCGCGCCGCCTCGGCATCGACCGCGTCACGCTCGACCAGTGGGTGCGCGACGGTCGCATCAAAGCCTACAAAGGCGTCGGGCGCGATTCGTTCTTCAAAACTGCCGAGGTGGAGGCGCTCTATAACGAACTGCATCCGGCCTCCGAACTCGCCGCCGCCATCGCCGAGGATGAGCGCGAGACCGCCGGAGAAGCAGGAGCGGGAGTTAGCCAGACCGTCCAGCTCACGCCGCGCCGCAAGCAGCACGACCCGCAGATGAAGGTCTACCTGCGCCTGCAGGCCGACGCTAAATGGTACGATATCTCCGACGAGGATATCCGCACCTGGTTCAACCAGCTTTCCCCTGAGGGCTACGAGCGCAACAAACGCAACGCCGAACATACCATCCAGAAGTTGCAATATCTCGTGAGTCTCATCGAAGAGGGGCAGAAACGCCTTTCTGAAGGCGAGTGAATGAAAGCGGGAAAAAGGCAACCCGATGCCGTCGCCTTTTTCCCGCTTTCGTCTTCCTTACTTGCCGCCAGGCAAGCCGAGGACGGGCAAGCTTTTGGGCCAGAGAGTGGATATCCTTTATAGCATGTTCCCAACCGCTTTTACACGCTGATCTCCACCTCTGCCTCGATCTCCACGGGGATATCGACGGGCAGGCCGGCCATGCCGACGGCGGAGCGGGCGTGCTGGCCGACTTCCGGCCCGTAGAGTTCCAGAATCAGGTCGGAGAAGCCGTTGATGACTGTCGGCTGCTGGTTGAAGCCGGGGGCGGAATTGACCATGCCGAAGACGCGCAGCCAGGCCGTCACGCGGTCCAGATCGCCCAGTTCGCGTTTCAGGCTGCTCAGAATCGCCAGCGCCACCAGCCGCGCTGCCTGGTAGCCCTGCTCCAATGGAACCTCCGCGCCCACCTTGCCGCGTGGTTGCGCCAGCGAGCCGTCCGCGTTGAGCGGCCCGTGTCCTGAAATATACGCCCGGTTGCCTCGCACGCGCACCTGCGCGAAGGGCAGGCGCATTCCCTGCGGCTCCTGCATTGGCTCCGGCAGCGTCAGGCCCATCTCCGCCAGTTTTGCCTCGATCTTCATAACTTTCTCCTTTACAGGTGGATTTTCTCGTGCTTGGCCAGCATAGCGATGAATTTGTGGCTGGCAAATGAGATGATCGGGAGTTGCCCTGTGCTTTTCATGTGGATAGTATACACTATTCCAGCCCGTCGACTCTTTACCTTCATTTCATAAGGAGGAAAATTGAAAGCATTTGCTACTATTCTACGTCCAGGGAACCAGGACAGGCATACCTGAGAATCGCGCAAAAAGGGGGGAGAATGGCCCCTCTTTCCGGGGAATTTTTCACCCTCGGAAATGGAGGTGATTGAGGGATGATTTCGCGGAAAACTTCCTCTGGCACCTCAGTGGTCATCGGGGAAAGGGAGCAGGACAGAGCCATAAATGCCAGTGCGGTAAGCATAGAGGTCAAAGGGGCGCAACTTGCTGCGAATTCAGCATAATTGCTGATTCAGATACCGACCAGGCAAAGCGGCTGTATCAACTGTTGCACTCTTGCTATTCCATATGCTATACTCCTCATGGTACAATATTTAGCAGAGACAACAGATGGGATAAAAGGACCAGGAATGAGTAAATACACGCCTCCGCCCTCTGCCTGGGAGTCTCTGGCACTTGTGGGTCAACTGGGCTTAACAATAGCCATACCCATTGCTTTACTCGCTTTTCTGGGACATCTCCTGGATGGCGTCGCGCATACAGGATATTTGTTTTTATTACTCGGGCTGCTGCTTGGCCTGGTCTCGGGAATATATGGAGCGTACCGTTTATTATCGCGCACACTCTATAGAGAGAATAAGAATAGACGGGAGCCATCGTAGAACGAATCTGACCATGCAGGGCCCGGTGAATGTAGAGGAGGATACCGAGTGCTCTGGAAATTACCGCATGTAAGTCTGGCACCCGATACCATTTTTTATATAGGCGGATTCCCGGTGACGAACACCCTGTTCTGCACCTGGATATCAATCATCGTATTGTTTTTCATGTTCTTTTTTGCGCGGCAGGGTAAGCTGATCCCCTCCGGCTGGCAGAATTTCATGGAGTGGATGATCGAAGCCCTGCTGGGACTGGTCGAAGGCGTGGTGGGGAAGGAACGGGCAAAGAAATTCTTTCCGCTGGTCGCCACCTTCTTCCTGTTCATTCTCGTCTCCAACCTGCTCGACGTGATTCCAACCGTTGATACTGTTGGCACGATTGACTGGACACAGATCCAGCAGATCAATGCAGCCGGACACACCAACTACCAGCCCGTATTAGGCTTCCTGTTATTCGGCCCCATCTCCAACGCGCTTATTCCCTGGGTGCGCCCCGCGACGACCGATTTGAATCTGAATCTGGCAATGGCGCTGATCGCCGTGATTACCGCCCAGGTCTTCGGCTTCGCCACGCTGGGCTTCGGCGAACATGTCAGCAAGTACCTGAACTTCAAGGCGCTGTTCAAGTTTAGCCTGACCGGCTTCATCGAGTTCTTTCTCGGCCTGCTGGAAATCATCAGTGAAATCGCGCGCGTCATCTCGCTGACCTTCCGTCTCTTTGGCAACATCTTCGCGGGCAGCGTGGTGCTGGCGGTTTTCGCCTTCATCCTGCCGTTCCTGGCGGATGTCATCTTCATTCCCTTTGAACTCTTCGTTGCCGTGGTGCAAGCCTTCGTCTTCGCACTGCTCGCGCTAACCTACCTGCAACTGGCTACCAGCAGCCACGCGGAGCCGGAAAGCGAACACGAGGCACGCGCAGAGTTCGCACAGGAGGAAAAGGAGAGGGAAACGGCGCCTGCACATTAAAAACCCCACGTTTCGCTTTGTTTCGTTTCGTAGAGCAGAGTGCTACTCGCAGACGCTCGTTTTGCGCTGCGATTGCATAGATTTTAACGCCAATTACAGATCCGCAGGGCCATGCTTGCACAGGTGCAACGCATCCCCTTGCAGTACTTAAGGAGGAATTAACGTCATGACTCTTGCATCACTCGTATTAGCCCTGGTTCCGGCTGCTGCCGCTCCGTCTCAGTTTACGCCGCTGGCAGTCGCCTTAGCCATTGGTCTGGGCGCCATCGGCCCCGGCATCGGTATCGGTCTGGCCGCCGGTCGAGCTTTCGACGCCATCGGGCGCAACCCGGAAGCTGAGCCTTTGATCCGCACAAACCTGATTCTTGGCCTGGCTTTCGCCGAAGCTATCGCTATCTATGCTCTGCTGGTCGCCTTCCTTGTCCTGTTCGTTGGTTAATTGGCAGGAGGTACTGCGTTCCTGGACACGGTAGCCGGGAAAGGAGATGGAGTGTGGCTCGCATCCTTTTGAGAAAGGAAAGGGAAACAGGACATACTTCATCTCCGTGCTACATGATAAGAGCGGATTGTGGTACCTTCTGAGGAAAGGAGGGCAAATTTATGTACGCAGTCATGCATGCCTTTGTCCTGGCTGATATCTTCAGTGGGCTTGGCATCAACGCGCTGGCCTTTCTCTCGCAGCTGGTCAGTTTCGGTATCGTCTTCGTGCTGCTCTGGAAATGGGGTCTTCCCATGATTATCAGGACGATGGACCGACGGCAGGCGGTGATCCGCGAAGGGATCGAGAACGCGGAGAAGGCGAAGAGAGATCTGGAAGAGGCCACCGCCCGCGCCGAAGCAGAGCTGCTGGAGGCCCGCCGCCAGGCGCAGGATATCATCGCGCAGGCGCAGAAAGCCGGGCTGCGGGAGCAGGAGCGTATTATTGAAGAGGCCCATGCCCGTGCCGCGCAGATCGAGCAACAGGAGGTGGCTCGCATCCGGCAGGAGGCGGCCCGCGCCCGCGCTGAGATCAGTCGCCTGGTCGTCAATCTCTCGATTGATGCGGCCGGCAAAGTTATTGGAAGATCGGTGAATGATCGCGACAACCGCCGTCTGGTGGAAGAGTTCGTGACCGCCGCCGAGGCAAAGGAGCAGTAATGCCTAAAGGAGCGATAGCCAGGCGCTACGCAGCGGCCATCTTTGATATCGCGCAGAAGCAGGGAACGATTGATCGCACCCTCTCCGATGTTGAGGGCATCGCCCAGGTCTTCGGGGACCGCAAACTCTCGTTCCTGCTGCGCGAGCCAAAGATTCCTGCGAAGCGCAAAGAGACAGCAGTACGCCAGGCCCTGGCGTCACGGGTGCTGCCCACGTCGCTCAACCTTGCCTTGCTGGTGATCCAGCGCGAGCTGGTCGAAGTCATGCCCAACATTGCCAGCGAACTGAAGCGCATGGTCATGGACTATAAAAACGAGGCGGTCGCGCAGGTCACTACGGCAACAAGGATGGATGACGCGGAGCAAACGCTGATCAAACGGGCGCTTGAGGATAGGACTCACAAGACCATTATTATGGAGACCAGGGTCGATCCGAGCATTCTGGGTGGAGTCATTGCTCGCGTTGGAGACCAGCTCATCGATGGGAGCGTGCGCACGCGCCTGTCAGTATTGCAACACCAGTTACTGAACGATGTGGCCGCTGTCAGCGCCAATGCTTCCGACTGGGTTGGCACTGATGAGATGCAGCGCCCGGAACAAGCGCCGACGTCCGCGCCCCCCGAAGAAACGGTTGAGTCAACGAAGATACAGTAGCATATTTCCCTTCCATCCTATCTACTCCAGAGAGAGGATAGGATGCGAAGCGGAAAGATTTTCCGAAATGTCTTTACCTGATATATACTCCACTCAGTACATTAGAGGAGGAAAACGATGGCATCCTGGGCTGATGAAATCAGCGCCATCATTGAGAAAAACATCACCGGCTTTAACGCGGCTGAAACCACAACAGCCAATGTGGGTACCGTGATCGCGGTATCCGACGGTATTGCCCGCGTCTATGGCCTGCAAGATGTGAAGTACCTTGAACTGGTAGAATTTCCCCGCACCGGACTGATAGGCATGGCCTTCAACCTGGAAGAAGAGACGGTCAGTGTTCCTATCCTGGGTGACTATACAGAAATCCGTGAAGATGACGAGGTGCGCACCACCGGGCGTATTGCTTCGGTACCCGTCGGCGATGCCCTGATCGGGCGCGTGGTGAACCCGCTTGGCCAGCCCATCGACGATATGGGGCCGATCTCCACCACGAAGTACCGCCCCGTCGAGCGCGTGGCCCCCGGCGTGATTACGCGCCACCCGGTCGATACCCCCGTCCAGACTGGTATCAAGGCCATCGACAGCATGATCCCGATTGGACGCGGCCAGCGCGAACTGATTATCGGCGACCGCCAGACTGGCAAGACGGCTATTGCCCTGGACACAATTATCAACCAGAAGGGCAAGAACCTGCTCTGTATCTACGTCGCCATCGGGCAGAAGAACTCGTCGATCGCGCGCACGCACGAAATCCTGCGCCAGCACGGCGCGATGGATCACACCATCATCGTGGCCGCCAACGCTTCCGAGCCTGCCCCGTTGAAGTATCTCGCCCCCTACGCCGGCTGCGCGATGGGCGAAGAGTTCATGGAGTCAGGCCGCGACGCGCTCATCATCTACGACGACCTGACCAAGCACGCCGAGGCGTACCGCAACATGTCGCTCATCATTCGCCGCCCGCCAGGGCGCGAAGCCTTCCCCGGCGATGTGTTCTACCTGCACTCGCGCCTGCTGGAACGCGCCGCGCGCCTGAGCAGCGAGTACGGTGGCGGCTCGCTTACCGCCCTGCCCATTGTCGAGACGAAGGCTAACGACATCTCGGCCTACATCCCGACCAACGTCATTTCGATCACCGACGGCCAGATCTTCCTGGAAACCGACCTCTTCAACGCCGGTATTCGCCCGGCTATCAACGTCGGTCTCTCGGTCTCTCGCGTGGGTGGCAACGCGCAGACGCGCGCTATGCGCCAGGTGGCAGGCACGCTGCGCCTCGACCTTGCGCAGTTCCGCGAACTCGCCGCTTTCGCCCAGTTCGCTTCCGACCTGGATAAAGCGACCCGCGCACGCATCGAGCGTGGCCAGCGCCTGACCGAGGTGTTGAAGCAGCCGCAGTACCAGCCGGTGCCGGTTGAGAATCAGGTCATGATTATCTACGCCGGTACCAATGGCTACCTCGATGACGTGCCGGTGCCAGTGGTCTCCCAGTGGGAGCAGGCATTCTACCGCTACATGGAAGCGAACCATCCAGAGATCGGGCAGGAGATCGTCGAGAAGTCCGTCAAGGGCAAAGAGAAGATGTCCGATGATCTGTTGCAGCGACTGAATGCCGCCATCGAGGAGTTCAAGCAGACGGCGGCGCCGCGCTAGGCGAGGAGGCAGAGCATGCCATCAACCAGAGAAATCCGGCGGCGCATACGTTCGGTCAAGAATACGGCGCAGATCACCAAAGCCCTGCAACTGGTGGCGAGCAGCAAAATGCGGCGGGCGCAGGAGCGCGTAGAGCAATCGCGCCCCTACGCCGAACAGCTGCGGGCGCTGGTCTCGCGCCTTGCCAACATTACCGGCGCCGATATCGGCAACGAGGTCGCCCTGCTGCGCCAGCGCCCGGTGCGCACTATCGGCATCCTTGCCATCACGCCGGATAGCGGCTTTAGCGGGGCGCTGCCGAGCAACATCAACCGCAGAGTGATGGCGACGGCGCACGATGAGCAGCGGCGGCTGGCCGAACAGGGCGAGCGTCCCGGCCTCAGCTTCATCGCCGTCGGGCGCAAAGGCCGCGATTACCTGTTGCGCACGCAGCAGCACATCCTGGCCGAGTTCACCAACTACGGCGACAACCCGAACATTACCGACGCCACGGCCATCGCCCAGGTAGCGGTCGATGCCTTCCTGCAAGGGGAGGTCGACATCGTCTACCTGGTCTATGCGAAGTTCGTCAATACGATGACGCAGCAGCCGATCGCCGTGCAGCTTCTGCCCGTGCAACCGCCTGCCCAGGAGCCGGGAACCGAGCGTGAGAGCCTTGAATACATCTACGAGCCGGACGCGCAGACCATCTTCCAGGCCCTGCTCCCGCGCTACGTGGATATCCAGGTCTATCAGGCCCTGCTCGAAGCCGTCGCCAGCTTCCAGTCCGCCCGCATGGTGGCCATGAAGAACGCGACCGACAACGCCAACGAACTGATTCAAGACCTGACATTGACCTATAACAAAGCGCGCCAGGCCAGCATTACGACGCAAATTCTTGAGATCGTGGCCGGCGCGAATGCATAAACAAAAGAGCATGCCATGAAGAAAGCGCCCTCGCAACATGTCGTCCTGAATGAAGCGAAGGATGACATGTTTGGGCGGCTTTCTAACGGCAAGGGGCGCGCCAGCCGCGCACTCCAGGAGGAATAGATTATGGCAGCAGGCACGAAAGGAAAAATCGTGCAGGTGCTGGGGGCCGTCGTAGACGTGGAGTTTCCCCCGGACCAGATTCCAGAAATTTACAATGAAATTTTGACGCGCGCGCCCGGCGCCGACCACGACCTCGCGCTGGAAGTCGAGCAGTTGCTGGGCAACAACTGGGTGCGCTGCGTGGCAATGGGGCCGACTGACGGCCTTGAGCGTGGCCTTGACGCCATTGATACTGGCGCGCCCATCAAAGTCCCCGTCGGCGATGAGACACTGGGCCGCATCTTCAACGTCCTGGGCCAGCCTATCGACAACAAGCCGGATGTTCCCAATGCGCCGCGTCTGCCCATCCACCGCCCCGCGCCGACCCTGGAAGAGCAGGCCGTCTCCATCGAAGTCCTCGAAACCGGTCTGAAGGTGATCGACCTGATCGCTCCCTTCATGAGAGGCGGTAAAGTCGGCACCTTCGGCGGCGCTGGCGTGGGCAAGACGGTTATCATTCAGGAACTCATCAACAATATCGCGAAAGTGCATGGCGGCTATAGCGTCTTTGCCGGGGTGGGCGAGCGCACCCGCGAAGGCAACGACCTCTACGAAGAAATGATCAGCGCGGGCGTGATCGACCGCCTGGCGATGGTCTTCGGCCAGATGAACGAGCCGCCCGGCTCGCGCCTGCGCGTCGGGCTGACCGGCCTGACGATGGCGGAATACTTCCGCGACGAAGAGGGCAAGGACGTGCTGCTCTTCATCGACAACATCTTCCGCTTCACGCAGGCGGGCGCGGAAGTCTCGGCGTTGCTGGGCCGCATGCCCTCTGCCGTAGGCTACCAGCCCAACCTGGCGGAAGAGATGGGCGAGCTACAGGAGCGCATCACCTCGACCAAACGCGGCTCTATCACCTCGATGCAGGCCGTCTACGTCCCGGCTGACGACTACACTGACCCGGCCCCGGCCACAACCTTCGCCCACCTCGACTCGACCATCGTGCTTGAGCGGTCCATCGCCGAGCAGGGCATCTACCCGGCTGTGGACCCGCTGGCCTCGACCAGCCGTATCCTGGATCCGCAGGTCGTTGGTCAGGAACACTACGACGTCGCCCGCAGCGTGCAGAAGGTGCTGCAACGTTACAAAGACCTGCAGGATATCATTGCCATCCTGGGCATCGACGAACTCTCGGACGAGGACAAGCTGACGGTGTCGCGCGCCCGCAAGATTCAGCGTTTCTTCTCGCAGCCCTTCACGGTGGCCGAGGCGTTCACCGGACGCAAAGGCCAGTACGTGCCGCTGAAAGAGACGATTCGCGGCTTCCGCGAGATTCTTGATGGCAAGCTTGATCAGGTGCCGGAGTCGCTCTTCTACATGGCCGGCGGCATCGATGAGGTCTATCAACGCTTCGAAGCGGAGCAGAAGGCGGGGGTCTAAGCGATGGCGACACGCAATCGCAACATCCTGAATGTCAGGATTGTCACAGCCGACCGCGAACTCTACAACGGGGAGGCCGATCTGGTGAGCGCGCCGGGCAGCGAAGGGCGTCTCGGCATCCTGCCGGAACACGCCGCCCTGTTGACCACGCTCAAGACCGGCGAGTTACGCATCAAGCTCGGCGCGAGCGAAGAACCCATCTTCGTCTCCAGCGGCTTCCTGGAGGTGAGCAACAACAACGTTACCATCCTGGCCGACACGGCGGAACGCGCCGAGGAGATCGACGAGGCCCGTGCCGCCGCCGCTCGCCGCCGCGCCGAGGAACTGCTGGCGCAGGCCCAGACCAACGTCGAGCGCGCCGAACTGCAGGGCGCCCTCGAACGCGCCATCACGCGCCTGCGCATCGTGGAAACCGCTCAGCGTCGCGGTCGCCACCGCGTCGATGTGCAAACGCCACGCGCGGAATAGGCAAGCGTAGCTGACACCATATCGGGTCACAGGGAAGCAGCAGGGATACAAACCGGTTGTATCCCTGCTGCTTTGCCGGGAAGAAGGCGAGGGATCCCTCTTATCGAAAGTGAGCCTGGCTATGGAGAAATCCGCCGAGGTTGTCATCATAGGAGGCGGGGTCATTGGTTGCGCGATTGCCTACTTTCTGCGCAAAGCGGGGGTGGATGTCATCGTTGTGGAGCGCGGGGAGGTAGGCGGCCAGGCATCGAGCGCCGCCGCCGGTTTGCTTGCGCCCCTCGGCCCGCTGTCAGGCCCCGGCCCGTTCGCTGATTTGCTGCTTGCAAGCTTTGCCATGTTCCCCACGCTCGTGCCAGAGCTTGAGGATGCAAGTGGCGTTCGTCTCCACTTTGAGCAAACGGGAGCTTTGCGCACAGTGCGCGACCCGAAGCGTATTCCAAAACTCCAGAAACGCATGCGCGCCTGGCAGCAACTTGGCCTTGCCATGCACTGGCTCAATGGCGACGAAGCGCGTCGGCAGGAACCATTGCTCTCGCCGGAGATCAGCGCGGCTATCTATATCCCCGCAGAATCTCAGATACAGGCCCCCCGGCTTGTGAGAGCCTACGCCAGAGCTGCGATCAACCTGGGAGCGCGTATCTATAGCCAGACAGAAGTGTCTGGTCTGCGACGAGAGCAGGACACAATTACCGCTATCCTTACGGCGCGAGGCGCCATTAGCTGTAACCGGTTGATCCTGGCGGCGGGCGCATGGACAGGCTGCTACACGCGGTGGCTTGAGATCGCGCTTCCCGTCAGTCCCTTACGCGGTCAGATTCTCTCCTATTACCAGCCTCAGACCTCTCTCAAGCATATCGTCTTCGGTGATGCGGCGTATATCGCTCCCAGAGGCAACACGCTGCTGGTGGGCGCGACCAGGGAAGAGGCCGGATTTGACGCCAGCGTGACTGAGGAGGGGGTCTCCTGGCTGCGCGATTCGGCCACGCGCCTTCTGCCTGTTCTCAGGCAGAGCGAGATTGAGGCAACATGGGCAGGGCTGCGCCCGAAAACGCCTGATGCAATGCCTGTGCTTGGGCCTGCCCCGCGCTGGAAAAATGTCATACTCGCCAGTGGCCACAACAGCGTTGGCATCATGCTCAGCGCCATTACCGCCCGGACAATCAGCGAATACGTGACCACAGGACAGATTCCAGCGATCATTCGCCCCTTTGCCTTCGACCGTTTTGAGCCAGAGCAGAGGGAAAAAAAGAGCGGCGATCCAGACGCAAAAGCGTCAGGGTGATCGCCGCTCACGGAGCGGTTTTCCCGGCTTAGAAACTCCCGCCGCCACCACCGCCGAAATCACCGCCGCCAGCGCCGCCGAAATCGCCCCCGGCTCCTCCTCCGGCTCCGAAGCTGTCGTTACCGCCGAAATCGCCCCCGGCCCCTCCGCCGCCGAAGTCATCGTTGCCGAAGCTGCCAGCCGCGCCGCCGCCGAAGTTGCCTTCGTTGCCAGGATTGCCGCCCTGGCCCTCGCGTTCACCGGCCTGTTTTCCCAGTTCGTAACCGGCCAGACCACCGGCTGCCGCGCCCAGACCGCCGGCGACCCAGGGATTGATGCCCGAACCCTGATTATAGCCGGGGCCGTAATAGTTGGGTGGATAGCCTTGCTGGTATGGCCCGCCCATCGGCGGCTGCGGCTGCCCGAAGAAGCCGCGTCGGCGACGACGGAAGATGCTGAAGAGCGCAATGGCCGCCAGGATTAACAGGCCAACGCAGCACAGCGTCCCCAGTCCGAAGTTCCACCCGCCGGATGAAGCGGGTGCGCCCGAACTGGAACTCGAACTGGAACCAAGCGAACTGCGCAGCGAGTTGATGGCCGCGATGGTTGCCCCTGTGTAGCCGCCGCTATTGTAATTGCTGGTGAATGCATTCACCGCGCTACTGTACTGGCTGTTGCTCAATGGCACGCTTGAACCGCCTTCGATTGCCAGGTAGTGGTGCCTGGTATCAATAGCCATGACGATCAGATTCGCGCTGGTAATATGGCTGCGCGTCTGCTGGATAAAGCTGCTGGAGTTACCGTTATAGGTATTCGTCGTATAAATGTCCATCGGATAGGGCAGGCTCTGTGCCGCGCTCTGCACCTGCGAGGCATTGAGTACCCCGGCCTGGTCGTAGACATGTACGGTGCTGGCGAAGGCGACCACCGTCACCATCAGTATCAAACAACCCGCAATGCCGGTTGCCAGCAAGCCTGTGCCGAGGCGCCGTGCCGGTTTAGCGATACGTTCCATTTTCTCCTTCTCTTCCTTGAAAAATTACAAAAAAATCTCTGCTATAGTGCGCTCTCTTACATATCATGTACGTATAGCTCTGTACTGGAGATACAACAATATCTGAGCATTTGTGCTGAATTGCTGACGGTATTTTTATGGAATCACCTGCGCGGTGTGCCATATGGCAGAGGGGAATGAGAGGGCTAACCGATTGTGATTGGGCGCGTGGTACAATGAAGGCAGCAGATTTGCTATGAGAAAATGGAAATACGGAGCGAACAGAGAGAATGAGTACAACACCTGCGGGGCGTCCGCGCCCGTTTGTTTTGATTGTGATGGATGGCTGGGGCATCAACCCGCGCACGGAGGGCAACGCCATCGCGCTGGCGCGCACCCCCGCTATTGATAAGCTGGCGCAGCAGTGGCCGCATACGGCGGTGCGCACGTCAGGCGAGGCGGTCGGCCTGCCGCAGGGCCAGATGGGCAATTCTGAGGTCGGCCACCAGAATATCGGCGCCGGCAAGCGCGTGCTACAAGACTATACGCGCGTCAGCGAATCGATTCGCGATGGCAGCTTCTTCCAGAATCCGGCCCTGCTCAAGGCTGTCGAACATGTCAGGAAGAATCAGTCGCAGTTACATATTTGCGGGCTGCTGGGCAATGGCGGCGTCCACGCGCACGAGACGCACCTGGAGGCTCTGCTGCAACTGGCGCACCTGCACCATATCGAGCGCGTCTACATTCACTCTTTTACCGATGGCCGGGACACCTCGCCGACCGGGGGCATCGAGTTTATGAAGCGATTGCAGGCCCGCGCGCAGGAGATCGGCGGGGAACACGCGGCAAAGGTGGCGACGGTGACCGGACGCTACTATGCGATGGACCGCGACAATCGCTGGGATCGCACGGGCAGTACCTATCTTGCCATGACGAAGGGCGAAGGCCAGCGCGCCGGTTCGGCCATCGAGGCCATTCAGCAATCTTACGATCAGGGTATTACTGATGAGTTTATCCTGCCCACCGTCATCATGGAGGAGGGCCACCCGACGGCAGTGGTCAGGGAGGGCGATGCCGTCATCCATTATAATTTCCGGCCTGACCGCGCGCGCCAGTTGACCAAAGCCTTTGTCATGCCGGAATTGCCGCCGCAGGCCGAGGGCAAGTTCAATCGCGGCCCGCGCATCCCCGATCTGGTCTATGTGATGATGACAGAATACGAGGAAGGGCTGGACGCTGAGGTGGCTTTCCGCGCCGACGAGGTGGAGATGCCGCTGGCGCGTGTCATCTCCGAACACGGCATGCGCCAGTTCCACACCGCCGAGACCGAGAAGTACGCCCACGTCACCTACTTCATCAACGGACGGCGCGAGACCCCGTTTCCGGGCGAAGATCGCGTGCTGGTGCCTTCCCCGAAGGTGCCGACCTACGACCTGCAGCCGGAGATGAGCGCGGCAGGCGTGACGGATGTCGCCATCGAACACATTTGTAGCGGCCGCTACGATCTGGTGATTATGAACTACGCCAACGCCGATATGGTCGGCCACACAGGCGTGCTGTCCGCCGCCATTCGAGCTGTTGAGGCGGTCGATACCGGCGTCGGGCGCGTGGTGGAGGCCACGCTGGCAATGGGCGGCGGCCTGCTCATCACGGCAGATCATGGCAACGCGGAGCAGTTGATCGAGTACGACACGGGCAAGCCCTTCACAGCCCACACCACCTATCCCGTGCCGCTCTACCTCGTCGTCCCCTCGTATGCTAACGCCCGCCTGCGCTCCGACGGCATTCTGGCCGATGTCGCCCCTACTATCCTGCAAATCCTGGGCATTCCACAGCCGAAGGATATGACGGGTAAATCGCTGATTTTGCCGTAGGCGAGAGCATGGGTCACAGAAGTCCCAATAAACGATAGAAAGCCAGAAAAGGCAGCAAGTTATCCACATATTCTAGCGGAATATGTGGATAACTTCATTGATGATTGTGGATAACTGCCCGGCCAGGCCGGTACCTTTATCCTATGCGTTCAAGCAGCGTGAGCGGGACGACGACCTGCGAGCCGTCCTCAAGGCGCAGGCGAGCGGCACGAGCGCGGATGCCGGAGACAAACACCTGCTCGTGAGCAAAGAAATAGTCTAATTCGCCAATCACTCCTTCATATTCACCGCTACACACGCGCACGGGGGCGCCGATCGCCAGGGCGCTATCCGGCAGTAGCGGGTTCCAGTCGCGCGGCGTCTCTTTCGTCGGCAGCGAGATCAGCAATTCAGGGTAGATGGCCTGACGCACAGAGGTTGCGCCCGCAAGCAGGGCAATCGATCCCTGATACTGGCTGAGCAGGTTGACTGTGCGCGCGGGCATGGCAATGGTGCCGAGGCCCTCAGTCAGCAGGAGCGTCAGGGGCGGCAGATGCGCCTGCGCAAGCTCTAGATCGACGCTGTTGAGCAGGTGGATGAGATCGGTTTGCAGAAAGCCCTCCAGGTCGCGCACGGTGATGCTGCTGGCGACGATGCCGACGATACCTGAACTGAGCGCCTGGCGCAGCATGGCGAAATTCAAGGGGCCGGGGATGACCAGGATAGCCCCCGGCGGGATGGTCGCCGAGCCGGAACGCCACATTGTCAGGACGCCTGCTACCTGGTTGCCCGCGCCCAGCGTTCCTTCGACCGCCGCCACCCGGCTCTCAATGACCACGCCCCCGCGCCTCGTAATGTCTACCACGCGCCCGCTTAGTCCGGCGGGAACGATGTCCCCGCTCGTTGTACTTCCGTTGCCGTTGTCGGCATAAGAGCCGCTGCCGCTCTTTCCCCCGGCCCCCACTGCTACGGCCATTTTTACCGATGGCAAAACCAGCCGGGGAGCGGTGTCCACCGCCTCGATTTTTTCCGCCTTGTAGAGGCGAATCACGGGCTGATCGCACTGCACTTCCTGGCCGGGGTAAACCAGAGGCGTTCCCCTCGTTTTATAGCCGCCGGGCCAGCGTTCGCGCCGCACAACGGTCTGCGGTACTACCGACCAACCAAGTAGATAGGTCATGGCAGGCCCCCCTCTTTACGCTCAAACCCCCAGCACCTGCATCCATTGTAACAGACGGGCCTGGCGTTCTCTGTTATCCTGTGGCAGAACTAATGGCCTGCCGCGCGCGTCGATAATCAGGCCGATGAGGCCGCCGTCGATCTCTTCAGCGGCACGGGCGCGTTCTCCGGGGCCGAGGCCGACATCAACCGTAGGCGCAGGGTAGAGCGTCAGCAGAGCCTGTTCGTTGAGGCGCAGCGGAATCACTTCAATGGAGCCGCTCATGACATCGACGCTGATTTGCCGCCCGTTGCGATATTCGATGCTGACGCGCAGCGCGACCTGGCCCGGCGGCAGCGCACCGAAGGGGATGACGCAGGTGCCGAGGCGATGCGTGACGGCGTCGTTCTCGTTGACCTGCACGGCTGCCACCGGGGCGACGGTGGCCACCGCTCCCACCTGTGAGACGAGCATGGTGCGATCCAGTACAAGCGAGGTGACGCCTCTGGGCTGCAGGGAGTCGAGCAACATCAGCGCGGCCTGCCCGTTTCTGGGGGTGTGGGCGAAGACGCCGCCGGTCGCCAGAATCAGATCGGCATTGGGCCAGTCGAATCTATGGCGCCGCCCTTCGTCCAGGGCCAGGCTGATCGCTTCGCGGGCAAAGGCCTGGGCAATTTGCAGTTCACGCACCTGTGAGGGCGTCACGTGTGGGTGCAGCATGCGGTTCAGCACATATTCGCGCAGTTCTTCCTCGCTGATATCGAAAGGCAGCCAGCGAGCGACGCGCTGGAAGCCGACCTGTTGCAAGATTTCACCCACGTTTGGCCCGACGCCGATGCCCGCGTGTACCACCGGCATGAACTCGCCTCGTTCGCCCGCGAACATCACCGTTGTGGTTGAGCCGCCCACGTCGACGGCGGTGACGTTCATGGCATAATGCTGCGCCAGGAAGCGCACGAGGCTGCTCAACGAGGTGGCTGTGGCGACGGGCGGAGAAGAGAACAGGGTTTGCAGGCGGCCATAGCCGGGGATGCGCTGGATCACCTGGGTATTGTACAGGTTGCTTACGGCTGTGCTGGTTGGGCCAAGCTGCGCCTGCGAGATCAAGGGTTCCACTCGCGTGACTTCTGCGGTATTGCCGAGCATGCGGGAGACAGCCTCGACATACTGCGGCGCGCCCGCGTAGACGACGGGAAAGCGCCGTACCGCCTGCGATGGCCCCTTTTCCTCGCGCTCTTTCGTCACGTTCAGCAGGAGCTGGCAGGCTTCCTGCAAAGGATTAGGGCCGGCGGGGCCATCGGCCAGCCCGACGATCACCGCTGCCTGCGGCTGTATCTCGCGGATGCGCTCTAGCTGGCGTTCCCATTCAAGGGCGATGCGCTCCGGCGTCCACGGGCCCGCGTTCCCGCCCTGCGCTTGAGACGCGGCCAGCGAGGTCGCCATATAGGATGGGGCCGCTAAGGGATGCATCTCCGCGTACAGGCCGGAGACGGCCTGGGCCACCAGTTCTTCCAGGGCCGGACTGACGGCGCCAAGAACGATCAGGCGAATCGGGCCACCGGCGCTGATGGTGGAAATGAAAATATCCACGCCATCCCCGTCCGCCTCTTCAGGGGTGATGATGCGTCCCTGAGCGATGAAACGCCGCCCGGTGATCGATTCGATGGTCTCGATGGCCTGCATAATCCCTTTTGTGATGTCACCGTGCGGCGTGGCCGTCGTCGGCGCTTCACCGCGAGCCATCAGGCGAAATTGCCCCTCTACCAGCCCGAAGAGCGAAACCTTTGTAAAAACGGTCCCGCAGTCAGCAACCAGGAGGGAGTTAATTGCCGCCGGTTTCTGGCTGCTGGCTGGCCTCGGTCCTCCTTCCACGTGAGATAGTGTTTGCATCTCTGGTATCCTTTTTCTCTCCCCTGCCGGTTTGCCCGGCCTGTCCTGTTATCTGATCTTATGAGTTCAACCCGAACCATTCACGAATAGTATCGAGAAATCCCCGCCGTGGCGATTTTGTCTGTTTTGTCTGACCTGTCTGCCCGCCTGGAGCTGGCATGGCCTGAGCGGCGGGTGGTTGCGATACGCCAGGCTGGTTGCCCATGGGGTAACCAGCCTGATAGGGAGGTTGCCCTTGCGGCCCTGGCTGTCCCTGCTGGTAGCTCTGCGGTCCATAGCCCTGCATTGGCCCTGGATAGCCCTGTGCCTGGGCGGGTATCTGTCCCTGTATCTGTCCCGGCATGGTACCTTGAAGCGGGGGCATGGGTTGTGATGGCTGAAAAGGCGGCTGGCCCTGCGGCCCGGGTTGCGACTGATTGGGCAGCATGGGCGCGTTTGAGGAGACGCCAAGCATAGAGGCGAAAACGTTGGCGGCAGCCGCGCTTGACTCCTGCGGTCCGACTCCCCCGCGCGGGCGGCCCGGTACGCGCACGTTCTCGGCTCTCGGAGCCATGCCCCCACGCCGATCCAGGTCAGGCTGCCCATCGCCGCTGGCACGCAGCCAGTCGGGTAAGGCGTCCATATCAATAAAGGAAGCTGCCGCCAGGTTGCCCCCGGCTGCCGGTCGCCCCTGCGGCTGTTGTTGTGATGGCGCAGGAGCAGCCGGGGATCCGTTCATAGTTGCCTGCCCCTGTGGCGACCCCTGACCGTTCTCACGCAGCCAGGGCGGTAGTGCATTCATATCGAGCAGCGAGGAAGCGGGCAGGGCGGCGCCACCGGTCGGCGCGCCGGGCTGTCCCGCCAGCCAGGGAGGCAGCGATTGCGGGTCGATCAAGTCCTGTGCAGATAGCCCTTGAGCCGGGAAGACAGATGGCGGCGGCTGGGGCTGTGGTGGCATCTGTCCCTGTGCCTGCGCAGGCTGGAACGCAAACGCCTGTGGTGAGGCTGGTTGCCCTGGCTGCGCTCCACTCCACGAAGACGCGGGGGGGACAGACATTATGGCAGGCGGCGTCTGCGGCTGAACGGGCCGGGAAGGGGCCTGCGGCGCTGGCTGCACCGGTTGTGCAGGCTGCGGGCGCGCCGACTCGCCCTGTGCCTCTCTTAGCCAGGCTGGCAGTGCCTCTGGCTGAATCAGGCTCGAAGCCGCCATGCCTTGCTCCTCGCCTGCATGCTCGCGCATCCACGATGGCAGCGATTGTTCGTCGATTAATGAGCCTGCTGACATGCTCCCGTTGGGGAGGACGGCGCCATCGGTGTTGGGTGCGGACATTGAGGATGGACGCAGCACCGGGTGCGGGCCGGTGAGACCCTGACTGGCATCGGGGTGTCCCGGCTGCATCCAGCCGGGAAGCGCGCCTTCCTCTACCAGGTCCGAGGCCGAAAAATTCGTGTTGTTGCCCGTCGTGTATGTTGGCTGCGTCCCCGCGCGCAGCGATTGCAGCCATGCCGGTAACTCTGGCTGGTCGGGGTTCGTTTTCCCCGCGCCTGACACGTATTCACTTCGATTCATGACAGGCATGCCGCAATACTGGCAACTGGTTTGTCCACCGGGAATGATCTTCCCACACCGACTACAGGTAATCACGTTTGCTCCTCACTTTCGCCACACCATAACACATCTGTATGACCTCCGCAGTGTAACATGCTTTTTCCTGCTATGCAACGCTCGAAAAGACAAAAGAATACATGCTGATATGATACAATACGCACACAATCAGGCTGCCAAAAGTACTATGTAGACAGGAGATAGCCATGCACGACATGCACGAGCAAACTACGAAAAAGTCCCCTCTTTTACGCCTGACGCTCCCGCTTCCACCCGGCATCAATGAGCAGTATGCGACCGTCGATGGACGCCGCGTCAGTTCCCAGGTGGCCCGCCGTTTTAAGCAGCAGGTCAGGGTACTGCTGCGTTCGCTTGAGCGTCAGGGCGTCATCAGCGCAGAACTGCGCGACCAGTTGCGCCAGGGGTATCTCGCTCTTTTCCTCGATTTTTATTTTACCACTCCCCTGAAACGAGACCTGGATGGAGGTCTCAAGATTACGCTGGACGCCCTCTGCGAAAATCTGGATCTCAACGACAATCGCGTCGTCGATATCCATTTGACCAAGCATATCGACCCCCTGCACCCCCATCTTTACGTCGAGTTAGAGGCCCTCCCCGACTGGCAGTTTGACAGAGAATACAAGTTACTCTAATCAGATACTTTAGTTTCTCTGTGAGCCTTCCTTAAAATAGAACTGGTAAGGGGAACTTTCTGTAACAAAAAGCCCGTAAATGTCTGAAAGGTACTGGTTAAAATATGTGGAAAAAGTCTAAGAGAACCGGACTCGGTCTGTTGCTGAGCGGCATCATTGCCTTGCTGGCCTACCGACGGCGCTCATTGAGCCGCAGCGGCGTGGTGGGGGCTATGATTACCGGCACGACCACCACCGGGATGGGCGGGTGGAGCTGGGGCATGACGCTCCTGTTTTTCTTCGTCTCCTCCAGCCTGCTGTCGCATTTTCGCGAGCGGGAGAAGGAGCGAACCGCCGCCGATAAATTTAGCAAGGGGTCGCGGCGCGATCTCGGGCAGGTAGCGGCCAACGGTGGTGTGGCAACCTTGCTCGCCCTCGGCAACGGGCTGACAGCTTCCCCCGCGCGGCGGCAGCTTTTGCTGGCGGCCTATACCGGCGCGCTTGCTACTGCCAATGCCGATACCTGGGCCACCGAACTTGGCGTCCTCAGCCCCCGACTCCCGCGTCTCATCACAACCGGCAAGCGTGTCGCCCCCGGCACCTCTGGCGGCGTTACCCTGGTCGGCACCGTCGCTGCCGCATGGGGAGCGTTCGCCCTCGGCCTCGTTTCCTGGCTGTTCCAGGGCAAACGGAGCAAACAACTTCCTTTGCTCGCCTTACTCAGCGGGCTGGGAGGGTGCCTCTGCGACAGCCTGCTCGGTGCAACTGTCCAGGCTATGTACTTCTGTCCTGTCTGCGGACAGGAAACCGAGAGGCGCGTCCATAGCTGCGGCACCCCCACGACGCTCATACGGGGCCTGCCCTGGCTCAATAACGACGGCGTCAACTTCCTCGCCACCCTCTGCGGCGCGCTGCTCGCCATGTGCTTGAAACCTTTTTTTACAAGCAGGCGTGATGTGGTTGAATGAAAGAAATCCTTTTTTGTCGCGGAGGTACAATCTGTGAGCGATACCCCTGTTGTCGTGGGCATCAATCGGACGCAAGATGGGTCCGTGAGTGTCATGAAAGGCGCGTCTGGCGTCTATAGTCTGCAGAAGGAACGCATTACCCGCAAGAAACACCACTGGGGACGACTGGGCGATTTACCGAACCTGTACATGGGGCGGTTACCCTGGCTTGGTGAGCCGGTTGATCTTGTCGTTGAGTGCTATTCTTCCGATAGCGAGGTTGAGAAAGAGCAAGCATATCATCAGGAACTCAAAGAGACGCTCGCCTTCCGGGGCGAGCCGCGCATCGAGCGTGTCTCCCATCATCTCGCGCACCTCTATAGCGCGTTTTACCCGTCCCCGTTTGAGCAGGCGGCGGTGATGGTTATTGATTGCCAGGGCAGCCCGGTGAAGCATTTTACGGAGGCGTGGTCAGGGGCGACCAGCGCCAATCCTGAGCTGCTGGAAGTCTCCTCGTTCTATCGCTGCGAGCGCGGACATGATGGCACTGCCGGGCGGGTCGAATGTATCAGCAAGCAACTGTGGGATGGAGACTGGAGTCGCCCGGTGGGCCTCGGCTGTTTCTATTATCAGCTCACGCGCATGATTTTTCCGGGCGAGGGCAACGAGGGCAAGGTGATGGGTATGGCCCCCTTCGGCAATCCCGATGCGCCGGGTCTGCCGCCGCTGATTGTCGAGGGTGAGCAGGTCTTTATTCCCGACGCCTGGATTGAGCTATTTAAGGAGCGCGACCGCTTCAAGTTCAAAGGGGGGACAGGCACGTTTGAGGATTGCGCCAACCTGGCCGCCGCCGGGCAGCAGGCTTTTGAAGATGCCCTGTTACAGGTAGCGGCCTGGCTGTACCGGCAGACGGGCCTGACCACTCTCTGTTTCGCCGGCGGCATCGCCCTCAACTGCTCGGCCAACGGGCGTCTGCGCCGCGAAAGCCCTTTTACGGGCGGCGTCTTCATCCCGCCCAGCCCCCACGATGGCGGCACGGCGCTCGGCTCCGCCATGTACGGCCTTGTCGCGCTCCTGGGCGTGCAGAGCGAGTTTCGCTGGGAAAACGATTTCCTCGGCCCGGAGCCAGATGCCTGCGCCCTGGAACGCGCTGTTTCCACATTACCGGATGACCTTATCGTCGAGCGGCCGGACAATCTGATCGATAGCATCATAGAGTTACTCGATAGCGGGCGCGTGGTTGGCCTCTATCAGGGGCGCAGCGAATCTGGCCCGCGCGCGCTGGGCAACAGAACCATTCTGGCCGACCCGCGCCACCCCAACATGCAGGCATTCATCAACCAGCGCGTGAAGGGGCGCGAATGGTTCAGGCCGCTGGCCCCCATCGTGCTGGAGGAATCCGCCGGGACATACTTTGATATCGAGTGCGCCGCTCCCTTCATGCAATTCGCCTCCGATGTGCGCCCGCAGTATCGCTCGCAGTTGCCCGCCATTACCCATGTAGATGGCACGGCTCGCCTGCAGACGGTGGAGGCGACCAATACCCCCTTTCTCTACGACCTGCTCAAGGCATACAAGGCCAGAACAGGCTATCCGATCCTGCTCAACACCTCCCTCAACGGCCCTGGCCAGCCCCTCGTCGAATCGCCGCAGGATGCCATCGCATGCCTGCGAACCACTGATATGCACGCCCTTGCCATGCTCCCGTACCTGATTCGCAAACGCAATGAGCCGGATTTGCCGGAACGCTCATAGAACTGGTGGTGGACGTGTCATGCTTCGCTCGCGCTCAGCATGACACGTCCACCAACGATTTGATGGTTTGCCGATTCTGTTGCTCAGATTCATGAAGCGGGCCCGTTTTGACGTGGCAAAGCGTGTTAAAAGGAGACATCCGCATCCAGGCCCTGACAGGTATGGAAGAGATGGAAGAAAATTGTAGCATTGTGGAGCCGGTGGAAAGAAACTTGACAGAGCTTCTCCCACAGACTATTATTGTTATGTCAGGATGGAGAGTGGATTTTTTCATGGCATGTTCGTAAGATATTCTGGCATATCCTACCCTGTGCTGTGATGCCACCGCTCCATCCTCGCGAGATGGAGGGAATCATGCCAGAGCATGATGTCGTTGTGATTGGCGCTTCGGCTGGTGGGGTAGAGGCTCTCAGTACCCTTGTCAGCATGTTGCCGCCCGACCTGTCGGCAGCAATTTTTATTGTCCTTCATATTCCTGCCCAGAGTCCCAGTCTGCTACCAGAGATACTGAGTCGATCGGGGCCGCTACCTGCCAGGCACCCGGTCAATGAAGAACAGATCAAGCACGGGCAGATCTATGTGGCGCCGCCCGACCACCATATGCTGGTTGAGCAGGGGCATATTCACCTCACACGTGGTCCGAAAGAGAACCGGCACCGACCGGCCATCGATGTCTTATTTCGCTCGGCAGCAGTCGCTTATGGCACCCGCGTGATTGGCATTATCCTCACCGGTTCCCTTGACGACGGCACGGCAGGCATGCTGGCGATCAAACGACGCGGCGGCATGACAGTAGTGCAGAATCCCGCTGATGCGATGTACCCCAGTATGCCACAGAGTGTCCTGACCCATGTCCAGGTCGACCACTGTATGCCCTTAGTCGAGATCGGGCAGATGCTGCCCTCGCTTGTGGCTGAACCTGCGCCGTCGCAAGCGGCGTATCCAGTCCATCAAGAGATGGAAGAGGAAGTGAAAATCGCGGAGATGGATATGTCTGAGATGAACAGCAGCACCCATACCGGGATACCTTCTGCGTATACCTGCCCCGACTGCGGCGGCACACTCTGGGAGATTCACGACGGGAACCTGGTACGCTTTCGCTGCCGCGTTGGCCACTCGTTCTCTCTTGAGAGTATGCTGGCGGGCCAGAACGAGGCGCTGGAACAGGCGCTCTGGGTAGCCCTGGAGACGCTGGAAGAGACGGTGAGCTTCTCGCGTCGCATGATGGAAGACGCAAACAGGCGCGGCCAGAACTGGCTGGCAAGGCGTTTTGAAGAGCGCCTGCGTAGAGCGGAGAAAAACGCGGAGGTGCTGCGTGACGTTCTCCTGAAAAACGCGCCCATCACCGATGACCAGGCTGTCGATATCGCTCTCGCGACGGGGGGACAACAGTCGTTTGACGGAGGAAAGCAGGCTTCGCAGGACAGCCCGCAGCAGCATCCCTGATGAACGAGAGAGGGCGGTTTGAAGAAGAGGTTTATGGAGCATGAGCAAAGAGGTTGAGAAACCAGAAACCAGTGGCGCGGGTGGGACCGGGCTATCGGCCTCAGGAGATCTGGTCGTAGTTGGCTCCTCGGCAGGAGGCATCGAGGCGCTCTCCATTCTGGTCGGCGCCATCCCTTCGGACTTCCCCGCGCCCATCGTCCTGGCGCAGCATCTGGACATAACCAGACCCAGTAACCTGGATGTCATTCTCAGACGGCGCGCCA
This sequence comes from Chloroflexota bacterium, assembly GCA_902810755.1. The sequence continues at coordinate 28,656 of CADDYT010000033.1, forward strand.
ATCTGCCCGTTGAAGTTGTCACCTCGCGCAGCAAGCTGGAGGTCGGCAAAATTTATGTTGTGCCGTCTAACCGACACGTCACAATTAAAGATAGCTATGTCGAGGTGCAGGAAGACCAAAGCAAGCGCGTGCGCCCGCGCCCGTCGGTCGATGCTCTCTTTTCAAGCGCGGCTGAGGTGTATGGCGAACGTCTGATCGCGGTCATTCTCACCGGTTCTGGCTCCGATGGGGCCGCAGGAGCCGTCGATGTGAAGAATGCTGGCGGCACTGTCATCGTCCAGAACCCGCAGACTGCCCGCTATCCCTCGATGCCTCTTGCGCTTCCTCCTACCATCGTGGACTTCGAGACCGACCTGGAACAAATTGGCTCTCTGCTCTACGACCTGCTCAGTGGCGTTCACCTGCCGCGCAGCGAAGAGCGTACTGAGGACGTGCTGCATAGCATCCTCGAACGGGTGAACCGGCAGGCCAGCATCGACTTCCATGCGTACAAGACCTCGACCATCCTGAGGCGCATCAACCGGCGCATGACCGTCACGCACTGCCGCACGATGCGCGAGTACCACGACTATCTCTATAGCCATCCTGAAGAGGTCGGCGAACTGGTCAAAGCCTTCTTAATTAACGTTACCCAGTTCTTCCGCGATCCCGAAGCCTTCGCCTATCTCAGGAACGAAATCTTGCCCAGGCTGATTGCTCAGACTCGCTATCGCGACCGTGTGCTGCGTTTCTGGGCGGCGGGCTGCGCCACCGGCGAAGAACCCTATTCGCTCGCCATGTTGCTCACCGACCTGCTGGGAGCGGAACTGCCCGAATGGAGCGTGAAAATATTCGCGACCGATGTGGACGAGGCGGCAATTAATTTTGCCCGGCGCGGCCTCTATTCCGAGAACCTGCTCAAAAGCGTACCGCCGGAGTACCGCGAACGCTTCTTTGAGCGCGTCGATCAGGGCTACCGCATCTCCAAGACACTGCGCCAGATGGTCATTTTTGGCCAGCAGGATCTGAGTCGTAGCGCACCCTTCCCGCGCATTGACCTGGTACTCTGCCGCAACGTCCTGATCTACTTTACGCCCGAACTCCAGGAATATGTACTCAACCAGTTCGCCTTTTCGCTCTCGCCCAACGGTTATCTCTTCCTGGGCAAGGCCGAAACGGTGCGCCCCACGCAGTCCTTCTACGAACTGGTCAACAAACACTGGAAAGTCTATCGTTGCACCGGTAATGCGCTGCCCATGACGCGCCGCCAGTCGCTCTCGGAGTTGAGTACGTCTCGGCTGGACAGAGGCGCGAGCAATGTCGCAGCCCGCAGTGGTGGAAAACAGCTGATGGAACAAGATCAAACTCAGCCCGCCTTTGAGCTTGGGCAATTGCGCCGCCTCAACGAGCTGCTCCTGCGCTTCCTCCCCGTTGGCATAGTGGTCATCAATCGTTCCTACCACGTGCTGACGGCTAACGGCACGGCACGGCGGCTACTGGGCCTGCGCGAGCCTGGCAGTGAACATGACTTCCTGCACTCGGTGCGTGGCATCCCCTACAGCACCGTGCGCAACGCCATCGACGCCGTTTTCCGCGAGCGCAGCAGCGTGACGCTGCCTGAAGTCGAACTCGATATCACCGGCGGCGGCAATGGACGATTCCTGACTTTCTCCATTGCCCTCATGCAGATGGAGAGCGGCAATCAGGACCTGGCGATTATCAGCGTAAGCGATGTCACCGAACAGGTGCAGACGCGCCGCCAGCTCGAATCGGCCCAGGCCGAGCAGGCGCAGTTGATGAACGAACTAAGCGCCTCTAACAAACGCCTCAATGATGTCAATAAAGAGCTGATGGATGCCAATGAGGAATTGCAGGTCGCCAACGAGGAACTGGTCCTCACGCATGAAGAATTACAGGCATCCATTGAGGAATTTGAGACCACCAACGAGGAACTGCAGGCCACTAACGAGGAACTGGAGACCAATAACGAGGAGCTACAGGCCACCAACGAGGAACTGGAAACCACCAACGAGGAACTGCGCGCTCGTACCGGCGAATTGCAAGAACTCGCCAGCATGCTGGAAAGCGAGCGTGTGCGCCTCTCGGAAATCGCGGAACTGGCCCCTTTCTACATTCTGGTACTGCGCGGCCCGGCTCTGCTGGTGGAAGCCTTCAACCCGCGCTATGCCCGCCTGCTGGAAGGCCGGGCAGTGCAGGGCCGTCCGCTGGACGAGGTCTTCGACCATTTCTGGGAAGGCGGCCACGAGGTGGTACGCCTGGCCCACGAGGCCTTTCTCCGTGATGAGGTACGCACCACCCCGCGGCTGCGCACGACGCTGCCGGGGCCGCGAGGCATGCCGGTTGAAGCCTACCTGGTCTACACCATCGTTCCCTCGCATGATATCAACGGGCGGGTCTCCGGCGTGATTATCTATGCCGCCGACGAAACAGCCCAGATCACCAGGGGCGCGGCAGAACAATTGCAACGGCTCAAACTCGTTCTCGATAACGCCTCTGCCGCCCTTGCCCTCTATGATGCACAGACCACCGAGTTACTGGTGGGCAGCCCCCGTTACCTCGAGATCGTGGCGCAGGTCCATAACCTGCCTCCCGCCAGCCTGATCGGACGTCCATTTCAGGAGATCGCCCTGGTAGCTTCGCCTGAAGAGGCAAGCCGGGTATGGAACACTGCCCTGGAGAACCAGTCCCCCGTGCGTCTCTCCGAAGTGCGCGTGCAGGTTTCGGCAGAGAACGGCGAGGAAAGCATCTGGAACTGGACGCTGACGCCCATCATGGACACGGAACGACCCGGCGCTGTGCGCTTCATGCTCGTCTCTGCCGTCGAGATCACCGAAGAGGTGCAGGCGCGCCAGGAGATCGAACGGCTGAACCGGGTAAAGGACGAATTCCTCTCCCTCGCCAGCCACGAACTGCGCACCCCTCTGACAGCGATGATGGGCCATGCCGAACGGCTCCTGCGCAAGCTGGAGCAGGTTCGCAACCACGCGGCTCAGGGCGAGCAGCAGGCCTCCTTGAATATTGAGCAGCAGATGCAGGCGCTGGAGAGTATTATCCAGCAGATCAGGCGCATGAATCGCCTCATCGATGAGATGCGCGACCTGACGCGCATACGCGGCGAACTGCTCCAGCTCAATAACCGGGGAAACATTGACATCGTTGCGCTGGTCAGGCGCGTCATCGAACAGCATGGGGTGGCCAGCGGGCGGCCTATCAAGCTAGAGAGCGGCGAAGAGCGAATCACCGGCACCTGGGACGAGGTTCGCGTTGAGCAGGTTCTGGACAACCTGCTCAGTAATGCTCTCAAATACAGCCCCGCTGAGACCCCTGTCACGGTCGGTATCGAGCGCCACGACAATGAGATAGTCGTTCGGGTGCGAGATGAAGGGCCTGGCATCCAGGAGGAACAGCAGGCGCATATCTTTGATCGCTTCTATCGTATCGAGAACAATGGCGGACAGGAAGGTCTGGGCCTCGGTCTCTACATCGCGCATGAGATCGTTCGCTTGCAGGGCGGTCGTCTCTGGCTGGAAAGCAAAGAGGGTCAGGGTAGCACCTTCTTTTTTTCGCTGCCCCTCAATCCACAGTCATAATATCTCTTCTTAGAAGAAGGAAGGGCCATCGTGGCGCGAAGCAGTCAGCCGACCAACTGACTGCTTCGCGCCACGATGGCCCTTCCTTCTCTTCCCTGTCACCCTTTGCGCCGGTGGATACGTGTTAGTGTATGGATATAGAAAATTTCCAGGGATTTCCACGATTTTGTAGAGCAAGTAGACTGTCTTTGCAAACTTGCTAGAAAGATGGGAGAGCATGAATCAACACCTGCAGGCACCGGCTCAGCTTACCTATATACCTGCGGTTGCTATAACTCACGTCACCTTACGCCATTCCTTGCAGAAAGTTCCGGTCGTTGTTGCGGGCGAGCCTGAGCGTACCTGTGGTGTCGCGCAACGGGTGGGATACACGGGAAACGGAGATGAGGACCTGGCCATTTACCGGCTCAAGATCAAAGCGGGCGATGACCTGCCAACGATCACCCTGCCCGGCTTCTTCGTCATCGAGGACGGCATATTTAAGAATTACGAGCAGTGGTGCGATGACCGCAAAAAGATGCGTGAGCAGGAAGAGGCGGCTGGCCATAGCGAGAAGGATGCTCTGCGATGAGAATGGAAGAGCAACTTATCAGTCAAGAGGAGGCGCTTGAATTCACCGACGGGATGCTGGCGCGGGAGGTACTCGCGGGCAACCAGGCGGCCTTTGAGACCCTGGTGACCCGCTACAGCACGACGCTGTTTAATTTCATATACCACTTTGTGGGGGATTACGACCGTGCCTGCGACATCTTGCAGCAGGTGTTTCTGCAACTGTACATCAGTTTGCCGATGCTGCGCACCGATGAGCCGTTGAAGCCCTGGTTGTTTCAGGTCTCGCGCAATCGCTGCGTTGATGAATTGCGCCAGTTGAGCCGCAAGCGCGCCATCTACTTTTCCGAACTGGAGATGGTCAACGACGAGGGCGAGTACCCCTCGCTCTTTGCCATCCCCGACCCGGGGCCGTTGCCGGAAGAGCAGGTGGAGCGCCGCGATCTGCAACATCGCCTGCGCACTGCCATTGGCATGTTGCCGCCGCGCTACCGCTCTGTGGTCTTCCTGCGCTACGCCTCACAGTTGAGTTTCTCGGACATCGGGCGCGCCCTCAACATGCCAGAAGCCACGGCCAAAACCTACTTCCAGCGTGCCAAGCCGATGCTGCGCGCCGCCCTGGCCTCGCAACTCATCACCCAGGCCAACCCTTGAGCGTATGCCAACGTGTCATGCTGAGCGCGCTCAGCATGACACGTTGGCATAGATAATCGGGCGAGCTAATTCCCTGACCGCCTTTCTCAGCACGTTCATCTGGGTTCTGGTGGTCTGCTCTTTCGCTTCAGGGTCGATGGCGATGCGCTCTTCGAGGAGGGCGAGGCAACGCTGGTAGCTGCGAGCAAGGTACCCGCAGTCGTATTCGCCGCATTGCACGACGGCGCGCACTCTGGCCAGCCCGCTTTCCAGCCAGCGGTCGGCACGTTCATACCACTCCGCGGCCTGCTTTTCGTTCCCGGCACTGTGGCCCTGTTCCCCGGCTGCCTCGGCTGCCGCCAGGGAGATTTCGACGATGCTGAACAGGCTGTGTTGTTCAGCTAGGGTTGCATCCAGCGTTTTCGCCAGCTCTGTTGTCGGCGTTCCCCGCTGCACCACGTGGAGATTTAACATGCTGATGCGGCGGGCCATCTCCAGAGGAAGCTCGGTGCGGGCCAGTGAGTTTATGAGTTCGTTACAGATATAGGTGGCGCCCATGAGTTCGCGCAGTGCTGTATCCCTGTAGCCGCTCTGGCGAGCGATGGTCGCGTGTTGTACAAAGATGCGCACAAGATAGGCGCAGGCAATAGAGATAATCGTATCCACCAGTTGGGGAGCAGCCGAGGTAGCTTGCTCGGCCTCCTCTACTCCGATAAGCAGCGCCTGACGGCATTGCTCTTCGGCCTCGGTGAGCAACGCGTTGCAGTTCGTTAGCAAGAACGATTTTTGCTTGTCCGCCTTCCGGCTCAGCTGCCGTCGGCGCTCACAGAGGTCAAGCAGCACCCTGGCCTGCATCAGGCGTGCCTGCGCCTCACCCGGACGATTGCCGCTAACCTGGTAAAGCGTCCGGCTCTGCATGAGGAAACTGCTCGCTCGCTGATACTCGTCTTCGACCTTCTCAACCGTGATGCCACTGCCGTCCGACGCATTCATTGTCTGGTCGATGGCCCCGTAGACGCAGTAGCCCAGTCCGTAATAGAGCGCGGCAGCTGTTTTCATATCGTGTTCGCTACTGAGGTAGCGCCGGGCCTGCTCATAGTGTTCGCAGGCCTCGCGATACATGCCCAGGGCCTGGTAATCCTTGCCGCAGTTGAACTCAGTCTGAAAGCCCTGAGTGCTGGCCGTACCATTGAGCGTCTCCTTTAGCTGGTTCCAGAGCTGGAGCGCGCGCAGGTGGTAGGCCAGGGCCGCCTGATAATGATGAGAGAAGGTATAGTTCAGTCCTAATTCATTGAGAATGGGTACCTGCATCTCCACGGGGGCAAGGGCCAACGCGCGCTCAAATGCCTGCAGAGCCTGCGGCAAATCGCCCTGCGCCTGCATTTCGCGTCCCAGCAGGAAATGATAACGCGCCTGCCGGGCAGGGGGCAGGGCCGCTACCGCCTGCGGCGGCAGCGTCTGCAACTGCTGCCGACCCGCCAGGCTGTTTACATCTGCGTCTCCCAGTAAGATATCCAGAACGGTCAGTTCCTCATGCCCGGCGCGACGCTCGCCGTTTTCCAGTGTCACCGGAACCAGCATGGCCAGTTGCTTCATGCTCTCCGGCTGCTGCAACAGGTTCGCAAAATAATCGCGAGGCTTGCCCAGTTGCTCAGAAAAGTATTGTAATGCCTGGGGCGAAGGCACAATCTTATTGCGTTCAACCGCGCTCACATAGGATTTCGAGAATCGGTCTCCCCCAAGTTCTGTCTGCGTCAAATTATACTGTCGTCGTATTTGCCTGATTAGCTCACCAGCCGCCGGTTGCATTGTCTTCAACTCCTTTACCGGTTCTGTGGGAGAGAATTGAATATCCTGTTCGCGCATCCGGGTCTCTCTACACCGAGCCTCTGAAAAACTGGCGAACGCCCCTCTTCTCCCATGTCACCACCCTCTACCCTATCCCACCTTGATTAGCTAGAACAGCGTATATGCTTTCTGGAAAAGATTCATACTAATTCTACTGTAATTGAGTGCCAGCGTCAAGCTATGACAGGCCATAATAAGCCAGAGGGCCGGTAGAAGTTCAGTATAATTACCGACCCTTTACTGGAAAACTTCCAGCAGCATTATCTGTTTTTCGAGCGGGTTATTTAGCAGGGGCGCTTGAAAAATGGAAAAAGATTATTTCTTTATTCAAGTGCCGTTTTATCCTTCTTGAATATGAAGACCTTGCAGCGAGGCTTGATGCTCCTGCGCGCGCCGGGCATAGCCGTCGGCGCTACTGAGAATATGCGTGCGCTCGGCCTCTGTCAACGCGCGTACCACTCTGGCCGGGATGCCAATGGCCAGCGAGCCGCCTGCGATGCTCTTCCCCTCGCCGACCAGCGCGCTGGCGCCCACAATGGTATCCGCGCCCACCTGTGCATGTGAGAGTATCACGGAGTTCATCGCCACCAGCACGCGGTCGCCCACCGTCGCGCCATGCACGATGGCCCCGTGTCCGACGGTGCAATCATCGCCGATGGTCAGCGGCGCGTCCTCATCCACGTGCAGCGTACAATTATCCTGAATATTGGTGCGCCGCCCGATCACGATGGGGGCCGTATCTCCGCGCACCACCGCGTTATACCACACGCTCGCCCCCTCGTGAATGGTCACGTTCCCGATCACCACCGCCCCCGGCGCAATAAACACATCCTTCGCAATCACGGGCCAGATGCCCTTATACGGTAAAATCGGCATAACCACCTCCTGAATATGTCATCGCTTCACGGCTTGCTGGCCGAGACCGCAAACTCAAATAGCTCTTTTTTGGATGAACGCTTACGAATACTATGAATACATTCACCTGCTTTGTCAAGGCTCGTTGCTGCTCGGGTTTGCGTCCTTCAGGGGGAAACGGTAGGGATGGTGCCTTGTGCCTGTCCCCAGAAGCGTTCCCTTAAGCCCGTGCCAACGCCAGCCAGGCCACCGACGCCGCGCCGCAGGCCACCTCTGGCGGCTGGCCTGCGGCGGCCTCGCACGGCCTGAAGTTACCGCTTCTGGGACCTGTCCCTACAAGTTCCCTCTGAAGGATAGAGAGCCCCTTCTCGTTTTCGCTGCCATTGCTGAAAGAGGAGTAAGGGATAACTACACCACCCGTTTGATTGCCCAGACGATCTCATCCAGGCGAGGATAGTAATGCTCGTCTCGCGGGTTGAAGCTGTTGATGACGACGCGATTGTAGTGCTGGCCTTCGGCGTGGATGTATTCGTGATCGTTGAGGGCGAGGGCGACGTGGGTGATGGCCTTGCTGCCGAAGAAAATCAGGTCGCCTTCCTGCATCTGCGCTCTGGCAACGGAATGGGAGAGGAAATCGTGTTGCTGGTCTGCGTCGCGAGGCAGGATGTAGCCGCCCATGCGGTAGCAGAGTTGCACGAGTCCGCTGCAATCCAGGCCCTGCCAGCTGGTGCCGCCCCAGAGGTAGGGGACGCCGAGGAACTGCCGCGCATAGCCCGTCACCACGCTCAGCGGCTGGCGCGGGTAGATGCCTTCGCTCAATTCCGGGGGGCGCAACGCCAGGTTGGCCCGCTCTAGCCAGGCCGTCCGCTCGCCCGGCAATGCCACCTGTACGCGCGCATCGCGTGACGTGTCCAGCACCGGCAGGGCCGTTGAGAGGTAGACGGTACCAACTGTCCCCTCACCGGCAGCCTCGCTGTAGAGAGGCGCGTGCGGCGTCGTCACGACGGCGACGAGGTGCAGGGGGCTGCGGCAGCAATCGCTGACCCAGGTGAATGAAGGGACGATGGGCATTTCCAGTTGTTCGGAACGTATCCAGCCTTCGTAGTCGGGGAGCTGCACGTGCGTCCAGTTCTCGCGGGTCTCGTCGGCGATGGCGGGGACGTTCATCAGGGCTTGCGTCACCAGTTCGGACGCTGGATCGGGTTCGCGGCGCACATCGGCCACACCTACGGCCACCACATAGGTGTTGTCATCAAACATGTACATTTTCCTTTGACTGAATTTTTCTAGCGCAGGGCGTTACTCATCACGAACATCAGGTTCGCGGGCCGCTCGGCCATGCGGCGCATCAGATAGGGGTACCACTGCGAGCCATAGGGAACATAGACGCGCACGTTGTAGCCCTCCTGCACCAGCTTCTCCTGCAGGTCGCGGCGTATGCCGTAGAGCATCTGAAACTCAAACGCGGCCTTGCTGATGCCGTTATCGCGCGCGAACTTGCGGGTTGCCTGAATCATCGCTTCGTCATGTGTGGCGATGGCCGGGTAATTCCCGCGCAGGAGCAGCGGCTTCATCAACTCGATGTAATTGTGGTCAACCTCACTCTTGTTCTGGAAGGCTACCGTCTTCGGTTCCTGGTACGCGCCCTTGACCAGGCGCACGCGCACGCCCTTCGCGATGAGCTTCTCGATATCCTTGCGGCTGCGGTACAGCGCGGACTGGATAACGGTTCCGACATGCTCGAACTGCTCGTGCAGGCGCAGCGTCATCGCCACCGTTTGCTCTGTGTAGGCTGAGCCTTCCATATCGATACGCACAAAGATCGGGAATTGCCGCGCGCGTTCCAGGATGCGCCGCACATTCTCCTCGCACAGGTCAGGCGAGATGTCCAGTCCCAGCGCGGTCAGCTTGATAGAGATATTGGCATCGACGCCGCTCTGCTTGATCGCGTCAAGGATGGCGATATAGTCCTGAGCGGCAGCTCGCGCCTCTGCCGCGTCGGAGACGTTTTCGCCGAGGTGGTCGAGCGAGACATGCAGTCCGCGCTGGTTGAGCGCGCGCGCCGCCGCAATCGCCTCGTCCAGCGTCTCACCGGCCACAAAGCGCCGTGAGACGCCCCGCGTCGCCTTATTATGAATCACAAAATCGCGCACGCCGGGATGGTGCGCCAGATACAACAGTGTACCTTTGAGCATCGTTGCCCCCTTTTATCCACAGAAAACAAGACAAACTGTCGGGTAATGCTGTTATAATCATAGCACAAAAACCGCCCCAACGTGTCATACCGGGCGAATCATGACACGTTTGGGGCCGAATTTCATATTACGGTACGCCGGGATGAGAGCATCACCATTTGAGGGTGCGGCGCACGAGCCTGTCCCAGAGGCTATCGGGCAGCAGGCGGCGCAGCAGGATTTGCCTGCCGACGCTGCGGGGGATGACGTAGCGCGCTCGCGGGCGCGGGCTGGCGAGAATCTGGCGCACGGTCCCGGCGAAAAGCTGTGGCGGGAAGCCGCCCCTGCCCGCCCGGCGAGCAACTTTTTCCGTCAATTCGAGGAGCCGACGGTAGGGGCCGTTGCGGTGTTGCTCCAGCCTGTCCTGCCCGCGTTGCAGGCTCGTCACCCAGATGTTTGTGCTACTTGAACTCGGCTCGATCAGCACGACGCGCACGCCAAAGGGGGCCAGCTCCACGCGCAGGGCATCGCTCAACCCTTCCAGCGCGAATTTGCTGGCCGAGTACGCTCCCACTACCGGCGTGGCAATCCTGCCATTGACGCTGCTCACGTTGATGATGGTGCCGCGCGCCGCTTTCAGCAGGGGCAGCAGGGCCTGGGTGACGGCAAGATGGGCAACGACGTTGATCTCCAGCTGTGCGCGCAGGTCGGCGGGCGAGAGCAGCTCTAACGGCCCCGCGTAGGCCGTTCCGGCGTTGTTGAGCAGGGCATCCAGACTGCTCGTGGCAGCCGCGACCGCCTCGCCCAGCCTTGTCACCTGTTCTGGTATAGTGATATCGCAGAGCAAAGGGGTGATCTGCTCTTTCCCGCCCTCTTTCGCCGCCTCGGCCAGCAGCGATTCCGCGTCTGCCTCTTTGCGCACCGTCGCGAAGACGTGCCAGCCATGCTGCGCTAAATCCAGCGCCGTCACGCGGCCAAAACCGCTGGAACAGCCGGTAATGACGATTGTTCTCTGCCCGCTCGAATCCGGCATACGCTTTCCTCACTCGCTTTTTATGTTCCCTGCTATTCTTCCGGCTCTGGCTCCTCGCTCTGAGGGCGTTCTGGCCCGATACGGCTCCACAATCCCAGCCGTTTCAACTCGTTGCGCGCGTCGAAGCCGAAGAGTTCCGGGTCCATACTGCGCCCGTGACGAATGACGAGGCCGCGCAGCATCTCGATCTGCTCCGCCTTGCTCGCGCTATCCCGCTCAAAAGGGATATGTTGCGCCAGATGCTCAATGGCCTGCCGGTTATACCATTGCTCCTGTGTCTCTGCCATCTCGAAAAGTCCGCTATCTTCTCTCTCTGCCGACCCGTTGCCGGGCCGGCCAGACTTTCAGCCATCCATCAACACATAGACAATCTTACCTGAATCGTACCATGCCCCTTTGCCCTGTGCAAGCGTGTGTTCTATCTCATATGCTCAAGGATGGCGTGTCTTCATTTCGGGTTGCGTGACGTAATATACACATGGTAGATAGATTTCAGTGAAGCTCAACACTGGATAGACTGATCTATCGAGTATCGCTGTGATACTGTGAATGTGTGGAAGTAGAAGAGAACGAGAAAACAGGAAGGACATTTTTATGGCAGTACAGACGGCAGAACAGTTGTTTATGCATGAACTGGGCGACATTTATTCGGCGGAGCAGATGATTCTGCAAATGTTGCCGAAGATGGTCCAGGAAAGCAACAACCAGCAGGCCATCAATGCTTATAATGAACACCTGCGACAGACACAGCAACAGGTGCAGAATCTCCAGCAGTGCTTCCAGATTCTGGGCCAGCAGCCGCCGCAGGTGACCTGTTACGCCATTGCCGGCATCAAGCAGGAGCATGACACGTTCCTCAAGGACAATCCGTCGCAGAGCATTCTGACGCTGTTCGATCTGGAAGGGGCCGATAAGGTAGAACACTACGAGATTGTCTCCTACAAATCGCTGATTGAACAGGCCAATTTGCTGGGGAAGAGCCAGTGCGTGCCGCTGCTGCAACAGAATCTCCAGCAGGAAGAGTGGATGGCCAACACGGTCGAGCAGATCGAGCGCCAGCTTGCTCCGCAGATGGCGCGGCAAGGCCAGCAGGGCGTGCAGGGCCAGGGCGTGCAGGGCATGCAGAGCCAGTCAGGCCGCTAAAGCGAGGTTGGTAAGGATGGAGCTTCAGGGCGACCGGCAGGCTCGCCCCCATAGGCGTTAACTTAAGGCCGCCGCAGGCCACCCCTGGCGGGTGGCCTGCCTGGCGCTCGCACGGGCTTAAGTTAACGCCTATGAGGCTCGCCCCTGCCCTCGCCACGTCGCTCCATGCCGCTGAACCGCGCTGTAGGGGCCTGTAATCCGTAGGTGCCGATTGATCGGCACCTACGTTTTGTTATTGTGAAAGTGTTACCTGAAACGTGGTTTGTAACGGTGGCTGGCCGGGTCGCTGGATGGTGAGGGTGATGTTCCAGAGGCCGCTCATGCTGAAGGCAGTCGTGTTCGAGCCAAAGGTGGCGATATAGGTGGGGTTATTGCCGACAGCGGTTGCGGTGGCGTGTGATGTTCCCATATCCATTGCCTGCATGTTGGTACTGATTTCCACCGTAGCGTCGGTCACAGGTTTGCCGCTGCTATCGCGCATGGTGACGATAACGGTGTTGATGTAGCCTGAGCGCGCGGGTAGCACCTGGAGGGTGACGGAGAGGCCGCCCACCGTCTGCGTTTGAAAGGTGCCGTTCTGAGCCGCCGGTGTTCCCGGTGACGCGGCTCTGAGTTGGGCGGCATAGTCGATACCGGGGAAGACGATGGGTGGGGCGAAGAAGGCCATCAGGGCGGCGCAGAGCAAGATGGCCGCGCCCAGCCAGGATTGCAGGGTCAGGAAACGCTTCAGGCCGCGCTCCAGTTGTTCCAGCGCGCTACGCCGGGCGCGACGGGCGGGCAAGTCGGCGTTGACGACGGGTAGCAGCGCCGCCTGCCGCGCCAGCTCCGGTCGCTGGAAAAAGAGCGTATAGAGCGTAAGGGCCAGCAGGAGCGCGCCGAGGATAATGGCAACCAGCAGTGTGCGCCCATAAGGGGTGGTCAGCAATTGCTGCGCGCCGCTCAGGTTGACCTGAGCGAGGTAGAGGCCGCTTACCAGGACGATGCAGACGCAGACCAGCAGGAGCGGTGTGAAGCGGCGCAGGATGGTGACGAGCAGGGCCGCGTGCTGGTCGGGTTCGGCTGCCTGCACCAGGGGGAGCAGGAGATAGCCCAGATAGGCCAGCCCGCCGAGCCAGACGCAGCGCGCCGCCAGGTAGAGCCAGTCCAGCACGACGGCGCTCAGATGCGGTTGCGCAAGCTGTGCCGCGTCACTGGCAAGCGCATAGGTGAGCAGCAGCAGGGCGGCGACGGCTAAGAAGACGAGGCTGAAGGGCCTGGCTGTGGTGGATATCGCTTCCGCTGCGCTATGTTCCAGCGCGACCGGGGCTTCCTTTGTGGCTATAGCGGCGTATTCCCGCTGTTCCTGCACGATCTGGCGGCGCAGACGGCTGAAACTGCTGCCCCTGTTCTGCTGGCGAGCGCGTATGCTGGAACGGGCCGCTGCGCGGGCGGTCGGGCTGCGTCGGCGCGTGAGCCACCAGAGCAGGGCGAGGGCCAGCGCGCTCAGGCCAATGCGCGCGAGCCAGAGGCCGCCGTAGAGCGAGCCGGTGATGATCTGCATGAGAATGGCGAGATTGAGCGCGCCGCCGGTCACGGTCTGCGAGAAACGGGTGCTGCGCAGGACAAGATTGATGACCTCTCCGGCCAGCAGCGCACTCAGGCAGAGCCATTGCAGGGGAAGCGTATGTTTACGGGCGCGAGCCAGCAGGTTTTGCGCGTGGTCCGCGCCGTCGATGACCAGATTTTCAATGACGAGCAGGCCGATCCAGAGCGTGAGGGCCATGAGGACGAGCCATTCCCAGGCGACCGAAAGCGCGCCCATCACATCAAGCGTGGGCAGGTAGTTGCTGGTGGATGGCCCCAGGATCACCTGACCGGGAAGGCCGGTGCTGGAATGGCCCACATCGAAGCCGATAATGCCGCTCGTTGTCTGCCCATCGTCGTTTGCCAGGGCTGTCCAGCGCACTTCGTAGCTACCCTCTGGCAGCGAGTCAGGGTGGGCGATGACGGTATCAAGCTCGCGCGGGTTGCCAGGCGGGATAGAGCTATGGCCTGCGTCCACCATCTGCAACTGCCCGTAGTGGCCCGGCACGGGTGCGAAGATATAGGCCGTGCTGAGGCCGCTGATGGGCGCGTTGAAAAAGATACGCACCACCTTCGGCACCGCGCTCACCGTTGAGCCATCGATCGGGTCGGAGCCTATTACGAAGGCATCGGCATAGGCTATCGACGGGCGCGGCTGAACGATACCCGTAATCAGATTCGCTATTATTAGAACGCTCAGACTGACCAGGACAAGAAGCGAGAGCCTGAGCGGTTGGTTACGTTGCATGATTGCCTCGAATTGTCCGGTTTCTCATGAACTACTTCGCCTAAGATTGTACCTTAGTTCCTGAATGCCCGCAATATCTGGTTTCTGTTCCGCTATCCGGCTATAATAATGGTATGAAGAAACTTTTACACCTACCCTGGCCGCGCCTGCTTCTGTGGCTCTATGCTGCCAGTGTGGCCGGTTTTTATAGTCTATTGTGGTGGAGAACGTCACCGGGTGAGACGCGCGGGCTTTCGTCGTGTAGCGGTGGTAATAGCGGCGAGCAGGCGAAAACGCGCACGCGGGCAAAGAAGGCAGTCTCGATTATTGTTCCGGCGCGCAACGAGGAGCGCAATATTCGTCGCAACGTGACTTCCCTGCTGGAGCAGGATTTTGCGGGCGACTATGAAGTGATCGTGGTGGATGACGCTTCGACCGACGCGACGCCGCGCATCCTCGATGAGATTGCCGGTACGCATCCCCACGCGGAGCGGCTCTATGTTTTGCGCCTGCGCGACCTGCCGCCGGGCTGGGCAGGCAAACCTCACGCCCTGCATGCCGGGGCGCAGGAAGCCCAGGGCGACTGGCTGCTCTTTACCGACGCCGATACCTGGCACGCGCCCGACGCCCTGCGTACCGCTTACGAGACGGCGCTGAGCGAGGGCCTCGACATGCTCTCGCTGGGGACGGCGCAGGAACTGCCCGGCTTCTGGGATAAGGTGCTGATGCCAATGGCCTATCTGGGCATCAGCATGCAGTATCCCGTCAGGCAGGTGAATAACCCGCGCTCCCCACTGGCGCTGGCGAACGGGCAGTTTATCCTGCTGCGCCGCTCTGTTTACGATCTGATAGGCGGCTATGCGCGCCCGGATTTGCGCGCTACCCTGCTGGACGACCGTGACCTTGCCCGTGTAGTCAAGGGGAACGGTTTTCACCTGCGCCTTCTGGATGGGCGCGACCTTGTGCGAGTGCGCATGTACGATGGGCTGGCCGAGGCGTGGCGCGGCTGGCGCAAGAACGTCTTTCTGGGCAGCAGGGGCGGCCTCGGCTTCGCGCTACTGCAACTCTTTGGCCTGCCGATAACGACGATTTTTCCCTTTCTCCTGCCCCTGCTCGCGCTGCTGGCATGGCGGCACGGAAGCAGACGGAACCAACAGGGCGTGACGCCTGTTGAGATCACTGCCGCCTCCTCGCTGGGCCTTGCCCCCTTGCTGGCGTACCGCGCCTGGGTCAATAAAAATATGGGCGTTCCCTGGTATTATGCGTTCACCCATCCACTGGCCGGCGCGGTTTTCGCGGGCATTCTGGGCCAGTCTACATGGCGCGTCCTGACCGGTAAGGGCGTCGACTGGCGCGGCAGACGCTACTACCGGGAAACTGATGGGTAATGTACTGGCCGGGTGGTCGCACATGCTTCTATGAATGAAGACTCTCCGAGACGTGTCATCGTAGGCGCCGATCACCCTGCGCCTACAGGGTTTCTTCATCACTCTGTGATTCCAATGGATTGAGGAACTGCGGATAGGTTGGTAGTTTCATGCCCAGTTCGTTGAGAATAGCCGCGAAACCCAGGATGCGGTCAAAGGTAGTGGTGGTGAGAAAAACGATCTGCTCGCCGCGCACATCGTATTCCCAGTCCTGCTGCGGCAGCGTGATAGCTTTTCCCGTCGGTAAAATGGGCGGCAGGCCGAGGATGACGAGTTTGCCGGTGTTGGTGCCGGTGGGGTGAACCTCAACCTCGACGAATTCATTGTCGCGGGTATTCAGGATGTGGTGGTTGAACTTCCAGTCAGGGAAGGCGCGCATAATGGTTTTCATATAGTCAACAAATTGTTTCTTATCGATCTTTTGTGGCAACTGGCCGACGCAGAAGAAATCGTCGGCCAGGCAGGCGGCCAGGGCCTCGGCGTCGTTGTTTTCCCAGGCCTGGATGCTGGCCTCTACCACCTGTGCGGGAGTCATGGTCAAACCTCCTTATTGAATGATGGGGATGTCGATACCCAGTTGTTGCAGCAGGCCGGGAATGCCGCCGCCGGAAACGGGCGGCACGAAGATCGCGCTGATTTTATCATTCATGATGGTGAACTGCCACTGTTCCGGCGGCAAAATGATACGACGATTCGTCTCTGGAATCGTCGGCAGGCTCAGGGGAACCAGTTCCATCGCGTTGGACTGCGTCCCGGTGAGCTGCACCGTGCATTCCGCGTTTTGCTCCTGCTTCAGCTCATTACTGGTCTCACGGATGTCGCGCACGTTGAGCGACATGTTCGGCATGCCATACTTGAGTTCTTTCATCAGCGTGATGAACTGCTTTTTATTGAGCGGTCGCGGCAGCATACCGGTATAAGTGAAGTCGTCGGCCAGGTAATCAGAGGCCAGCGTGAACTCCTGTGTCTCCAGGGCGATCATAAACTGTTTGACGATATCTGCGCCATTCATGGTGTAAACCTCCCGTACTGATCAGAGCTTCTGCGCTGTAGACGAAATCACTTCTCAAATATGAGTAAGCGGTGTCAAAATCCTTTTCGTCCAGCGCCCGGAAGAATGCCTGGACGATTTCTATTTCATTCATGCAGATAGGCTCCTTTTTTGTGCTGGAACAATGTCTCCTTATACAGCACGTTTTAGAGCCAGTTCCGGTTGTGATGAACGCTCAGGTGCGTTTCGTCGAATACCTGCGCGATTTGCTCTGCCCACGCGACCAGTTCTTCGTCGGCCATTGCCGCGCCGACGAGTTGCAGGCCAAGCGGGAGACCGTTGGCTGCGCGACCGGCTGGCAGCGTGATGGCTGGCATGCCCGCGTGTGTCCAGGGGACGTTCATATTGGAGTTGCCGGTGGTGTGTAGCCCGACTGGCGCGGCTCCGGGCGCGGCGGG
This sequence comes from Chloroflexota bacterium, assembly GCA_902810755.1. The sequence goes on from CADDYT010000033.1 coordinate 45,647, forward strand.
GCAAACCCAGAGATCGATACCAGATTCAGCCATAAGCCTGGCGAGCTGGTTGCGCAGCGCGGCGCGTCCGGCGCGGTATGTCGCCAGTTCCTCCTCGCTTATACCCTGTCCTTTGCGGATGGCCTGCGCGGTGAGCGGGCGATAGAGCGGCTCATACTGCGCGAACCAGTCACGATGGCCCCGCGCCATCTCGGCAGCGACCAGCAGATTATGCCGTTCAATAATGGCCGCGATATCGGGCATGGCAGGTACGTGCCGTACTGTGTAGCCAGCTCTTTCTAGCTGCGCAAGCTGCCTCTCGAAGACGGTCAGCGCCTCCGCGTCCGCCTGCTCAAGATACGGGCCGTCCGGCACGCCGAGGACGGGCAGGCCATACGTCTGCGTCTCCCTGTTTTGCCAGTTCTGGCAGAGAACGGGAGCAACCAGCGCCACACCCGCGCAATCCTGCGTGAAAAAGCCGACGGTATCCAGCGAGGGCGAGGAGAAGATCAAACCGTCTGCGGGGATGCGGCCATAGGTTGGTTTGAAGCCAACAATGCCGCAGAAGGCCGCCGGGCGAATGGTCGAGCCGTTGGTCTGCGTTCCCAGCGCCAGCAGGCACAGCCCGCTCGCCACTGCCGCCGCCGAGCCGCTGCTGGAGCCGCCGGGCGTATGATTGAGATTGTGCGGATTGCGCGTCGGCCCCGGCTCAAAGAAGGCAAACTCGGTCGTAATCGTTTTGCCTACAATCAGCGCGCCAGCCCTGCGCAGCAGCGTCACGCAGGCGGCCTCTGGCCCGGCAAACAGTTCGGGTGGAAGCTGCGAACCTGCCTGCGTGGGGAAGCCATCGACGAGAAAAACATCCTTGACGCCAACCGCCACGCCATACAACGGCGGTCGGTTCGCGGGGTCAGGAAAGCGAGCCTGTAACGCCGCCGCTTCCGCAAGCAGCCGCTCGCGCCGTCCCTCTTCAGGCAAAAACGCATGGATAACCGGATCAACCGCGTCGATGCGATCACACAACTCATTGATATACGCAAGCAGATCACGCTGATTATTGCGTAAGGCGCTGGCTATGGGAGCCAGCGGGGCGGGAGTGATGAGCATAGCAAATCTCCTTCCATAAAGCGGGCAAGCAATACAGAGCTTCTTGCCCGCTATAGAGTATAGAGCCTCACGCTGGTATCTACAATATATCAGGGGATTCTGTTGCCGAAAAGCTTAAGCAAGTAGTTGCCTCGTATTTTTTAATCGTTTATGCTAAACTCAATCAGCCGAAGCATATTCGTTTTCATTTGTCGCCGCGTATGTAATGTGCTATACTTTGCCGAACGGTTAGACCTTCGTTCCTCACTTTTTCAGAGGGAGTGGCATTCAAGCAGCGTTTGCCTTGTTAGGAAGATAGATGCAGAAAAGCCAGCAGCCGATCACAGCAGATATACGGCTTGCGGAGTTGATGGCAGCCCTTTCGCTTGCTACTGACCTCGGCATGGGCCAGCCGATGGAGTATGCGTTGGGCGTTTGTGTTCTCTCTGTTCGACTTGGTGAATCGCTTGGCCTTGATGAGGACGAACTGCATGATATTTATTACCTTGCGCTTTTACGCCATATTGGCTGCAACGCTGAAACCTACCGAATGGCGGACGTCTTTGGTGACGAGCTAGTTCTCCGTACAGATATCGCCTCTGTTGATAGCAGAAATATGTCCCAGGTACTTGGGCTGGTCATACACTCGATCCGTCAGGCGCATGAAGGAAGTCCACCGCTCCAGCTTGCTCGTATGGTCGCACAGGGTTTACTGGCGGGTCCGTCTTTGATGCAGGAAGCATACACCGGGTTTTGTGAAGTGGCACAACTGCTGGCCGAGCGACTTGGTTTCGGCGAGAGCATCAGGATGGCGCTGGGGCAGGTATTCGAACGTTGGGATGGTCACGGCGCTCCCGGAAAGGTGAAAGGGGAGAACATAGCCCTTTCTATACGCATCGTCATGCTGGCGCAGGATGCTATCACGTTTCATCGTCTGGACGGGGTCGAAGCGGCAGTGAACATGGCGCGGGAACGTAAAGGAAGCCTCTATGATCCCCGTATCGTGGATTGTTTCTGCCAGCAGGCACCTCACTTGCTAGCGGGGCTTGAGGAAGAGCCTCCGTGGGAGATAGTCCTTGCGCTCGAACCAGGCGCGCGCACCCGCCTCTCGTCCGAGCAGTTCGATCATGCTTGTCGAGCTATTGCCGATTTTGCTGACATCAAGTCGCCATATACGCTCGGCCACTCGGTTGGTGTAGCCGAACTCGCTGCTCAAGCTGCTCGAAGGTGTGGCTTGCCAGAGGCGGATGCGGTTATGCTTCGAAGGGCGGGGTTGCTGCATGATATTGGACGGGTAGGGATCTCAGCCGGTATCTGGGGGAAGCCAGGAAAGCTTTCGACGAGAGAGTGGGAGCGGGTGCGGTTGCACCCCTACTATACGGAGCGTGTGCTGGCGCGTCCAGCGGTACTGGCCCGACTGGGCGCTCTGGCCTCCCTTCATCACGAACGACTTGACGGATCAGGCTACTATCGTGGTGTACCAGCAAACATGCTCTCACCTGCTGCCCGCATTCTGGCTGCTGCCGATGTCTATCACGCTATGACCGAGCCGCGTCCACATCGTCCGGCGTTAACGCCAGAACAGGCCGCCGGGGAACTGCGCCGCGAGGTACGTTCAGGACGTCTTGATAGTGAGGCTGTGAACCAGGTACTTGCAGCAGCAGGACATGCCGTTCGCTCGTCTCGTCATGAACTGGTGGCAGGCCTGAGCGCGCGCCAGGTGGAGGTGCTACGCCTCATCGCTCGCGGCTATACCATCAAGCAAATTGCCTACGCACTCACGCTCTCCGAGAAGACGGTAGATAACCATATCCAGCACATCTACAATAAGATCGGCGTCTCTACCCGTGCAGGTGCCACCCTCTTTGCTATGGAGCAAGACCTCCTCATTGATACAGACTGACCCTTCAAATAGGGAGAACTCCCTATGCTCTGCCGTTTCAGACTGAGTAAACTTTGAGCAGAGGGTAGGTAAAAAGTAGCCTACCTCAAGCACGATAATCAGGTTACTCTGATCACTGAAAGGAGCAAAAGACATGGAGGAACTGCTGTCTGTCTCCGCTACCATGCTCGCGCATGCCATTCGTGATAAACAGGTCTCTTCGCAAGAGGTGATAGAGGTTTTCCTCAAGCGCATTGAAGAGGTTAATCCCCGGTTGAACGCGGTGGTGCAACTGGCTGCGGAAGAAGCCCTGGCTCAAGCACGTCAAGCCGATACTGCTCTTGCGCGCAAAGAAATCCTGGGACCGCTTCATGGTGTCCCAATGACGATTAAGGACCAGTTTGATACCAGTGGCGTCATTTCCACGGCAGGAACCAGAGGGCGTGCGACCTTTGTGCCACAGCAGGACGCGACGGCGGTGGCGCGTCTGCGTGCTGCCGGGGCTATCATGCTGGGGAAGACCAACCTCCCAGAGTTTGCGGTTGCCTTTGAGGCTGACAACCTCGTCTATGGTCGGACGAACAATCCTTATGATCTCTTGCGTACCCCTGGTGGCAGCAGTGGCGGTGAGGCGGCCATTATCGCATCTGCCGGGTCGCCATTGGGCCTGGCCACAGACGCGGCGGGAAGCATCCGCTGGCCCGCTCATTGCTGTGGCATTGCCGGAATCAAGCCGACCCGTGGACGTGTTCCTCTGACGGGAGCCTTTCCGCCTGCCGTTGGAACGATAGGCCCCCTCTGGCATGCTGGCACTATGGCCAGGTTCGTGGAAGACCTGGTCTTGACGCTCCCCATCATTTCGGGAGTTGATTGGCACGATCCGGCAGTTGTGAACATGCCGCTCGACGATCCACGCACAGTTGATCTCAAGAGCCTGCGTGTGGCATTTCACACGGATAATGGGATTATCTCTCCCACACCAGAAACGGCGCAAGTGGTGAGGACAATGGCAACGGCCCTCTCCCAGATGGGCATGGTTGTGGAAGAGGCTCGTCCATATGGGATCGAGCAAAGCTATGAGATTGTACGCGACCTCTTTGCTGCTGATGGTGGGGCAGGGATGCAACAGTTACTCCAACTGACGGGAACCGCAGAGCCGTCTCCATTGTTGCTGAAGCTGGCAGGCATCCTCCATCCCTACGCACTGTCAACGGCTGCATTTGGTGGATTACTGGCTCGCTGGGATATGTTCAGAGCAGCCATGTTGTCGTTCCTGGAGCAGTATGATGTAATCCTCTGTCCCGTGAATACTGCTCCTGCTTTGCCCCACGGAACCACCTTTGACGAGGACAAACTGCCGGGGTTCAGTTACACCATGACCTACAACCTGACCGGATGGCCCGCCGTAGTTGTACGAGGCGGCACCTCTCCCGATGGCCTGCCCATTGGCGTCCAGGTGGTGGCTCGCCCCTGGCGTGAGGATGTCGCTCTGGCAGTCGCTCAACAGATCGAGACCATTTCTGGCGGCTGGCAGAGACCATCAATCTGAGCATCTGCCTCTGACACCTCATCTTTTCATGAGGTGTCAGAGATCCAGAAACTCTCCCTGCTTGCTTTGCTTTTTTATAGACCGACGCGGAGGCCATAAGCACCGTGCTATCAGCCCTGCTTGCTTTGCTTTTTTATAGAGCAGACGGCGATACACTATACCCACTACCACCCCGCTGTACCCGCTCCTCCCTTAAACGGCCCCACAATCTCACTCGTAATCCAGCCGCCGTAGAAATCGCCGGGTTGGGGTTGGACGCGCTCGCCATCGATGTAGCAGGCGTCCATCTTGCCAGGGTAGAACGCGATGTAGCAGGCGAGCGGTTCGTAGGGAGAGGTGGGATGGCGGTAGTACCAGGCAGCATTGGGGACGGTTTTGTCGCCGACGCTGATGGTGTAGTACGAGGCGGCTCCCTTCCACTCACAGAAGGTCGTGCGGGTCGTGGGGCTGAGGTATCGAAGCTGGACATCTTCCGGCGGGATGTAGTAGACAGGGGGATGGCTGGTCTCCAGAATGCGCAGCGCGCGGCGCGTGTCAGCGATGACCACGCCGTTGAAAACGACCTGAATATGCTTTTTGCTCTCTTCCAGCCGGGGCGGGCGTGGGTAATCCCAGACTGATTCCTGCCCTGAACTCGGCTCGATACGCTGCTGACTCATGCTGTTTTCCTCTCCCAGAAATCTCAGAAAGCTGGACAAATATTGCTGTATCTGGATATAATGGTACCGTATTTTGCTTGCCTGGCGCAAGGAGGTATGTGTATGATTCGATGGCTCTTCCGGCTGCTCGTGCTGGGTGTTGTGCTGGCTGCTCTGTATATCATCCTGTCTCCCGGCATTTTCAAGAACGTGGAGGCAAACCTGAAGTCGCAGACCAGTGTTTCTTCGACGGTGGTCAGTCAACTGGAGACGCCGGTGGCTGCCATCTCCACACCGGCGCATGCCGCGCTCAACCCCACAGAGACAGCCACGTCAACTGCTGGCGGCCCTACAGCCACGCCGACTCCGAATAGTGGTGATGTCAGCGCGCTTACCTACAACAATGGCAATAGCTCGCTGCTCAAGAAGCTGATGAATCAGTTTCCCGATACGGGCGTGGCCCCGCCGAAGGGCAGTTCGTATGACAATTACCGGTTTCCCAGGAAGTATTAGCTGAGCCACCAGGGTACCCGCAAGGGATACCCCTACTATATATGTGTGGCTCATCTATAGTGGAGTTTTTGCTGAAATTCCTGTTAGCCTTTCATGACCAGCACCTTGAAGTTGCCCATGCCGGTCGGGCTGGTGAGGGCGGCGACACGGTTGCGCAAATTATACCACCGGAAGAGGGCAACCTGGCCTTTGTCCGAGGCACGGTCGCTGTCCGCCTCGGCAAAGTGTGTTTTGCGCAGCGTGTCCAGTTCTTCATAGATGCCCATTGTCTCCAGCCACTTGCTCTGTGTAGTGAAGTTATGCAGACGCAGGCCGCAGCGCCGCCCCTCCTCGATGAGCGCGCTGAAGTTGACGTGGGCTGTAATGTCCTGTTTCCCCGGCAGCGCAAGCGGGGCTTCGTTCATCTGATGGTGATAATAGCAGGCCAGGGTGCCGGAGCGACGATAGGCGGTGTAAAGTGCGCGGGCCTTATCTCCATAATCGATGATGAGCAGGAAGCCTTTGCCTTTCTTTGCGCGCGCCGATCTGTACAGGCGGCTGGCAGTCTGCTGCATCCAGCGTATCGCATCGAGATTGATTTCCGCCTGCCAGCCCTCGCCAAAGCTGCGCCAGGGAATCTGATAATGGTCGAGATACGCAGCGACCTCCGGTGTACTCGGCTCATCCAGCACCTCGTATAGCTGGCCCTCGCGCGCATCCACATAGATTTCATATAGCCTCCCTTCGTAGACCATGACCCGATGTACAGGAAACGCATCGACCAGCTCATTGGAGAGTATGACATGATAGCCTTCACTCTCTCCCGCTGCAATCGGGCGCGCATCGTGTATAGTAGGGCCACCCCTTGCGGGTGGCCTGTGGGCGGCTGGCCTGTGGGCGGCTGGCCTGTGGG